>CANRKQ010000007.1 GCA_947631265.1 uncultured Clostridia bacterium | reverse complement strand
TAATCATACTTAACGTTATTATACTCCCCTTCTTTTGCGACGTAGCTTTTGTTTATCTTTTCAACATCGCAGAAAACATCATAGGTATTTAAAATAGTCTGAAACATAATCACTCACCCGCTTACACGTTGTTTTTCTTTTCACTTTTTCTCGACAGGACCTGATTCAATCAGCTCATATAAACATTCAATAGCGTCTGATAATCCGCCCAGACTGTCTATTATCCCCTCTTTAACAGCGCCCTCACCGTCTAAAACAGTGCCTACGTCCATAACAAGCTCTCCCGTTGTCATCATAAGCTCTCTGAAACGCTCAGGTGTGATGTTTGAGTTTTCACACACAAACCTTATTATCCTGTCCTGCATTTTATCAAAATAAGAAAGCGTCTGGGGAACTCCCAGCACCAAACCGTTCATTCTCACAGGATGTATAGTCATAGTAGCCGACGGCACGATAAAAGACTTCTTTGAGCATACTGCCAGCGGTACGCCTATTGAATGACCTCCACCAAGCACTATAGAAACAGTCGGAGTTTTCATACCGGCAATAAGCTCGGCAATTGCAAGACCTGCCTCAACGTCTCCGCCTACAGTATTGATTATAATTACCAAGCCCTCTATAGAGCTGTCCTGCTCGATAGCTACAAGCGCAGGCATAATATGCTCGTACTTTGTTGTTTTGTTCTGCGGAGGAAGTATATAATGACCTTCAACCTCGCCTATGATAGTAAGACAATGTATAAGATGCTTTGCATTTTTCAGACTGATATGACCGACTTTTTCTATCTGCTCGGTTCGTGAAATGCCGTTATCGTTATTGTCAGTATCTTTACTGTTACCGTTACCATCAGAATCAGTCTTAGGTGCTTGAACTTCTTTTTTGTTTTCGCTCTTGTTATTAAATGCATCAGACATTTTGAATATTATCCTCCAAGAAAAATATATTAATATTTTTTCTTTTTATAACAGAAAATATTCAGAATTTCTAAAATATAACTTTGCATTTACTATAGAAATTTAAGTTTTCCATATCTTAATATTATACCACATACATAAAATAAGTCAATAGCAACTGAGACCGATCAGAGGCTGGAGGTAAGGGGCAAGAGTCTATTTTATCATAAATATTTAATATTTAATTAACTATGCTGTCGAATGCTTGTTAAATTCTTGACAAACCAAGCGTTTTGTTTTAAAATAAATTAAGAAAATCGTGAAGTTTTTAATCATTTGAATATTAGCATTAAAATTAATTTCACGCACACTTACAAGCCTTTGCCGATATTATTTTGGCAGTTCCTGCATAAACGGAACCGGGCTTGAAATCTAAAGAAAGGATTTGAGAAAATGGGACTTACACTAACTGAAAAAATACTTAAAAATCATCTTGTAGACGGTGATTTTGTAAAGGGAAACGAAATTGGCATAAAAATTGATCAGACACTAACTCAGGACGCAACAGGCACTATGGCATATCTTGAATATGAGGCTATGGGAGTTCCCCGAGTAAAAACAGAGCGCTCTGTTGCCTACATAGACCATAACACACTTCAATCGGGCTTTGAAAACGCCGACGACCACAGATTTATCGGCTCGGTAGCGAAAAAGCACGGCATATACTTCTCACGACCGGGAAACGGGATCTGCCATCAGGTACACTTAGAAAGATTCGGCGTTCCGGGAAAAACCTTGATTGGTTCTGACAGCCACACTCCTACAGGCGGAGGAATAGGTATGATAGCCATTGGCGCAGGCGGTCTTGACGTTGCCGTTGCAATGGGCGGCGGAGCATATTATATTACCTATCCCAAGATAGTCAAGGTTGAGTTTACAGGCAGACTTTCACCTTGGGTAGCAGCAAAAGATGTGATTTTAGAGGTTCTTAAAATACTTACAGTTAAAGGCGGTGTGGGTAAGGTTATTGAATACTGCGGAGAGGGCGTTAAAACCTTATCTGTTCCCGAAAGGGCCACTATAACCAATATGGGTGCTGAACTCGGCGCTACCACCTCTATATTCCCTTCTGATGAAACCACTCTTGAATTTCTTAAGGCTCAGAACCGTGCTGACGTATGGAAAGAGCTTAAGGCTGACGACGACGCAGTTTATGACGAGGAAATCAAAATCAACTTATCTGAAATTGTTCCTATGGCTGCTTGTCCTCACTCGCCTGATAACATTAAAACAGTTGATGAAATAGGTCCTATGAAAATAGATCAGGTTTGTATCGGCTCTTGCACAAACTCATCATTTATGGATATGATGAAGGTTGCTTATATTTTAAAGGGCAAAACCGTTCACCCTGACGTATCGCTTTCGATTGCGCCGGGTTCTAAGCAGGTTCTCAATATGCTTGCTCAAAACGGCGCTCTATCGGTAATGATTGACGCAGGCGCAAGAATTCTCGAATCAGCGTGCGGCCCCTGCATTGGAATGGGACAGTCTCCGAATTCAAAGGGAGTATCTCTCAGGACCTTTAACAGAAACTTCGAAGGACGGTCGGGAACCAAGGACGGACAGATTTATCTAGTTTCTCCTGAGCTTGCTGCTGCATCATCAATCGCAGGCGTTCTGACAGACCCGAGAACACTAGGCGATATGCCCGAGTTTAAATTGCCTGAAAAATTCGTTATAAACGACAATATGATAGTACCTCCTGCACCGGCTGAGGAAATGGACAGCGTAGAGATTTTAAGAGGTCCTAATATAAAGCCTTTCCCAAAGACCTCGCCGCTTGATGACACTATTGACGCTATATGCTCGCTTAAGGTGGGGGACAATATCACCACAGACCACATTATGCCGGCAGGAGCTAAAATTCTTCCTTTGCGCTCAAACATTCCGGCAATTTCAAAGCACTGCTTTACAGTATGTGACGAGGAGTTCCCCGAAAGAGCTTTAAGACTCGGAAAGAGCATTATCGTCGGCGGTTCAAACTACGGACAGGGTTCTTCCAGAGAGCACGCTGCGCTTGCTCCGCTTTATCTCGGAGTTAAGGCTGTTCTGGTAAAGAGCTTTGCAAGAATTCACCGAGCTAATCTTATAAACGCCGGTATACTTCCGCTTACCTTTGTTAACGAATCTGACTATGATAAAATAGGTCAGGGCGATAAGCTTATACTTAAAAATGTAAGGCAGGATATAATCAGCGGTAAGAGTGAGCTAAAGCTTATAAACGAATCAAAGAATACGGAGATACCTGTTCTATGCGAGCTTAGCGGACGTACTAAGGACATTGTACTTGCAGGCGGACTTTTGGATTACACAAGAGAACAGCTTACAAAACAGGATTAGAATATATAAAAATAAGAAATTTAAAAACAAACGATAAAAATACAATCTGATAGGAGGAAAAACTATGGCAGAAAAAATAAAAATGAAAACACCGCTCGTCGAAATGGACGGAGATGAAATGACAAGAATTCTTTGGAAATGGATAAAAGAGATACTTCTCGAGCCTTATGTAGACCTTAATTGCGAATACTACGACCTTGGACTTAAATACAGAAACGAAACAAACGACAAGGTCACCTTTGACAGCGCAGAGGCAACTAAAAAGTACGGAGTAGCCGTTAAGTGTGCCACTATAACTCCTAACGCGGCAAGAATGATTGAATACAACCTTAAGGAAATGTGGAAGTCGCCTAACGGAACTATCAGAGCTATTTTAGACGGAACTGTTTTCAGAACTCCTATTATTGTAAAGGGCATCTCACCGTATATACCTACATGGACAAAGCCTATTACGATAGCGCGTCACGCTTACGGAGATGTTTATAAGAATACCGAAATGAAGGTGGACAAAAACTCAAAGGCAGAGCTTGTTGTTACTGATAAAGACGGCAACGAGAAAAGAGAGCTTATTTATGATTTCTCTGACAGCGACGGTGTTATTCAAGGTATGCACAACAAAGACGAAAGCATTGCAGGCTTTGCAAGAGCGTGTTTCAACTACGGTCTTGATTTAAAGCAGGACGTCTGGTTTGCCACTAAGGACACTATCTCTAAAAAATACGATCACAGATTCAAGGACATTTTCCAGGAAATATACGATACTGAGTATAAAGACAAGTACGAGTCAGCCGGCATCGAATACTTCTACACACTTATCGACGACGCCGTTGCAAGAGTGATACGTTCAAACGGCGGATATATCTGGGCTTGCAAAAACTACGACGGCGACGTTATGTCAGATATGGTTTCAACGGCATACGGATCGCTCGCTATGATGACCTCTGTTTTAGTATCCCCTGACGGTATTTATGAATATGAGGCAGCTCACGGAACTGTTCAAAGGCATTACTACAAATACCTAAAAGGAGAAGAGACGTCGACAAACTCGGTTGCTACCATCTTTGCCTGGAGCGGTGCGCTGAGAAAAAGAGGCGAGCTTGACAATACTCCCGATTTAGTCGACTTTGCAAACAAGCTTGAGCAGGCTACCATTCAGACTATTGAGGACGGCGTTATGACAGGCGACCTCTATCTGCTTTCAAGCCTTGAGAATAAGAGAAAGGTCGATTCGGAAACCTTTTTAAAGGAGATAGGCAAGCGTTTAGACATACTGATGAAAGCATAATAAACCACTAATATGAAACTACAATTTAATGTTATGGGATAAGGGATGAAATTTGTGGCTAAAAATAATGATATTTCGGTCTCTGTTATAAAGAGACTGCCAAGATATTATTCATATCTCGAAGATCTGATAGCGGAAAATGTTGAACGTATTTCTTCAAAAAAGTTAGCCGAACGTATGAAAACTACTGCTTCACAAATAAGACAGGATCTAAACTGTTTCGGAGGATTCGGTCAGCAGGGTTACGGATATAACATCAAGGCTCTTCATGATGAAATCGGAGGCATTTTAGGCGTTGATAAAGAGTACAAAACAATTATGATAGGCGCAGGCAATCTAGGAAAAGCCATTACTTCTCAGATTAGCTTTGAGAAAAAGGGCTGTAGGCTTACCGCTATATTTGATACTGACCCCGATATTATAGGTCAAACCGTTGCAGGTATTGAGGTTTTTGATATAAAAAATCTTGAGCTATACTGCAAGAAGAACTTCCCGTCAATTGCTGTTCTATGTCTGCCTAAAGAAAATGCCTTCAGCGTTGCAAAAAAGCTTATTGATCTTGGAGTGAAATCCTTCTGGAACTTTTCCCACTTTGATTTGAACCTGCACTTTGACAACATAATTGTTGAAAACGTACATCTGGGTGACAGTCTTTTAATGCTGACCTATAAAACTAAAAATCAATAACCAACTAATCCTGCAACGATGACGTTGCATCTTTTGCCGCTTATAAATGTATGATAAATTAATTCAATCTTCTTGCGGACTAGTATTTAGTTGCAAGTGATTAAACGGCGTGCTGAAATTAGCGGAAAAATTTAAGCGTTCGGACAATGTCCGAACGCTTTCTATTTTTATATTTAACCTACGTCTGTTTATCAAGTGTAAGCCCATAAGATGGCATAAATTCCTCTAAGAATACGTCTGCCTCTTTGATATTCATATCTTGAATAATTTTTAGCGTTGCATATTCCGCGTCTCTGAAATCCTTGTTGCCCATCTGCTTTTCCTCAACGCATTTTATAAGTGCAGAAATCTTATCTGCTGCTTTTACAAGCTCCCAATTCTCGCTTTCACTTTCATCTCTGCTAAGAAGAGGCTCGTATTCCTCTTTAATGTCGTCGGGAAGATAAGACAAAAGCTGTCTGCTTGCATTTTTCTCAATTTCAGAATAAACAGATTTAATATCCTTATTATAATACTTTATCGGCGTGGGAAGATCGCCTGTGAGTATTTCTGTTGTGTCGTGAAACATAGCTAAAACCGCAACCCTCTCAGGATTTACATTTCCGCCGAATCGTTTATTTCTCAAAACCGCCAGAAGATGCGCTATAAACGCCACGTCAAGCGAATGCTCGCTTATGTTTTCGGTAACTGTGTTTCTCATCAAACTCCAGCGATTTATATACTTCATTCTTGAAATTATAGCGAAAAATTTACTGCTTTTCATTTTATATCCGACCTTAAATTAAAGTTTCCTTCGTTAATTTGGAGATCAATACGGAATAATACTCAACAGCACACCGGCAGCCACAGCCGAACCGATAACCCCTGCCACATTAGGTCCCATTGCGTGCATCAATAAGTAGTTTGTAGGGTTCTCCTGCTGACCCACCTTTTGTGAAACCCTCGCCGCCATAGGAACAGCAGACACTCCTGCCGAGCCTATAAGCGGATTTACCTTGCCTTTTGTAATTAAACACATAAGCTTTCCGAAAAGTACACCGCAGGCAGTTCCCAGACAGAAAGCGGCAACGCCGAGAAGAATAACTCCCAGAAATTCTTTGTTTACAATTTTATCGGCAGTTGTCGTAGCACCGACTGAAATTCCCAGAAATATAGTAATGATGTTCATAAGCTCATTTTGAGCCGTCTTTACCAGCCTGTCGCAAACTCCGCTTTCCTTTAAGAGATTTCCCAGCATAAGCATACCTACTAGAGGCGCCGCCGACGGAACAAGCAAAGATATAACTATTGTAACCGCAATCGGGAAAATAATCTTTTCGGTCTTTGAGACAGGTCTTAGCTGCCCCATAACTATAGAACGCTCTTTTTTTGTTGTAAGACCCTTCATAATAGGAGGCTGGATAATAGGAACCAATGCCATATAAGTATATGCTGCAAGCGCTATAGTACCAGTATCTATCTTAAAGCCTCCCGATGAAAGCAGCTTGGATGAAACATAAATTGCCGTAGGTCCGTCAGCACCGCCTATAATTGCAATTGAACCTGCCTCAGCAGCAGAAAATCCTAGCAATGCCGCACCGATAAATGTAAAGAAGATTCCGCCTTGCGCAGCAGCTCCCAGCAAAAAGCTTTTCGGATTTGCAATCAGGGGGGCAAAATCGGTCATAGCACCGATTCCAAGGAAAATGAGAGGCGGATAAATCTGTAGCTTTACGCCCATATAAAGTATATCCAACAACCCGCCTTCGTGCAATACCTTTCCGAAATCTATCCCCTCGCCTGTTATTTTCCATAGCTCGGGATGGTACATTTCTGTAAACGGAAGATTTGTCAGCAGCATACCAAAAGCAATAGGCAACAGCAGCAAAGGTTCAAATCCCTTTGAAACAGCTAAATACATAAACACAAATGAAATTCCTATCATAATCAGCGATTTCCATCCGCCGTCGGCAATAAATCCGGCAAATCCCGATGTTACAGCTAAATCTCTAAGTGTGTCAATAAACTTGTCTATCATAATTCAATTATCCTTTCATTAAAATGGACGTGTGTTGTCGATAAGTCCCGCTGCCGCCCAAGCAGTTCTCTGAGGCTTAGCTGTCTTGATGCTTTTAAGAGCAAGCCTTTTTCCGCTCTTTTCACTCACCTGCACAATTGCAGCGGTGATAACCGCAACTATTTCCTCCTCTATACCGTCCTCGACATCAGGCACGGTTTTAACCTCCTGAACCTTAGGAATAGCTATATCAACTGTTGTTTTTTCTGTCCTGTTTGATTCTGCACTTTTTTCATTATATCTTCTCTGAGCCTTTGAAACAAGCCCAAATAAAAACAGTATAATAACCAGTATTATTAAACATAAAAATACAACAGTCAACCCTGTTATAACAACTGACGCTACATACTCAAAGTTCATATCAACATCTTCCGCCAATAAGGAACTTAATAAATTCATATCTCAATATCTCCCTTTAAAGTATTATCAATAACAATGATTTTTTAATTTTAAACGGCTGAACGCTTTCTCTAACTGCCGCACCGATTCTTCAGGCAAACTACCAAAAAAGTTTTTAAAAAGTATTTTCTGCGTTATCTTATTAATTATAAATCAAATAGAGTATATTTTCAATAGCTTATTGTTATTTTTTACACAATCTTTAAGATTAATTCAGTCTATTATTTTTGCAAATTTTCTCATTTGTTTTTTAATTGCTTTAATATTAAGCTCTGCCGTTCTCAAGAGGAGTATACGCAATAGTAAAGCAATATACCGACCTTGCTCCATTCTGTTTTAAAATACGCGCACACTCATTAAGCGTACTGCCGGTAGTGATAATGTCATCGCAAAGAAGAATAACCCTTCCGCTTACGTCGTCAATACTCCTTGCATCTGCGGAAAACAACCCCTTAACTGCTTGTGCTCTTTCGTATCTGTTAAGCTCGTGCTGAGTAATATTACTTTTAGACTTCATCAAAACGCATGATTTTAGCGGCTTTTGAATTATCTTTGAAACCTTCTCAGCTATAATATCAGACTGATTATACCCTCGTTTATGCTTTGCTGCTTTATTCATCGGAACAGCTGTAACAATATCTATATTACTTATATCCACCGCCTTAGAAAGCCTTTTGAATATATAATCTTCAAAAACATCAACAAGATTAAGTGCCTTATCCAACTTAAAGTTAAGTATCCCTGTTTTCATAATACCGCTGTAATATACAATACTTACACAACCGTCATAATAAAGCTTGTTATCTTTATCGCTGCAGACGCAGTCCTCTTTGCCGCACCTTTTACAGATATCTTTACTTATAAACGGTATTTCCCCCAAACACTTTTCACAACAATGCTCATTCCATTTTATTACCCTGCCGCAGAAAGGACATCTGTTAGGAAAGAAAATGTCAAGTATATATTTCTTTATATTATAAGAACTCAATTTCCTCTGTAGAATCATCACAATTACCATCCTGAATAAGCATATTTTTAAGCACAGTATATCTCAATGTTCTTCGGTTGTTATCAATCATAGACTCTAGCTTTTTAGCTGACCCTATTATAATCAAAAGCTTTCTGGCTCTTGTCACCGCTGTGTAAAGAAGATTTCTGTAATACAACTTGTCAAATCCCCCGAACACAGTCAGAATCACCACATCAAATTCGCTGCCCTGGCTTTTGTGAACGGTTATCGCATATGCAAGATCAAGGTGTTCCAGCATAGATATGGTATAATTGCATACCCTGCCCTCAAAATCAATGGTCACAAGTCCTGTGTATTTGTTAGCAGCAGTAATTATGCCGATATCTCCGTTAAAAATACCTGCGCCGTTTTCTTTAACGCCATCGCCTAAATCCTTTGACCAGACAATATCATAATTGTTCTTTGTCTGCATAACCTTATCGCCTACGCGGTATGTATACTGAAATGTCTTTATTTCCGATTTCTCTTTAGACGGCGGATTAAGCTCTGCCTGAAGTCTTTTATTAAGCTCAACCGTGCCAGACGGTCCCTTTCTGGTGGGAGATAAAACCTGAATATCATCAATTGAAGAGTATCCGTATGCTTTAGGCAGCCTGTCCTTTGCAAGCTCTACCACCAAGGATTGCAGTTCGCTGTGCTGAAGTCTTTGAAAAAAGAAAAAGTCATTATCCCTTTTACTTAAATCAATATGCTCTCCGCCGACAATTTTATGTGCGTTGACTACTATCGAGCTTTCCCTTGCCTGCCTGAATATCTCTTTTAGAGTGACAATCGGCACAACTCCGCTGTCTATTATATCCTTTAATACATTTCCTGCACCCACAGACGGCAGCTGATCGCTGTCACCTACCATTATAAGCTTGCAGGTCATTGGTATTGCCCTTAACAGTGCCTCAAACAATAATGAATCTACCATAGACATCTCATCAATTATCATTACATCACAGTCAAGCAGATTGTTTTCATTGTACTTAAAGCGCGGTCTGTCGCCGTCTGAAAATACAACCTCTAACATTCGGTGGATAGTCTTTGCCTCGTATCCTGTTAAATCCGAAATCCTCTTTGCGGCACGTCCTGTGGGAGCTGTTATCAGAACTTTAAGCCCCTGCTGCTCAAACAGAGATATTATTGCGTTTAGCGTTGTGGTTTTTCCTGTTCCCGGACCTCCGGTCAAAACCAAAAAGCCGCACGAAAGTGCTGTGTTTATCGCCTTTTTCTGAAGCTCCTCATACATTACGTCATTCTGCTCCTCTGCTAAGGCGATTACCTCATCGTAGTTTATCCTGCTGTCAAACAGACATTCCCTCATAATGCTGAGACGCCTTGAAATATAATTTTCAGCAGTATAGTATTCCTTAAGCAATATGAACGGCCTGTTGTTTTTTAAAAAAACAAACAGGTTTTCTTCGTTTATTTCGCCTTGCAGAACCTCATTAAATCTTTCCTCTTCAATACCTAAAAATTTGCAGGTGATTACTCTTAGCCTGTCCTCAGGCAGACAGGTATGCCCTGCGTAAGAATTCTGGATAAGTACGTTTGTAATTCCCGCTTTGATACGGTTTTCATTGTCCTTTGGCAGCTCTATTTCAGCCGCCATCTCATCAGCCTTGAAAAATGGCAGCTCTATTCCCGCCGAGCATAAAACATAGGGATTTGACCTTACCATTTCCTCAGTTGGCTGTCCCCATCTCTTCCACGCTTTAGCGCCGTATCCCGCAGAGATACCAAACTTCGACAGGTATCCCATCAAAGAACGTACTCCGTTTACATTTTTAAATTCCTCCGAGATCTTTTCACACTTTTTTCTTGTTATTCCCTCAACCTCGCAAAGACGCTCAGGCTCTTTCTCCATAATCTCAAGCGACATATCGCCGAACTTGTCTACAATCTTTCCTGCAATAACAGAACCTATTCCCTTAATTGCACCGCTTGCCAGATATTTTCTTATTGCTGATTCAGTAGTAGGCATTTTTCGTTCGCAAAGAGTTACCTTAAACTGCTCTCCGAATTTCTGGTGATTTACAAACTCGCCTGTAAGAGATAGATCCTCGCCCTCGTCAACTTCTCCTATTTCTCCGACAACAGTAACAGGGTCGCCGCCAACGTCAAGCGTCAAGACGGCAAACCCGTTTTCTTCATTATTATAAACAACACAGTCTACTGTGCCTTCGATCTGGCAAAGACCTTTTTCCTTCATTTTAACCACCGCAATCTGCTGTAACTCTCTACACCAGAATCCTATATGTAAATAATATTCTTCAAGCTATGCCTTTGAATTAATATAATCCTCGAGCTTTTTTTGCTTAATTATTTTTACGCTTTTAAATTCTTCGCACACCCCATTGAGCTGCATAATACAATTTTCATCAGGCTCTTCTATGGGGTATATCAAAATTTCACTCGCAGACTCGTCGCTGAAGTCATTATCCCAATAAGCTGATTTTATCATCTTAGCTATTTCGGTCATATTGTTCCTTATGGGAATTACTATAAACTTCTTGTACTCGGAATCCCCTTTATCAGAATCCAAAAGCTTTTTTACCACGTAAATAAGGGACAAAACAAATACTAATAAAAATAGTGCTGCAAAAAGCTCGCTCATCTTCCTCACCTCTTATTCATAATATGAAACAGAGGCAATTGTTGTGATTATTTAATTATACTATTTTGGATCCTCTTTTTCAAGTACAATAAACAAGCACTTACAGAATTAATTTCCGCAAGTGCTTTTATAACATCAGTTATTCGCTTTGAGCTGACTTCTTCGCCTCAATATCGGCTAAAGCGTCCTTTCTTGAAAGATTAATCCTTCCCTGATCGTCTATATCCATTACCTTAACTACTATTTCATCGCCTATTGAAACCACGTCTTCAACCTTGTTCACCCTTTGCTTATCAAGCTTTGATATATGAACAAGACCGTCTTTTCCCGGAGCTATCTCAACAAACGCTCCAAAGTTCATTATTCTTACTACCTTGCCCCTGTAAATTGAACCGATCTCAGGATCG
Organism: uncultured Clostridia bacterium; assembly: GCA_947631265.1. Taxonomy (GTDB): domain Bacteria; phylum Bacillota; class Clostridia; order Oscillospirales; family Ruminococcaceae; genus UMGS1601. The sequence continues at coordinate 21,346 of CANRKQ010000007.1, read as the reverse complement.
TTGGCAATTGTATTGATAATAGATATAGCAGCCTGACATTTTTCCATATCAAAGCCTGATACAAATACGTTTCCGTCTTCCTCGATATCGATCTTACATTCGCAGTCAGCCGCAATTTTCTGAATAACCTTTCCGCCAGTACCGATGACATCTCTGATCTTATCAACAGGCACCTTTGTAGTAAACATCTTTGGCGCCCATTTGCTGACTTCAGCTCTAGGCTCAGGAATTGCCTTAAGCATTATTTCATCTAATATATAAAGCCTTGCCTTGTGAGTTTTTTCAAATGCCTCTTTAATAATCTCAGGAGTGAGTCCGTCTACCTTAATGTCCACCTGAATGGCAGTGATACCCTTCTTAGTGCCGCCTACCTTAAAGTCCATATCGCCGTAGAAATCTTCAAGTCCCTGAATATCAACCATTGTCTGAAAACTTCCGTCCTCTTTGGTGATAAGTCCGCAGGAAATGCCTGCAACCGGCGCCTTGATAGGTACACCTGCGTCCATCAACGCCAATGTAGAACCGCATATCGAACCCTGCGAGGTAGAACCGTTCGACGAAAGCACCTCAGATACCATTCTTATAGCGTACGGAAACTCCTCAACGCTCGGAATAACAGGTACAAGTGCCTTTTCAGCCAATGCTCCGTGACCTATCTCTCTTCTTCCCGGGCCTCTAGAAGGTCTTGTTTCACCTACTGAATAAGACGGGAAATTGTAGTGGTGGATATATCTCTTTGATACCTCTTCGTCAAGTCCGTCCAGCTTTTGCGCCTCGCTAACAGGACCTAATGTGCAGACTGTCAATACCTGTGTCTGCCCTCTTGTGAATATGCCGGAGCCGTGAACCCTCGGCAGAACCCCGACTTCAGACGCAAGCGGTCTTATCTCGTCAATGCCTCGTCCGTCAACTCTCTTGCCCTCACACAGCCAAGCTCTTACGATTTTCTTTTGCAGCTTATAGATTATCTCATCGATCATTACAGAGTTTTCTTTTTCATCGTCGTCATACTTCTCGTGTATAGCATCTATAATCGGCTGTAATCTTGCGTCGCGGATATTCTTATCGTTTGTATCAAGTGCAGCCTTTACATCCTCTGCCGCAAAAGCCTCAATTTCATCGAATAAATCGTGGTCAACCTCCTGAGACTCAAATTCAAACTTGGGCTTTCCTATTTCTTTCTGAATACTCGAAATAAAAGAAACCATCTTCTTTATCTCTTCGTGTCCCTTTAGGATAGCCTCGAGCATTGTGTCGTCGTCAACCTCGTCAGCGCCTGCCTCGATCATAACGATTTTTTCTGCTGAGCCTGCAACTGTAAGATTGAGATGATTTTTCTCCCTTTGCTCTAATGTAGGATTGAGAACGATCTCTCCGTCTACAAGTCCTACGCTCAGCCCTGCTATCGGCCCGTTGAACGGAATGTCAGAAATAGATAGCGCAATTGACACAGCAACCATTCCTGCCACCTCTGGTGAGTTATCAGGATCAACAGACAAAACTGTTATCACAACCCCCACGTCGTTTCTCATATCCTTTGGAAATAAAGGTCTTATCTGCCTGTCAACCATTCTGGAAGTGAGTATTGCTTTGTCTGCGGGTTTGCCCTCTCTCTTTGTAAAAGAACCCGGTATTTTTCCTACCGAATAAAGTCTCTCCTCATAATCAACCGATAACGGAAAAAAATCTATTCCCTCCCTCGGCTTTTCCGACGCTGTTACGTTTGCCATAACTACCGTTTCGCCGTAGCGTACCCAGCATGAGCCGTTTGAAAGCTCGCAGGTCTTGCCCGTCTCAACAACAAGCGGTCTGCCTGCATAGGTAGTCTCAAAGGTTCTGAAATTCTCAAACATTTTAATTACCTTTCCTTTCTTGGAATTCAAGCTATCTCAACCCCATCGGTTATGACTGACGATTTTGCGAATGCTTGAAATATGCGTGAGTAAATGTTTTTCACGCAACTCCATTCATTAAAATTTCTTACCTTTTGACAGGAGCTTTAGCAAAAAATACAGAATTATTTTATTCTTAATAATCCTCTATTTATTGCTAATTACTCTCTGCCAATATACACCAAAAGGCAGACAGCGAAAACTCGCCTCTGCCTTATTGATAACAAAATTTACTTACGGATACCCAGCTTTTCAATAGTAACTCTGTATCTTTCAACGTCTTTCTTCTGAAGGTAGTTTAATAAATTCCTTCTCTTACCTACCAGCTTTAAAAGACCTCTTCTTGAGTGGTGATCCTTCTTATGAATCTTTAAATGCTCAGTAAGATCGTTAATCCTTTTAGTCAGAATTGCGATTTGCACCTCTGGTGAACCTGTGTCCGTTTCGTGCTTTCTGTTAGCCTCGATAATTGCTGTTTTTTCTTCTTTTCTCAGCATAATAATTGTACCTCTTTCCCTTAAAATTTTCCGCTGTCATAGATTATGGTAAAGATACCTCCCATTTCGGGCATTCGCCATAATCCAAGAAAACGGTTTTACGTTGTAACATCAACGCTAATAATATTAACACAAATTTTCTCAGTTGTAAATAGATTTTACAATTTTTTAAGAATTAGAAACTTATTGCCACCTATCCTAATAAACATTATTCTTTAACTATATTTCTGTTTATCATTGCGGCAGTCAGAGTATTCTGCATAAGCATAGCTATAGTCATTGGTCCCACTCCCCCGGGAACAGGAGTAATATATCCGGCAATATTTGAGGCAGATTCAAACTCAACGTCTCCGCACAGCTTTCCGCTATCGAGCCTGTTCATACCGACGTCAATAACAACAGCGCCCTCTTTTATCATATCTCCCTTTATTAAATTCGGAACGCCTACCGCCGCAACCAGAATATCCGCCCTCTTACACTCTGCCTTTAGATCCTTAGTTTTTGAATGGCATATGGTTACCGTTCCGCTTTTGTGCAGCAAAAGCATAGACATAGGCTTTCCGACAATATTACTTCTTCCTACCACTACACATTCCTTGCCTTTTATATCAATCCCGGTTGAGGCAATAAGCTCCATCACACCTGCAGGAGTACACGGCAAAAAGTTGTAATCGCCTATCATGATCTTTCCTACATTTACCGGGTGAAATGCGTCAACATCTTTGTTAGGAGAAATATTGTTGATTATTACATTTTCGTCAATGTGCTTCGGCAGCGGCAGCTGACAGAGTATGCCGTCTATTCTTTCATCATTGTTAAGCTTATTAATAAGCTCTAAAAGCTCATTCTCTGTAGTTTCCTCCGGGAGAGCGTATTCATATGAATCAAACCCCACATACTCACAAGCCTTTTTCTTGTTGTTTACATAAATCCTCGACGCCGGATCATCTCCTACAATTATTACCGCAAGACCTGCTGTAACATTGTATTTTTCTTTAAGCCGGGCAGCCTTCTCTTTAATTCTGTCCTTTACGCTTTGAGATACAGCTTTTCCGTCAATAATTTTACTCATTTTCTGTTTCCTCCTCATTTCTGTCAGTCTGCTCGACCGGCTCAAGCTCATTAAGCTCTTTTATGTCATTTTCGTCTTCAATATTATCAGTATCCAAATCCAAAGATTCGCCGTCTTCAACTATAGGTTTGTATTCCTCATCATCAGATACTTCTGCTTTTGTTTCAGGCTTTGCGGCGTTCCTGCCGAACTTTTCATCATACTCAGCCTGTAACGCCGAGAAATCATCGCCCTTTGCCTTTGCATACCTAATCTTTTTCTTTAGCTCTGATTTTTCAGCCTTCATTGTTTCAAACATTTCATACTCGGCAAGCTGTGCCTTTGACACATCTGTATCAGCGTAAAGCTTGTAGTCATCATTTCTCTTGACCATACTTCTGAACACTATTATAAGCACCAGCGACACCAGAACACAAGTTCCTGCAACAAGCTCTGATACCTTTATGTTCGCAAGATACAGACTGTCTGTTCTCAGCATCTCAATAAAGAACCTTCCCAAGCCGTACCAGCCGATGTACATTAAAAACAGCTCTCCGTCGAACCTTCTGTGCTTTGCGTACAAATGAAGAAGTACAAAACCCAAAATACACCACAGAGATTCATATAAAAAGCACGGGTGTACAGGCATATGTTGGTCGACTATAACTCCTGCTTTATCAGCAAGATCCGTTTGGACCTCCGCAAGATAAGAAATAGTTTTTGAACTCATCATTCCCCAAGGAAGAGTTGTGTTTGAACCGAATGCCTCCTGATTGAAGAAGTTGCCCCATCTTCCTATCGCCTGACCTATTAAAAAGCAGGGAGCGATAACATCAAGCAGCGTAATAAGCTTAAGCTTTCTGATTTTGGCTATTATTCCGCCAACTAATACCGCGCCTATCAATCCTCCGTAAATGGCAAGCCCGCCGTCACGAACGCTAATTATCGATTTCCAATCAATAGAGCCTGATTCGGTCGTGTAATTGCTCAGGCTGAATATTACATAATAAAGCCTTGCTCCTATAATAGCGCCTATCAGTCCCCCGATAACCGAATCAGTCGCTTTGTCGGGATTAATGCCAAAGCTCCTCATTTTTCTGAATCCGTATATCATTGCAATCAAAATTCCCAGAGCTATTAAAAAACCGTACCAGTAAATTACAAAGTTTGTTCCCGGAATTTTAAACATAACATTGTCTAGCCTGAACCCGTTTGTAAAAATATTGTCTCCGCCCAGAAAAGGAAAATAAACCTTATCGGGATTTGCAATGATCTCGCTTTGTTTAGTTTCTGAAACTGTCTTTGCTAACATTCCCAGCATCTGTAATGTCATTTTAAGTCCTCCTTAGCTGTTTGATTCCACTATTGAAATAGCGGTCTTTTTATTGTCAAATAAAATGTCTATACATTCCAAAATATCTTTTTCTGTAATCTCAGCCAATGATTCTATATTTTCAAAGGCGTCAACTCCGATAAGCAAATCGGATTCAAACATAAGCGTCGCACATTTCTCAGCGCTGTTTAATCCGCTTATCAGCTTACCGTATTCTGCCTTTTTTATTATCTCGAACAAATCCGAGTCTATTCCCTCTGCCTTTATTCTTTCAATTTCTCCCTTTATTCTCTTGAATACCTCCTGAGGAGACTTTGACTCACCAGAAAATACACAGGCAAAAAATCCGTCGCCTGAATCTACCTCGGTATAGAAATTGGAATTTATAAGCCCCTCGTCGTACAATTGCTTGTAAAGTTCAGAGGTAGAACCGCATATTAAATTAAGCAGAATTGACGCCTCAAGCTCTTTCTTTACCCTTTCCTTTCCGTCAAACGGTACAGACTTATAGCCTATTGCAAACAGCGGAGTGCCTACAGCCATTTTCTGTATATGCATCTCCTCGTTCACCTCTTCAGGCTCATCGGGAAAAGCAATTTCAAGCTCGGGGTTATCCTTTACCTTTAAATGCTTATCGCAAATTTCAAGAACCTCGTCAAGCCTTATATTTCCTGCAATGGCGAGCGCCATATTGTTCAGATTATAAAAAGTGTTGTAACAGCTATACAGCAGATCGGCATTGATCTTTGCAATCGACTCAACAGTACCTGCAATTTCAATCTTAACAGGGTGGTTTACGTACAAACACCTTAGAAGATTAAAGAAAACCTGTCTCCACGGAGTATCCTCGCACATTCTTATTTCCTGACCGATTATTCCCTGCTCCTTATCCACAGTTTCCTGAGTAAAATACGGCGCCTGAACAAAATCAAGTAAAATCTTAAGCGACTCTTTATAATTCTCAGTACAGCTGAACAGATACGCCGTCTGGTCAAACGAAGTATAAGCGTTTCCGCTTGCGCCTGTTTTTGCATATAACTCAAACACGTCGCAATCCTCATTTTCAAAAAGCTTATGCTCAAGAAAATGAGCTATCCCCTCTGGGACCTCTATAAAGTCCTTGTCGTTCTTTGTCTTGAATTTTGTATTTATCGAGCCGTACTTTGTGCCGAATAAAGCGTATACAGACGAAAACTCCGGCATTTCCCAGACAAGAATGTTAAGTCCCGACGGATGCTTTATCTTATAATAGCTCTCGCCCAAACGCTCGCTTTTTATCGTTTCTTTTTCTATACTCATTATTCAGCACCTCCCTTATCTTCGCCCGACATAATATAAACCGTATCAAGCTTATAGCTTTTTGCCGCCTGAATTATTTCGTCCCTTGTGATACCCTTATACTTTTCAATTGCGTCCTCAGGCGAGAAATCCCTGTTCCATACGCATAGCTGTGTAAGCCACCAAGTCGCAAGTCCTGACGCAGTATCGTTATAAGAGCGCAATGAACTGCATGCCGCAGTTTTAGCATTACTCAGCTCATCATCTGAAAAGCTGCCGTTTGCCATTTCATCAAGCTGTTTTAAAATTTCATTCTTCGCCTTGTCAAGATTTGAATACTCTACACCGCTGTCTATCAGCATTATGCCCTTTTCCGACATATTATTTGCAGAGCAGTAGTAGCATAAGCTGAGCTTTTCACGCACGTTCATAAACAGCTTAGACGACGGCAAGCCTCCGAACATAAGAGAAAACAACTTAAGCTGTTCGGGGTCTTTTATATCCGTTTTAAATGCCATTACCATTTTGCATTGCAAAACATCGAATCTTTCATTAACCTTTGCAGGCTTATCCTTTAAAGGACTAAGTGTTACAAATTCATTTGGCGTAAATTTTCTTTCCAGCCCGTCGAACCTGCTCTTTATTAGCTTTTGTATCTCTTTAAAGTCCCCTCCACCTGAAACGGTTATTTCTATTCTTGAGGTTTTGAGCATTTCCCTGTACTCATCGTAAGCCTCTTTACAGGTAAGCTTTTCAAGCGTCTCAACCGTTCCGTCTAATGGAACGCCGGCAGGTTCGTTTTTGAAAACAGTTTCTAAAGCCTTGTCAATAGCATATCCTCTTTTGTCGTTTATTTTGTTGTTGATATTGTCAATAAGCTCACGCTTGATTATTTCAAAATCGCTCTCTTTAAATATTCCGTTATCCAGATTAGGCGAAAAAATGCAATCAAGAAGAATTTCTGTCACTCTGTTTGTGATCTCCTCATTCTCAAGAGCAAATTTGTCACATACGCAGTTAGCTCCCAGATAGAATGCCTGACAGTCGCCCAGCCTGAATACGCTTTGCGATATTCCTGCTCCGTAAAGCCGTGCAAGCTCTTTCGTAAGCTTTGTTCTTGTCGTGTATTTCGAGTTAGAGGTTTGCAGCACTCTGGTAACCAATGAATACGCCGACGCTTTTCTCTCGTCAACTTTTGATATAAATCTTATGCCAATTGTGTTTACATTAAACTTCTTATCATGTATCGTTGTAATATAAACTCCGTCGGAAATTTGTTCTCTTTTTTTTACATTTGCCATTATTATTCTCCATTCAAAATATACTGTAATTATACGAAGTTACAAAACTTAAAGTTATTATACCATAATTATTTAAGTTTTACCACGCTTTTATTATATTATTTCATCTACTTGACAACAATATTATCCTCGCCCAAAATCTCCGCAAGCTGAATTAAATAGTCATTGGTAATCTTTACTCCTGTGATCTCCTTGTGCATAGTCTTTTGCTTGATATCGTTAAAGTAAAAGATCACCTTTGACTGCCCTTTGTTTTCACGGGAACGCATAACTATATCGTTTATTTTCTGCTTATCAGTAGAATTTAATTTGAGCCATACGCTTTTATCTCTGAGAGAGTTTTCAAAAAAATCAAGACTTTCAATTTCCTCGGCAATTATTTTAGGAGGCTCGTCGTCTTTGAACGAAACCCTGCCGCTTATTATAAGAATAGCTCCGTCGCCCAGTATACTCTTAAATTGCTCAAATAGGTTAGGGAAAATTATGACCTCTGCCTCGCCTGTCTGATCCTCAAACTCTGTAAAAGCCATCTGAGAATTATTCTTAGTGGTATACAGCTTTTTATGTGAAAGCATTGCAAAAATCTTTACCTTATCATCGTCCTTGTATTTTGTAACAGAATTGCTTTCACCGCTCTGGCTTACAATATCGCCTATCGGCGTAAACCTCGACGCTCTGACAATTTCACAATAGCTGTCTAGCGGATGACCCGACACATAAATGCCTATTATCTGCTTTTCCATCGCTAGAAGTTCGTTTTTATCAAATTCTGCAACATATGGTATTTCAAGCTCCATAGAGCTGCTGCCTTCTGATATATCTCCGAACAGATCCATCTGTCCTGAAATATTTCTCCGCTTGTTATCGTTAAGACTTTGCAGTATCGTTTCATAGCTCTGTATCATTTGCCTGCGGTTAGTGGGAAAACAGTCAAACGCTCCGCTTTTTATAAGAGCCTCTACCGCTCTGACATTGATATAGTCATACATTCTCTCACAAAAATCCTGAAGAGATTTAAAGTTTCCGCCGGACTGCCGCTCGGCAATAATTTTGGCTATAACCCCTCTGCCCAATGACTTTATTGCCAGAAGAGCAAAACGTATTCCGTTATCCTCAGCAATAAATTCCTCGCAGCTTTTGTTAATATCAAGATGCAGCATCTTTACATGATTTTTTTCACACTCGGAAATATATTCAACAAGCTTCGACGTATTGTCTGTAATTACAGATGTCATTAGCGACGCCATATACGGCTTGTAATAATGACATTTCAGATAAGCAGTCTGATAAGCAACAGTAGCGTATGCTGCTGCGTGCGATTTATTAAACGCATAGGATGCAAAGGAAGTCATCTCGTCGAATATCTCATTTGCAACTTTCTCATCGACGCCGTTCGCAACAGCGCCGATACAGTTTACACTTCCGTCGGGATTTTTCTCTCCGTAAATAAAAGCCTTTCTCTCCGCCTCAAGTACCTTGTGCTTTTTCTTAGCCATTGCACGTCTTACAATATCAGCCCTGCCGTACGAATATCCGGCAAGAGTTCTGAAAATCTGCATAACCTGCTCCTGATAAACGATACATCCGTAGGTTACATCGAGAATATCCTTTAAAAGCGGAGTTTTATATTTGACATATTCAGGGTTGTGACGGTTTCTGATATATGTCGGAATTGAATCCATAGGTCCGGGCCGGTAAAGAGAAATTACAGCTATCAGATCCTCAAGCCTCTCCGGCTGGAGTTTCATAATAGTTGCGGTCATTCCTGCGCTTTCAAACTGAAATACACCCTCTGTTTTTCCGTTTGAAAGCATCTCATAGACTGCCTTATCATCGTATGAAATATTCTTTATATCAAATTTAGGTTCAGTATTCCTGACAAGCTTTTGACAGTTGTTTATTACAGTAAGGTTGCGAAGTCCAAGAAAATCTATTTTCAGCAGTCCCAGACTTTCTAAAACCGTCATTGTGTACTGAGTTACAATTTGTCCGTCATTGCTCTGCAGCGGAACATATTCGTCTACAGGCGCTTTGGTAATTACCACGCCTGCTGCATGGGTGGATGTGTTTCTCGGCATTCCCTCTACCTTTTTTGCCATTTCCAAAAGCTCTCTGATTTTCTGATCCTTATCATACATCTCTTTTAACTCAGATGACTTCTCCAAAGCTTTTTCTATAGTGATATTCAGCTCTCTGGGAATAAGCTTTGCCACCGTATCAGCCGTCTGATACGGCAGCGCCATAGCCCTTGCCACATCTCTGACCGACGCTCTTGCCGCCAAAGTTCCGAAGGTTACGATCTGAGCAACATGGTCCGAGCCGTATTTATTCTGAACATAATCTATAACCCTCTGCCTGCCGTCAATGCAAAAATCTATATCAAAGTCAGGCATAGAAACTCTCTCGGGATTCAAAAACCTCTCAAAGAGAAGATTGTATTTAAGAGGGTCAATTTCAGTTATTCCAATGCAGTAAGCGCAAAGACTTCCCGCTCCCGAACCTCTTCCGGGCCCCACAGGAATATCATGCTGCTTTGCATAGTTTACAAAGTCCCAAACAATCAGATAATAGTCTACATATCCCATCTGACTGATAATTTTTATCTCGTAATCTAGTCTTTTATAGGCTTCTTCAGTAGGAGATCCGTACCTTTCCTTTAATCCCCTTTCACAAATATTCTTAAAATACTCTGTATTGTCCTCCACCCCGTCAATATGAAAATAGGGCAATTTTGTCTTTCCAAACTCAAATTCCACACTACACATATCGGCAATTACTCTGGTGTTTTCTACAGCCTGCGGAGTACTTTTAAATAACTCAAGCATTTCGTCTCCGCTTTTTACATAGAATTCATCAGTCGGAAACTCAAGAGACTTGGGATCTTTAATAGTCGTATTTGTTGAAATACACATCAAAATCCTCTGAGAATTTGAATCTTCTTTTGAGATGTAGTGACAGTCGTTTGTCGCCACCAAAGGTATACCCGTCTCCTCTGACAGCTTAAACTGGAGAGGCAAGATCCTCTCCTGATCATAAAACCTATGATTCTGAACTTCAATATAATAATTGCCGTCGCCGAAGATTTTTCTATAAAGCAGAGCTGTCTCCTTAGCGCCGTTGTAATCGTCGTTTGACAGCTTTCTCGCAACCTCTCCCGCAAGACACGCAGACAGACATATTAGTCCCTCGCTGTGCTTTTTCAGGCTTTCTATATCAACTCTGGGCTTTGAGTAAAAGCCCTCCGTATATCCGATTGAAACCAGCTTAATTAGATTCTGATAGCCCTTCATATTTTTGCAAAGCAAAATCAAATGATAAGGAGATGTATCAATACGGTTCACCTTGTCAAACCTCGTTCTGGGCGCTACATAAACCTCGCAGCCGATAATTGGCTTTACCCCTTGCCTTTTACATTCGTTATAAAACTCTATAGCGGCATACATATTTCCGTGGTCGGTAACGGCTATTGCGTCTTGACCTAATTCTTTTGCTTTTTTTACAAGCTCGCTTATTCTGCACGCACCGTCTAAAAGCGAATACTCGCTGTGAACATGTAAATGTACAAAATCAGTCATACCTAACCGCTCTCCTTTCAAAAGAAACCGCTTTTTAAATCATTCATAACTAAACAAATCGAGGCTTGAAAACAAAAATTACAAGCCCCAAACTTATGTATCAGTTATGAAAATAATGCTTTTGATAAATGAGATAAAGAAGTCCTGACAGACCGATTATATTTAATAGAAAAATAAACACAAATCCGCCTGTTCCTATGCCGCCTGACATCTTAACTATAGACGATATTATCATAACCGCTCCCATTGACGCAAGAGAATAACCAGTTTCCTCGGTAAACTCTATCCTGTTATCATCTTCCTTAGATTTGTTTTTCTTTGCGTCTATGACTACCTTTATAAGCCATATTCCGCACGCTGTAAGCAAAACTCCCAACAATAAAATAATAATCATAATTATTTCCTCCTATATATTTTAACTTCTGTTTATATACTTAAAAGCAGTTATTATGAACGACTTACTTTACTTTTCCACCCTTTTACGGCGAATTTCATCTGCCGCCCTTCTTATACGTTCAAGCCTGTGATTTGCACCCGAACGCGAGATAGGCGGATTTAAAGCCAATCCTAATTCCTTTAAATTGTAGTCAGGATTGTTATATCTTATCTCGGCTATTTCTCTTAGGTCGTCTGAAAGACTGGCAAATCCTATCGTTCTTTCAATAAGCTCAATATCCTCGATCTGTCTTTCTGCCGCCTTCAGAGATTTTTCTATATTGGCATTATCACAGTTTACAGCCCTGTTTATCTTATTTCTCACATCCTTGAGAATTTTTACATTCATAATTTCAAGACTGGCCTTAGACGCCCCCATAAGAGTTAACAAATCCTCTATGTGTTCGCTTTCTTTAATATAAACTATATTGGCGTTTTTTCTTTCTGTATGCTTTGCAAGAATATCAAAATTGTCTATAAGAATAATTCCAAAATCATTGCAAAGCTCTAAGCTTGGCATTACAAACTCTATATGGTATTCCTTATTAGGATCTATAACGCTGCCGCACGCAAGAAAAATGCCTGCTATAAGACTGGGAATAAGCCTTTTTTTAGGTAAATCCTCTTTTAACAGCCTATTGTTCTTAACATTGAAAAAGCTTACTATAAATTCTCTGTCATTTTCATTTTCCACATTAACAGTAAACAGATTGGATCTTTTTGACTTCCTTAAATCTTTGACTCTTACAGCCTTATGTCCGCAGATTTTATTTAACTGTTTTGCCAAAAAGCCCGCAACCTTTTCATTTTCGGTTATCAGTGTTATATTTTCCTTATCAAAGCTCTTTGAAAGCTTTAAAATACCCAAAGCAGCAGCATTCGCCTTATCATAAGAATTAAGATTATCAATAATCTCCGATTTTACCAGATACGAAAATGACTGCATATTAATCACCGTGCCTTTTCATCGCAAAGGCATACATACCTTTCATCAAATTACGACCCTTCTTCAACTATGCCGAAACCTTCTCCATGCCCTTCTCGGCAAAGACTCGTAATGCGTGCATGATAATTTGTCTCTGTTACCCTGTATTATGTGTACTTTTTTATATCCCTGTGCGAAATCCTTACCTTGTGATATTTTTCTGATAAGTACTTCATCATATTCTCCGCAAAGGTAACACTCCTGTGCTTTCCTCCCGTACAGCCGAAAGCAATAATAAGCTGGCTCTTTCCCTCTTTTTTATACAATGGAATAAGAAAATCCATCAAATCCTCCAGCTTGGCTTTTAGCTTAACAGATTGCTCAAACTTCATAACATAATCAGATACCTCTGTGCATAATCCGGTTTTTGGACGTAGCTCATCAACATAATACGGATTGGGCAGACATCTTACGTCAAAGACAAGATCAGCCTCTCTCATCGGACCGTACTTAAATCCAAACGATGTGATGTCAATCTGCATAAACTCATCGTCGTCTGCCAGAAACATATTTTTAACCTTTTCTCTAAGCTGATTTGCCGACAAAAATGAAGAATCTATAAAATAATCAGAAATTCCCTTTACATTCGCAAGCATATCCCGCTCTGCCTGAATAGCCTTTTCTATGTTCCCCTTCATCTGAACATCTAAAGGATGCTTTCTTCTTGTTTCCTTATAGCGTCTTATAATTATATCATCGCTTGCGTCTAAAAAGAGTACCTTAAAATTCATATTCTCTTTCTGCATCTGCTTTATCGTATCATAAAGATGATTGAAAAAATTTCCGCCTCTTATGTCTGTTACAAAAGCGACCTTTTCAATTGCGTTCGCACCGGTTGTTATGTCTGCAAACTTGAGTATCAGCTCAGGAGGCATATTGTCAATACAGTAATATCCCATATCCTCAAGAACATTTACTACGGTTGATTTGCCGGAGCCTGATACTCCTGTTACGATAACAAACTCCATATTGCTCAATTCAGATCCTCCATTCTTTTATCAGTCATTCATTTATGTCATTAGTATATCTTACTATCTCCACTTCGCACTCTAAAAAATATCCTGTTTTCTCTTTTACTGTTTCCTGAACCTTCTTAATAAGACCGGTTACATCTTCAAACGTGGCACTGCCCTTGTTTATAACAAATCCGCAGTGCTTATCCGACACCTCAGCGTTTCCCACGCTGAAACCGCGAAGCCCGCTTTCCTCAATAAGCTTGCCTGCGTACTGTCCCACAGGTCTCTTGAATGTAGAGCCGCCGTTTGGATATTCCAAAGGCTGCTTGTTTTTTCTCCTGTTTAAATAGTCATCCATCAAAGCCTTGATCTCTGACTTATCCTTTTTAACCAGCTTAAACACAGCCTCGGTTATAATATAATCATTCTCCTGAAAAATACTGTGCCTATAGGATAAATCCATATCACTTACATCAAACTCTGATATTTTTCCTTTATTAATTGCCTTGACAGAAACTAAAGCGTCTTTGATCTCGCCGCCGTAAGCTCCGGCATTCATATATACTGCTCCGCCTACCGAACCGGGTATCCCAAATGCGAACTCAAGTCCACCCAGCCCGTTTTCACAGGCAAATCTGCACACATTTATAAGCGAACAGCCTGCCTCAGCCTTTATTGTCGTGTCATCAATCAGGCTGATATTTGAAAAATCAGAGCCTAAATGAAACACTACTCCGTTAAAGCCCTTATCGTCAAAGAGCAAATTAGAGCCTTTTCCCATTACAAAATACGGATAACCCTCATTATCGGCAAGCATTAAAAGCTCGTTCAAGCACTCGCCGCTGTTTACTGAAATAAAAGCCCTGCAAGTACCTCCGATTTTAAAGGTCGTGTGATTACTCAAACGCTCATTAAGCAAAACCTCGCAGCCGTATTCATTTGCCTTATGTATTATTTTTGATAAAACAGAATCTTCTACCATAAGCTATCCCCCATACTAAATTTTATAGCTCGATCCAAGGCCGTTTTTTAAGTAATCCTTCTTTTAACTTTTCAAAATCATTGTTCACAATAAGCTCGCTCGGAAATTCCATATCGTTAAGCAGCCTTGCTATGTTGTTAACATCGCCTATCCGATAGCAAAAGTGTGCGTCGGAATCTACCGCAACTGGTATTTCATACTTTTTACAAGCCGTTATAAGGTCAACAAGCTTATTTTTCTTTGTCCTTCCCGATGCAAATGACGCCTCGTTCAATTCAACCAGCTTGCCATATTCCTTGAACAGCTTTACAAGCTTATCTGCATCATAATCAATGTCTCCTGTGGTCGGGTGTCCTATCAGATCAACATGAATATTCTGGCATACCTTTTTATAAGTATCATAAAGCTCGTCAGAACTGCCGGGCCAAAATACCGGAGCGTGTAAAGACGCTACGACCCACTCGAGCCTGCTTAATACGCGTTCGCTAATATCCAGCTTTCCCTCTGAATTGCAGATATTAGCCTCTACACCCTTTAAAACTCTTACTCCCTCTATTTTTGCAGGCAGTACATCAAGATTTTCAATATGCCATATATGCGGAGAATCAGGTTCCATAGGCGCATGATCTGTCATTGCTATTGCCTTTATGCCTTTTTCCGACGCTGCTTTGCAGTTTTCTATTATTGTGGAATATGCGTGCGTAGACGCCAAAGTATGTGTGTGCAGGTCTGCCTCGTATTTCATCTATCTGTATCCTCTATATGCTTTCTGTTTTGATTTATTTGTAATTTAACTTATTAATAACGCTTTATTTACTTTAAAATGCATCCCAGCTTTTAACTGTATCCTTTTTGTCAACCTCTAAGCCGAGATTGTCCAAAAGCTCCTGAGCAGCGTTGTAACCCATCTTTTTCTGACGATTGTTCATAGCGGCTACCTCTAAAATAATAGCTAGGTTTCTTCCCGGCTTGATGGGAATAGTAAGACTCGGTATCTTTATTCCGAAAATGGTTGTATATTCGTTATCGACACCCATACGGTCGTACACCTTTGATGAATCCCATGCCTCAAGTTCTACAACTAAATCAATTTTTTCTGTAACCTTAACAGCACCCATTCCGAACAAGCGTCTGGTATTGATAATTCCCACGCCGCGCAGCTCTAAAAAGTGTCTTATATTGTCAGGCGATGAGCCGACTAGGCTCTTATTTGATACCTTTCTGATTTCAACGGCGTCATCAGCAACAAGCCTGTGACCTCTCTTAACAAGCTCAACAGCCGTTTCGCTCTTTCCCACTCCGCTTTCTCCAACGATAAGTATTCCTTCGCCGTAAACCTCTATCAGTACCCCGTGACGGGTAATTCTAGGCGCAAGATGAAGATTTAAAAATCCTATCAGCGCAGCGATAAAGCTTGTTGTGCTGTCCTCAGTCCTTAACAGGGGAATATTATACTCCTTTGCCGCCTCAATGACTTCGGGAAAAATTGCGTGTCCTCTTGCAACAACAAGCGCAGGAATTTTTGTTTCAAAAAGCCTGCTTATAGTTTTTTTCCTCTCCCCGGAGGTTATCGACCCCAGAAAAGCAAATTCCATATTTCCGCAGACCTGTATACGCTCTGAGTTGAAATATTCATAAAATCCTTTGAGCTGAAGTCCCGGTCTGTTCAGGTCATTATCCGAAATGAGAATTTCGTCTAAATTATCGGGAGCACTTATTATCTCCAAATTAAACTCGTCAATAATATACTTTAAAGCAACTGTGTAAACTTCACTCATAAATCAACCATCCTTTTGAACCTTATATACTTCAATTTTTACATAAAGCTGACAGTTCCGTCAATCAAAATTTATAAAGCCTTTATTCAGCATTTCCACCGCAGAAAGTATCACGCCCAGCTTTCCCGAAGGATATGTGAGCCCTCCCTGAAGCCATGCCGCAAACGGCTTCCTAACAGGCGCGTCAGCAGAAAGCTCTATAGACGCCCCCATCGTAAAAGCACCTGCCGCCATTATAACCTTGCTGTCATAGCCGGGCATATCCCACGCCTCAAGAGAGGCAAAGCTGTCTACAGGAGAACCCTTTTGTATTCCCTGACAAAACGCATTTAGCTTTTCCTCGCTGCCCAGCAGAATTGAAGATATAATATCAGTACGCTTTTCGTTATGTTTAGGAAAGGTTTCAAACCCCAGCTTTTCATAAAACCTGCAAGCGAATTCCGATGTTTTAAGCGCAGACTCAACAACCTGCGGAGCCATAAAAAATCCAAGCAGGATCTCTCTGTTCTGATTAAGCGAACAGCCTGCCTCTTTTCCCATTCCAATGCAGGTAAGCCTGTCGGCGCACTTCTCCACCAGCTCTGCCTTTCCCGCAATATATCCTCCCGTCGAAGATATCCCACCGCCCGGATTTTTGATCAAAGAGCCTATTATCAAATCCGCTCCTATGTCAAGCGGCTCTCGCTTTTCCACAAACTCGCCGTAGCAGTTATCCACCATTACTATGGCATTTGCATTTACAGCTTTTACAGCACTTACTATCTTTTCAATTGTATCAATGCATAGCGACGGTCGCAGTGAATATCCTCTCGAACGCTGTATATAAACCACCTTTGCAGTCTTAGCCTTTTCTGCAATCCCATCAAAGTCGGGAACCCCGTCTGCAAGCAGATCGACCTGTTCATATATCACCCCGAAATCAGCAAGCGAACCGCTGCTCTTAGCATTTCTAATGCCGATTACCCCTTCTAAAGTATCGTATGGCTTTCCCGTTACGGAAACCATTTTATCCCCTGCTCTCAGAACCCCAAACAAAGCCGTAGAGATCGCATGAGTTCCGTTAATAAATGTGTGACGCACTAAAGCGTCTTCTCCTCCGAACGCTTGGGCGAAAACCCTGTCTATAGTGTCTCTGCCTTCATCTCCGTAGCCGTAGCCGGTCGTACCCTTTAAACAGCTTTCCGATACACGGTTGTCTATAAATGCCTTTAAAACCTTCTGACCGTTATAATCGGCAATATTATTGAATTCTGAAAAAATCTCTCTGCACTCATTTTCAGCCTCATCAGCCAGCTTTAAAAGCCTTTTGTCTATATCAAATAAAGAATTATCCATCTAAGTTTTTCCTTTCAAGCACAATATCATCATATATCGGAACAAAGCCTATTTCTGTATAATAGCTTACATTGTAGCTCCTTGCAAAAAGCTGAACAGAAAATCCGTCGTCATTCAGTCTTTCCCCCAGCCAATATAAAAGCTCTCTTGCGTGATGCTTTCCGCGTTCTTGAGGTATAGTCGCAACATGACCTACAAAAGCAATACCGTCGATAATATACTGTATAGTCGCAGAAGAACAGTTTTTAAGCGTAAAGCTCTGCGAAAGCCCTTTTCTGACTCTGTGCGACGTATCCGTAAGCCACAGCGAATAAGAGTTCTTTACCGCGGGAAAGCTTGTTGATAAAATATCATAAACATCATCAAGCCTGGGTGTTTCATTTACATCGAGCTTTGGAATATGATTTTTGCATACAAACTCAAACATTGTTCTGTCAAAGACGTTATAATCGTCACCTATAAGACGGCTCAACCTTTTTGAGCCGTCAGGACTGAGTTCGACAGTAACCGGCTTTGTCATAAAAATAAGCGTTGCAAGCTCGGAAATTTCATTATCAGAGAGAGTATGGTTTTCAAAAACAGAAACTACCATAGACGCATTGAAAATTGACACCATACCGTCGTTATCGGATCTCTCATCTTCACGGATAAAGTAATACCTGCAAAAATCATAGCTTACGCCGTATGCCGTAAAGTGCGATTTTATACGTCTTGTATAGTGATTTTTCTCAAGAGTATTCAGTAAGCTTTCGGTTATTTCGTGAGTCTCTGTTATCATTTATGACTTCGCCCCAAATGAGCCTTCCTCCGTTTTAGTTTGCTTTATAGCTTAAATTCACTGTCTGTTGTAAAGCTTATCTGCAATAAGCCTTACAAGCTTAAGCGAATTTACCATATCCTCTTTATTGGCAACGCAAGACGGCGAATGTATATACCTGCACGGAACAGAAACAGACAATGTTTTCACTCCTCCGCGTGATATATGAATAGCGCCTGCGTCGTTTCCACCGGCTATCATTGTTTTAGTCTGACAGGGTATATTGTTCTCCTGCGCCGTATCGAAAGCCAAATTATAAAGCTCTTTATTATATATAGTTGATTTGTCCATAAAGGATACAACAGGACCGTCTTTGCATCTGCACACAGACTTTTCTCCCTCTGAGAGAGGAATATCCGCCGCCGTTGTAGCCTCAATAACGATCGCATAGTCGGGGTTTACAGTATATGATGCAGCCGCTGCACCCCGAGCGCCTATCTCCTCCTGAACAACAAAGGTGAAGTAAGTGTCATACTCAAGCTCGCTTTCAATTAGCTCAAGCATTAGCGCACAGCCGAACCTGTCGTCAATCGCCTTTGATTTTATAAAACCGCCGCTTAACTCAACATAGTCGAATTTAAAGTAAACGCTGTCGCCTAACGATACCAACTTTTCTGTTTCATCACGGCTCTCTGCACCTATATCTATAGTAAGCTTATCAAATGTAACAGCCTTTTCTCTTTCTTCTTTTGAAAGGTTATGAACAGCAACGCCTCCTATGACTCCGTCAATATTATTCCTGCCTACAGTAACCTGCCGTCCGAAAACAACTCTGGGATCAATACCTCCCACACTGTCCACCATTAAACTTCCGTCGTCGTTAATATATTTAACTACCATACCGACCTCGTCAATATGCGCAGATAAAAGCACTTTATTGAGAGGCGTTTTCCTGCCCTTTTTAAGCGCAATAACATTACCCAGATTATCTACCCTATACTCGCACTTATCTGAAATTTGCGAAACTATATAGTCCCTTACCTTGTCCTCATCTCCAGATATTCCGTTGATAAGGCAAAGGTCACGTAATTTCTCAAACATCATCTTCCACCCCGTTTCTCAAAAACTCCGCAATAAGAAGTGCAGAGCTTATCAGATCCGACATTGAAATTACCTCAACAGGGGTATGCATATATTTAAGCGGTATAGAAACGGTCGCAGTCTTTACTCCGCCTCTTGTAACGCCTATAGCGTCGGCATTTGTGCCTGTCGTTCCTCCCATTACCTCGATCTGATACGGTATACCCTCAGCCTTTGCAATTTGACAAAGTCTGTTTGACATAGCTTTTGAAAGCGACGGAGAAAATCCGATCATAGGACCTTTTCCCATCTTACCGCATTTGTATTTAGACTCTCCCTCAGACTTGGCAAAAGAAACATCTACAGCTATCGCCATATCCGGATTTACCTTATAAGCTGAGGTTTTAGCTCCTCTCTCGCCTGTTTCCTCCTGTGACGAAAATACCACCGATAGCGAACAGCCAAGTCCGTCAAGCTTATCATTTAACAAATCAATAGCCAGAATAAGTGCGGCAACTCCTGCTCTGTCGTCAAGACATTTTGATGTTACCCTATCTCCCAAAAGCACACACGGTTTATTCGATATGATGACCCTGTCGCCTAGAGAAATAATATTCTCGGCTTCAGCCTTTGTCATTCCCGTATCTACAAAGATATCTTCAAGTTTCAAAGCTTTTTTATCGTCAGTTTCCAGATGAGGCGGCGTTGACGTTATAACGCCGAAAACTCTCTGTCCTCCCGCACACAAAATCTCAACCTGCTGAGCCAAAAGCAAACGCCTGTCAATTCCGCCGCAGTTTGATATTTTCAAAAAGCCCTCGTTAGTAATGTATGTTACGATGAAACCTATCTCGTCTATATGGGCGTCAAGCATAATATGAGGCTTTCCCTCTTCACGCTTTCCGATATTTGCAATGACATTGCCGAAATCGTCAACAGTCACATCAGACGTATACTTTTTGAGCATAGACGCCGCTGTTTGAGATGCGCAATACTCATCACCTGATACTCCGTTTTGATTGGTAAGCTTAAATAAAATTTCAGTTAGTTGCTTTTTATCCATAAACAATTCCTTAATAAATATTTTAAAGTGAGTTTACTATGCTCTTGAAATGCTTTCCTCTTACTTCAAACATAGGATACATATCAAAGCTTGCGCAAGCAGGAGAGAGAGAAACTATGTCGCCCCTTACTGCGTTATCCCTTGCGGTATGAACAGCTTGCTCCATATCCTTGACCTTTATTACCTTCAAACCGCTTGTTTTGTAATCCTCGCAGTTACAAACCGCCTTTTCTATCTTGTCAGCCGTCTGACCCATAAGAATCAATACCTTGACCTTTTCATTAACCGGTTTTGCAAGTGCGTCAAACGGAACGCCTTTATCTGAACCCCCTGCAATCACGATTATTTTCTGATCAAAAGAGTTTAGCCCCGCCATTACTCGAGTAGGACTTGTAGCTATAGAATCATTATAATATTTTACTCCGTCAAGCTCTCTTACAAATTCTATTCTATGCTCAACTCCGCCGAACTCCTTTGCTGTTTTTACAATACTCTCAACAGAAACCTCTCCCCACGTCAGAGCTATCGCCGTAAGAAAGTTTTCTACATTATGGATTCCCGGAATTCTTATATCGTTCATATGAACTATCTTTGTCACCCTGCCGAGATCATTATAGCAGAGGTTACCTTCATCGTCTAAAAAACTTCCGAATTCCGGAATGCCTCTTCTGCTGAATAATGACAGCCTGCCTCTTACCATATCGCACAGTTTCATTGTTTCATCATTATCCATATTCAGCACAGTCTTTGAAAAAGCGTTCTGGTGAGCAAGAATATTGCATTTTGCTTTGATATATTCCTCCATTGTACCGTGAACATTCAGATGATTAGGTGAAATGTTAGTTATTGCCGCAGCATATGGAGATTCTCTCATGGAAATAAGCTGAAAGCTTGAAAGCTCAATAACCGCAACATCGGTATCCTTGATATTTTCTATATCGTACAAAAGCGGCTTGCCTATATTTCCGCCGAAATGAACAGTTTTACCGTCTGCTTTGAAAAATTCAGATACAAGCGTGGTCGTGGTCGATTTACCGTCAGAGCCTGT
>CANRKQ010000006.1 GCA_947631265.1 uncultured Clostridia bacterium | reverse complement strand
GAGGTAAATACAATAGGCTCTAAGGCTCAGGATCTGTCTGTTACAAAGACTGTTGTTGATTTGAAATCAGAGATAGAAAAAATCAGGGAACAGATCCAGAATATAGAATAAAGGATCATCAGAGGTACAATATTTATGCAGTTAATTAATATTGGTTTTGGAAATATGATATCAGCATCAAGACTAATTGCAATAGTAAGTCCGGAGTCTGCGCCTATAAAAAGACTGATAAGCGACGCTAAATCAAAAGGTACGCTTATAGACGCTACCTACGGAAGAAAGACAAAAGCGGTGGTAGTGATGGACAGCGACCATGTAATATTGACGGCTGTTCAGCCGGAGACAGTAGCAGGACGTGTAAATTCTAAGTCGGAGGTAAGCGATGATAAATAAAGGAAGTCTTTATGTTGTTTCTGCGCCGTCCGGATGCGGAAAGGGAACTATTCTTTCAGAGATTTTGAAGAGAAATAAAAATTTGTTTTACTCTGTATCGGCAACGACAAGACAGCCCAGAGAGGGTGAAATTGACGGAGTGGATTATTATTTTTTATCTCCCGAGGAATTTAAAACGGAAATAGACAACGAGGGTATGCTTGAGTACGCGCAGTTCTGCGGCAACTATTACGGCACGCCTAAGAAAAAGGTAATTGAAAAGCTTGAGCAGGGAATTGATGTTGTTTTGGAAATAGAAACAAAAGGCGCTATGAAGATAAAGAAAGCTTTAAGAGATGCGATTCTGATTTTTATTTTACCGCCGTCTGTGTCAGAGCTTAGAAGGCGCTTGATTAAGCGGGGTACTGAAAAGCAAGCCGTTATTGACAATCGCATAAAAGAGGCGGCAGAGGAAATAAATAGGGCGCGAAATTACGATTATATAATGATAAACGATGAGTTAGACAAGGCTATAGAGGATTTTGACGCTATATTAAAGGCGTCAAAGCTTACTAGCCGAAACAATATTAAAATGATAGAAGAGGTGCTTAAAAATGCTTAGACCGGCAATATCAGAGATTTTAAAGAATAACGAGAGTTATTATTCGCTTGTAATAGCGGTTGCAAAAAGGGCAAGACAGCTTTCAGACGAATTTGTGAAAGAAAAGTCTGTTGTTGAAGAAAAGCCTGTTAAAATTGCTATTGACGAGTTTGCCAGAGGGGAATATAAAATTATAGAGGATCCGAGTTTAAGACACTAATTGCTTTGAGGTGAGAAATGTGCTGGGTAAATATTTGGTCGCTAAGGTTGCCGTAAGCAGTACGGCTTACAGCTTTGATACCGAATACAGCTATGCTGTTCCAAGCACATTTACTTCTGCTGCAAAGCCGGGGTGCAGGGTAATTGTTCCCTTTGGAAAGGGAAACAGACGAAGAATAGGTTTTATCACACGCGTTTATGATAGGGACAGATATAATCCGGATCTAAAGCTTATGCACAGCGTTATTGACGATGAGCCTTTGATTTCCGAGGAAATGATGAAGATTATTTTTTGGCTTAGGGATAATACATTTTGTACTCTTTTTGAGGCTTATAAGTGTGTAGTTCCTACAGGTTTCAGCTATAACATTGTTAAGAAATATCAGATAGTTAATTCTCAGATTGATGTTTCTCTAACGGTTGATGAGCATAATTTTTTGAACTCCTTGCTGTCAGCAAAAAGCGAAAAGGAATTTGATAAGATATTGTCCTCACAGACCGAAAGCAAGTTAAAGAGTAAAATAATCAGTTCTCTTCTGGATAAAGGCGTTTTGGAAGAGGTCGATAATGTAAAAAGACGTATTGGCGATGAAACGATAAGAATGGTAAAATTCACTCCCGAATATCTTTCGGGAGAGATTTGCATTGATCTAACTCCAAAGCAAAGTCTTGTTGTGAATCTTTTACACGAGTGTGAAAGTGCGTCAGTAAGGGAAATTTGTTATCTTGTTAATGTAACGCCCACAATTATTAAAAGGCTTGTTGAAAAACGAGTGCTTACACAGTATGATTATGAGGTTCTGAGACCTGTAATATCTACAAAAGTCGATAGAAAGTCTCTTGATGATATTATCTTGTCACAGGATCAGGAGAAAGTTTTTAACGGAATAAAAAATATAATCGACAGCAATAAGCCATCGGGCGCGCTGCTTTACGGAGTTACCGGCAGCGGAAAAACATCAGTTTTTTTAAAGCTTATTGAGCATACTATAAATGCAGGGAAAACTGCAATAATGCTTGTTCCCGAAATTTCATTGACTCCGCAGATGGTTGGATATTTTAAGAGCTATTTTGGCGATATAGTAGCTGTAATACATTCCAGCCTGTCTTTAGGACAGAGAGTTGATGAATTTAAAAGAATAAAAAAAGGCAATGCAAAAATAGTGATAGGAACAAGAAGTGCTGTTTTTGCGCCTCTTAAAAACATAGGTCTGATAATAATGGACGAAGAGGGAGAGCATACATATAAGTCAGAATCCACGCCGAGATATCACGCAAGGGATATTGCAATTCAGAGATGCGGATTTAACAGCTGTACATTGCTTATGGCGTCTGCAACGCCCTCTCTTGAAAGCTACTACTACGCAAAAAGCGAACGCTATCATCTGTTTGAGTTAGAAGAAAGATATTCAAAAGCCGAGCTTCCAAAGGTGGTTGTAGTTGATATGCAAAGGGAGGAAGAGGACGGTAACGACAGTCTTTTCAGCAGAGAGCTTGTAAGAAGTATTAAGGAGCGATTGGAAAGAAACGAGCAGAGTATTCTTCTGCTTAACAGACGCGGATTTAATACAAACGTCATATGTCTTGATTGTAAAAAGCCGATCGAGTGTCCTAACTGCAATATCACGCTTACGTATCATAAAAGAAATAATAGACTTATGTGTCATTACTGCGGTTATTCTATGGGATATAATAATGAGTGTCCGAGCTGCCACGGAGACCATATTAAAATGTCGGGAGTGGGTACTCAGAAAGTTGAAGACGAGGTGCAAAGGCTTTTTCCAAATGCGCGTGTTTTAAGAATGGACGCAGATACGACCTACTCAAGATTTGCATATGAGAAAAATTTTAAGGATTTCAGCGACGGGAAATATGACATAATGCTGGGAACGCAGATGATAGCTAAAGGTCTTGATTTTCCGAATGTGACGCTTGTAGGTGTTTTGTCACTTGATAAGGCTCTTTTTGCAGGAAATTTTAACAGCTATGAAAGAACCTTTTCTCTTCTGACGCAGGTTGTCGGAAGATCGGGCAGAGGCGATAAGCGGGGCATAGCTTTTATTCAGACCTATGTACCCGAGCACTATGTTTTAGAGCTTGCATCAAGGCAGGATTACAAAGAGTTCTATTCTCAGGAAATTGCTCTGAGAAGAGCGCTTGTATATCCTCCGTTCTGCGACTTATGCGTTGTAGGTATAAATTCCCCCATTGACGCTCTGGCGCAAAAAGCGTCTGATATCTTTATAGATATTTTAAGAGAGAATATCAATAAGCTTTCATTTAACTATCCTCTCAGGGTGTTGGGACCTGCTCAATTTGCTATAGGAAAAATTAATAACAGATACAGATACAGAATACTAATAAAATGTAAAAATGAAAAGCATTTCAGAGAGCTGATAAGCGTATCAATAAAAGACGCTATGAGACATAAGGCTTTCTCTAATGTAAGAATTTATGCTGATATAAACGGCAATACCGGAGTTTGAATGCAGAAATTATCTGCGTAGGGTATTCTAAAAAACAGAAAGGTAATAATGGTAATATAAAATGGCGTTAAGAACTATACTTAATAAAAGCGACGAGGCGTTATCAAAGGTTTGCAGACCTGTTGAGAAGTTTGACCAAAAGCTGTGGACTTTACTTGATGATATGGCAGAGACCTTAAAAAAGGCAAACGGCGCGGGTCTTGCGGCGTCACAGGTGGGAATTCTTAGGAGAGCGGTTGTTATAGATGTAGGAGAGGGATTGTATGAGCTTATAAATCCTGAGATTTTGGATAGCTCGGGAACTCAGTACGGAGTAGAGGGCTGCTTATCTTGTCCCGGTGAATGGGGTTATGTGACAAGGGCGCAGAAGGTTAAGTTTAAAGCTCAGGACAGAAACGGTAATTGGTATGAAAAAGTGGTTGAGGATCTTTTTGCCAGATGCGTTCAGCACGAGTGCGACCACTTAGACGGAAAGATATTTACAAGATTGATTGAAGAATATGTTGATGTAGAGGAAGAAAACCAATAATGAATATTGTTTTTATGGGAACGCCTGATTTTGCAGTTCCTGCTTTGAGGGCGCTTATTGATTCAAAGCATTCGGTATCTGCTGTTTTTACCCAGCCGGATAAGCCTAAAGGAAGAGGACATAAGCTTACGCCTCCCCCTGTAAAGCTTTTGGCAGAGGAGAATAAAATAGCAGTTTATCAGCCGAACAGTCTAAAAAAAGACGCAGATGAATATATTAAATTAATAAAAGACATAAATCCTGATATAATAGTTGTAGCAGCATATGGAAAAATTCTTCCTAAGGAGGTATTGGAAATTCCAAGGCTGGGGTGTGTGAACATTCACGGCTCGCTGCTGCCAAAATACAGGGGTGCGGCTCCTATTCAATGGGCGGTCTTAAACGGAGATGAAGAAACCGGAATAACAACTATGCTTATGGACGAAGGAATTGATACGGGTGACATTCTGCTTGCTGAGAAAACAGCAATCGGTGAGAATGAAACTTCATCAGAGCTTTTTGAAAGATTGTCCTTAATGGGCGCAGAACTATTGCTGAAAACAATTGACGCTTTGCAAAGCGGTGAAATTACTCCTAAAAAGCAGGATAATACACAAGCGACCTATGCACAGATGCTTTCAAAGGATTTGTCAAGGATAGATTTTAATAGTCCTGTGAATAAGGTTCACAAAAAAATATGCGGGCTGTCTGACTGGCCGTGTGCTGTAACTGAATTAAACGGAAAAAGACTTAAGGTCTACCGCTCTGAGATCGTCTCTGATACAAAACCTGATGCTGTACCGGGAGAGATTATAAATGAAAATAATTTAACGGTCGCGTGTATTGATGGGTGTGTGAGACTTGTCGAGGTACAAGCCGAGGGTTCAAAGAGAATGAGCGCCGAGGATTATTTAAGAGGTAGACCTGTTCTTAGAGGAACGATATTGAATAATTTATAAATGACGCTTTTTTGTGGATAGTTATTGTCTTCTGTATTAATTTTTTGAGAAACGAAGAAACGGCTGTCACGCTATAACTAAAATAGACTTCATCTTTACATTTTTATAATTATTTATTACAATTAGGAGGAAAATATGTTTTTTTATTATTATGACTGGACAATACTTATATTGATTCCGCCGCTATTACTGTCGATTTATGCGCAGTTTAAGGTGAATTCAACTTACAGGAAGTTTTCAGAGGTGAAAAATGCAAGAGGGTTAACAGGCAGAGAGGTCGCAAGGCGGATTTTAGATGCCAACGGACTTTATGATATACAGATTGAGCATATAAGAGGCAATCTGACAGATCACTTTGACCCTAGTTCAAATACGATAAGGCTTTCGGATTCTGTTGATAACAGCACCTCAGTTGCAGCTATTGGTGTTGCTGCTCATGAATGCGGTCATGCTGTTCAGCACGCCGTGGGATATACGCCGATAAAGATAAGAACTGCTATGGTTCCTATTACAAATTTCAGTTCTAATCTTTCAATACTTTTTATTATTGTAGGGCTATTAATTTCTAATATGTACAGAGCAACGCAGGGAAACAATTTTGGTTTTACCATTTCTGTTATAGGAATATGCTTGTTTGCTGTAGCAACAGTTTTTCAGCTTATTACTCTTCCGGTTGAGTTTAATGCAAGCGCAAGAGCTCTTAAAACTCTTGAGACTGATATGATTTTGTATGATGATGAAATACCAATGGCGAAAAAGGTTTTATCCGCCGCTGCATTGACTTATGTAGCCGCTTTGATTTCGTCAATAGCCACCCTTCTCAGATTGGTTCTTATAGTATTCAGCGGCAACAGGAGACGCTGATGCAAAACGCAAGAGGATTTACAAAAGAGCTGCTTAAAACCTTTTTTGAAAAGTCATCTTATTCTAACATCTTGCTTGACAACGCGCTTTCTGAAAGCTTTCTGTCTGAACAGGATAGGAGATTTGTATCTAATTTGTTTTACGGCGTGATTGAACGCAGGATAACTCTTGACGCTGTTATAAATAAGTATTCCAAAAGACCTGTTGAGAAATTATCAAGCGATGTTTTGCAGATACTCAGAATGTCAGTTTATCAGATTCTTTATATGGATTCTGTTCCTGACAGGGCGGCTGTTTTTGAAGGTGTAAAGCTGGCAAAGACTGATAAAAATCCCGCGCTAGGCGGTTATGTAAACGGGGTATTGAGAGCTTTTTTAAGGGACGGTAAAAAAATACCTCAGTCAGACGGAAGGATAAGCAATTTATCTGTTAAATATTCATGTCCAGAATGGCTTATAGAAAAATGGACAAAGGAATACGGTGAAGGGTTAGCGCTTGAGATGCTTGAAAGCTCAGTAGACGCGCCCCCTGTTACGGGAAGATTGAATATTTTGAAAAAGCCTCGGGAAGAGATAATAGATCTCATTAAAAAGTCGGGAATTGAGGTAGTTATAAGAAATGAGGCAGAAAATTGCGTTGAGTTTTCAAATGTTGGGGCAATCAGCAGCTTAGATATTTATAGTGAAGGTCTTTTTCATATTCAGGATATATCCAGTCAGATATGCTGTGAGATTTTATCTCCAAAGCCGAATGAAACGGTTCTTGATGTCTGCGCTGCACCGGGAGGTAAATCTTTTACGTTGGCTGAAATTATGAATAATCAAGGCAAAATTATTGCTTGTGATTTGTACAAGCAACGCGTAAAGCTGATAAAAGACGGCGCCGAACGTATGGGGATCAATATAATTGAAACGAGGATCAATGATGCTGCTGTATTCTCAGATAAAATAGAAAAAGCGGATAGGGTACTGTGTGATGTTCCGTGTTCAGGGCTTGGTGTTATAAGACGCAAGCCGGAGATAAAGTATAAAAATCCAAAAGATTTTGATGATCTTAAAGATGTACAGAGAAGGATTCTTGAAACATCTTCTACCTATCTTAAAAGAGGCGGAGTTTTGGTTTATTCAACGTGTACTCTTTCTAAGGCTGAGAATGATGATATTATAGATTGGTTTTTACAAAGACATCCTGATTTTGAAAAGGGCAGTATAAATGGGATTTCTAATATTAAAGACGGTGAATATAAGGTAACAGTTACACCCAGAATGTTCAACAGCGACGGCTTTTTTATTGCAAAGCTGGTTAAGAAAAGGTAATAAAAAATAATGACTGAAAAAAATACTGAAAAAATCGATATATTATCTCTAAGCCTTAGTGAGCTGGAGGATAATATTATACTTATGGGTGAAAAGAAGTTTAGAGCAAAGCAGATTTGGCAATGGCTGCATGTAAAAAAAGTCAAAAATTTCGACAAAATGAGCAATTTATCTGCACAGTTTAGAGGTAAATTATCTGATGTATTTTGTATAAAATCACTAATTATTTCAAAAAGACTTGCGTCGGACATAGACAATACTGTAAAATATCTATATGAGTTACCTGATGGTAATCATATAGAAACAGTAATGATGGAATACAATCACGGATACAGCCTTTGCGTTTCTACTCAGGTGGGGTGCAAGATGGGTTGTCAGTTCTGCGCGTCTACCATTGCAGGATATAAAAGAGATCTTTCTCCGTCAGAGATTCTTTTGCAGCTTTATGAAACGGAGAGGGATTCTGATAAAAAGGTTTCGAGCATTGTTCTTATGGGGATCGGAGAGCCGCTTGACAACTACAAAAATGTAGTGAGGTTTTTAGATATACTAAGCGATAAAGACGGTTACAATATGAGCCTTCGTCATGTTTCGCTGTCAACCTGCGGAATTGTTCCCAGGATATATGATTTAGCGGATAAAAATTACGGACTTACGCTTTCGGTATCTCTTCACGCAACAACAAATGCCAAGAGAAGTGAAATAATGCCTGTCAATAATAAATATAATATTAACGAACTTATGACTGCGTGCAGATATTATTTTAATAAAACAAAAAGACGTATCTCCTTTGAGTATGCTCTTATTGACGGAGTAAATGATTCTAAGGAGCAGGCTGTGCAGTTATCAAAGCTTTTGCATAAAACTCAAAGCCATGTAAACATAATACCTGTAAATAAAATTAAGGAGCGGAAATTTACATCAAACAGGAAATCAGCAGTTAAATTCAGGGATATGCTGATAGATCTGGGTGTAAACGCTACGGTGAGAAGAACACTCGGCACAGATATTGACGCTGCTTGCGGTCAGCTGAGACGGGAATACGAGATATAAAATGAAATCAGAAAGAGGGTGAGCGAACTTGTATGTGGTCGCAAAGAGCGATGTCGGCATGACGAGAAAGGAAAATCAGGACAGATTTTGCGTTAAAATAATTGATGATGACACGGTAGCCGCCGTTGTTTGTGATGGAATGGGGGGCGCTCAATCTGGAGGGCTTGCCAGCGAAATCGCGGCGAATACTGTTTTTGACCGTTTGACCTTAAATTACAGAAACGATGCCGATGACAACAGTATAAGAAATACATTGATAACATCTCTGACGGCAGCAAATACGCTGGTCTATGAAAAGTCAAAAGAAGATGAAGACAAAAAAGGAATGGGAACTACTTGTGTAGGCGCGCTTATAAACAAAGACAAAGCATATATAGCAAGCGTAGGGGACAGTCGGGCATATCTGCTGGACGAGAATGGGATCAGGCAGATAACAAATGACCATACTATTGTTGAAATTCTGTATGAACAGGGAAAGATAGAAAAAGACGATAAAAACAAGCATGAAATGAGTCACATAATAACAAAGGCTATAGGTACCGAGCCTGACTTGGATCCTGATTATTTTGAGGTAGAACTAAAGCAAAATTCAATAATTCTAATTTGTTCTGATGGGCTTACCAACTACTGCAGCGACGAGCTTATATACAGCTATGTATATAATAAAGAGCTTGAACGCTCACTTAGCGATTTAATTAATTATGCTAAGGATAAAGGCGGTAAGGATAACATTACAGTAGCAATCATTATGAATTAATGAAAAGGGAGGATAATGTTTTGGATATGAACATTGGGAAAAAGCTTGACGGAAGATATGAAATAACTGAGCTTATCGGTATAGGCGGAATGGCTGATGTTTATAAGGCTGTTGACATTATGGAGGACAGGACCGTTGCCGTTAAAATTCTTAAGAATGAATATTCAGAGAATGAAGAGTTTTTAAGAAGATTCCGAAATGAGAGCAAGGCAATCGCAGTACTTTCACATCCTAATATAGTTAAAATATATGACGTAGGATTTTCTGATGAGATCCAGTATATCGTTATGGAGTATATTGACGGTATAACTCTTAAAGAATTTATAGAACAGCAAGGCGTTTTAAGGTGGAAAGACGCTATACACTTTATAACTCAGGTTTTAAGAGCGTTGCAGCACGCCCACGACAGGGGAATTGTTCACAGAGACATAAAACCCCAGAACATTATGCTCTTCTCAGACGGAACAATAAAGGTAATGGATTTCGGAATTGCACGTTTTTCCAGATCAGACGGAAAAACGCTTTCCGATAAAACTATAGGTTCGGTTCATTACATATCGCCAGAACAGGCAAGAGGCGATATTACCGATGAAAAAAGCGATATATACTCTGTTGGTGTTATGCTATACGAAATGCTGACTGGAAAAAAACCATTCGATGCGGAGAATCCCGTTGCCGTTGCGCTTATGCATATGCAGGAAGTGGCTAAAAATCCGAGAGAGATAATAAGCACTATTCCTGAGCCTCTTGAGGAAATCGTTTACCACGCAATGGAGAGAAATCCGTCAAGAAGGTATCAATCAGCCTCTGAAATGATGAAGGATATAGAAACCTTTAAGCATAATCCTGACGTAATATTCGGATATAAAACAGGCGGCGATATTGACGCACGCAAGTCAAGAGAGTCAACTATATTTTTCAATCCTGTAAAAAATGACAATAATTCAGACGACAGCGAAATAATTGATGTTGACCCTGATCTACCCTCTGAAACATATAACAATTACTATCCCAATGATGATTACTATGATGACAGCGACGAGCCGGCTAGAAAGCGTTCTTATGTTGTTCCCATATTGTCAGCAGTTACTGTAGCCGTTGTAATTATCGCAGCAGTAGTTATTTTGTTTATGGTAATAAAATCAGACGCTTTCGGCAGCAATACAAATAAAATAGAAATTCCTAATTTTATAGGACAGTCTATAATTGACGCAAAAAACGAGTACGGTGAAAAGCTGAAATTTGTTCTTGAAGAAGAATTTAACAACGATTATCCGAAGAACATAATTTATGAGCAGGATATTCCTCAGGGTACGATCAAAAAGGAAGGCTCTGAGATCAAGGTGACAGTTTCAAAAGGACCTAAAACCTCAGTTATTCCCGACTTAAAGAACCAAACCTATGAGGCGGCTGAATCAAGACTTGAAAGTCTGAATCTTGTACCTGTACAAAGTCTGCGTCATGATGACGACGTTGTGGAAGGACGTGTGATCAATACTAATCCCGAGGCAAACGAGGAAGTACCTCAAGGCTCGTCTGTAACAGTATTTGTAAGCAGCGGTCCGCTTGAAACTAAGGTAAAGGTGCCTTCGCTTATAGGAAAAACAGAGGACGACGCAAAGGCTTTGTTGGAAAATAACAAGCTCAAATGCGAGGTAACAAAGGTAGATACTGATGAGGTTCCAAAGGGTGAGGTTGTATCTCAGTCTATTTCAAAGGGTACGAACGTTGATAGAGATACAGTTGTAACTATCGGAGTTTCGACCGGAAAAGCAGCGTCTAATACGGTAAACATAGACGTGTCTGTTCCTGTAGGAGCTTGGGGCAGCTATAAGATACTGATTTATATAAACGGCAATCTTGAGAATACTCAATCTCTCGGCGATGCTGAAACAGTTGCAGGAGGTTCTATAAAAGTTCCTGTAACCGGACAGGAAACACAGGCGGTTTCGATTAAGATTCAGAGAGGTAAGGATTCGGCATTATACGGATCATATGAGGTCAACTTTGCAGATAAGACGTATTCAACAACCTCTACAAACGGAAGTGCGTTTACTTCTATAACTCCTGAAAAAGAAACGGTCGCTCCAAAGGATTCTGATGTAAGCAGCGAATCAGACGACTCGACTACTTCTTGGAGCCTGACAACTACAAATAATGCGGGATGATAATGAATAAACAAGGACTGATTATAAAATTACTCGGAGGCATCTACTTTGTAGAGGCCTCTGATGTTGTATATGAATGTAAAGCAAAGGGTTCATTCAGGAAGAAAAATTTATCTCCTGTCTGCGGGGACAGGGTAGAAATACAGATAAAAGACGGCGAAACACCTACTATAGTTAAAGTATTCGATAGAAAGTCTTTCATTATAAGACCTCAGCTTGCAAATCTGGATTATCTGGTATTAGTCAATTCTGTATGTGAGCCTTCACCTAATCTGCTGCTCATTGATAAGTTTATTGCAATTGCCGAATACAAGGGTATTGAGCCTGTTGTAGTGTTTACTAAAATAGATAAAAAATGTGAGAACGAGCTTGTTTCTGTTTACAAAAAAGCGGGTGTTAAGGTATTCTCTGTTGATAATACAACAGGCAGGGGCAGCAGTCAATTAAAAGAGCTGCTTACAGGAAAGCTGTCAGCCTTTACAGGAAACACCGGAGTAGGCAAGTCGAGCCTTATAAACAATCTTTTTCCCGGGCTAAATCTTGATACGGGTGAGATAAGCAAAAAATTAGGCAGGGGTAAACACACAACCAGACACGTTGAGCTTTTCAGACTGGCTGACGGAGGGTATATTGCCGATACTCCGGGATTTTCTTCGTTTGATACAAACAGATATGATATAATTTTTAAAGAAGAGCTTGCGTCATGTTTCAGGGAATTTGACGATTACGCAGGAAAGTGTAAATTTCAAGACTGCAATCACATAAATGAACCGGGTTGTGAGGTAATACGGGCTGTCAAAGATGGCATTATCCCTAAATCGCGACATGAAAGCTATGTTCAGATGTTTAAGGAGGCAAAAAACCTCAAGGAGTGGGAATACTGATATTATGGAGAAATGTCTGATAGTCGGCGGATATGGAATAAGAAATCTTAAGTGGTTGGATTCTGTTTCAAGAGAGTATGATTTTATTATTGCGGCAGACAAGGGATATGAAACATTAAAAAAGTCAAATACCCGTATTGATATTGCTATAGGCGATTTTGACTCGCTGGGATATACTCCTGAAGATGTTAATATACTTAAGCTCAATATAGAAAAAGACGATACTGACACAATATCGGCTGTGAGATTTGCTTTGGATAACGGCACAAAGAAAATAGCTTTACTGGGCGGAATCGGCGGAAGACTTGACCATACATTAGCAAATCTTCAAACGCTAAGTTTCGCTGCAAGCAGCGGCGTATCGGCAAGTCTTATAGATGAGAACAATGAAATGACTGCTCTTTTACCTGGCAGCTATAAATTTGATAAAAGGCTGGGATATTCTTTATCTACATTCGCTATGACTGATGAAGTTACGGGTCTTTGCGAAAAGGGAGTAAAATATCCCCTTGATAATGCGGTTCTGACAAACAAGTTTCCTCTTGGCGTATCTAATGAAATTGCTGATGACAGCGCGGTTATTTCTTTTAAAAGCGGTATTTTGTGCGTGTGTTTTTCAAAGCTGTAACAATATACGGCTTATCTGAATATTATAAAGTATTATATTATCAGGAGGGAGAGACATATGAAAATAGTATTAGTCAAGCCGCCTAAGCTGCTGTCCGGAATACTGAAGCTGGTTTTTAAGGTTAAAGATCCTGAATATTAAATCAAAGTGCTTGGCTGTTGCTGAGCACTTTCTCATATTTAATAATTTAAAAGCATATAAATTTATATATTATCTTCAAAAGTATAAGGAAATGTATATGCTGGAATTCATTATTAAAGATTATAAAATAAAATTGTCGTTCAGTTTTTTTGCGGTTCTGGCAGTTCTGTTTTTGATCGGTGATAGCTTTGCTGTAATAACTGCATTGCTTTGCTGTTTTATTCACGAGTTCGGACATATGATTATGATGTACAGATATTCAGTTCCGGTAAGTGAGATTATGCTGTATGCTGGAGGAATAAAGCTAAAATGCGAGCCGGAAAGATTATACGATAAGAAAAGTGAAATATGCGTTTTGCTTGCAGGCGCAGGAGTAAATATTATTTGTTTCTTAGTTTTTAGAAGAATACTTATTCAGTTTGCGTATACAAGCCTTATACTGGGACTTTTCAATCTTCTTCCCTTTAAATATTTTGACGGAGGGCGTGTTCTTAAATTAGTGTTTGAGGATTCGGTATCCGCAGCTATGAATACAGCATATAAGGTTATACGCTCGGTACTTATTCTGTTAACGATTTGTGTTATTATAATAATGATACACAATGGTATAACAAATTTATCGCTGATTATTACGCTGATATATATTGCAGTATCTGAAATTCTGTGCTGAAATACTTTGACTCTGTTGTACATAGTTTTTTAAAGAAAAATTTATAAAAATTCTTGAAATTTATTTTCCATTGTGATATAATAAATAAGCATTTGTTAACCGTCGTTAAATGCGACGAGAGTTAATGCCTGTCTGTTAAGGCAAGACATTAAAGCGGACAGTCCTCTGATTTTGTTAAGCAAAATGTATGAATGTCTGAAAATAATAGGAGGTATTTAAAGTGGACGCTTTAAAACTAATTTCAAACTCAAGCTTAAAGAAAGATGTTCCTGTTCTTAGCATAGGTGATACTGTAAGGGTACACGTAAAGATCAAAGAAGGCGATAAGTCAAGAATCCAAATCTTTGAGGGAACAATAATAGCCAAGAAGCATGGCGGTATTAATGAAACATTTACTGTTCGCCGTGTTGCTCACGGATGCGGAATTGAAAGGGTATTCCCGGTACATTCACCTATAGTTGATAAGGTTGAGGTAGTGAGACACGGCCGCGTGCGCAGAGCTAAGCTGTACTATCTGAGAGACAGAGTTGGTAAGGCTGCTAAAGTTAAAGAACAAATCTAATAGTAGTATTAAAAGGAGCAAAGTAATTTTGTTCCTTTTTCTTTTAAAAGTACTTGAATTTTGTATGTTTTTTTGGTAAAATATATGTTGTATTGTATGTAGTATGTTGATAAAAAAAGAGGTTTTATATATGGATAATAACAAAGAAGAGATTTTCAGCAATGAGGATTACAAAAAATATAAAGAAAAATCGGTAGGAAACGAGATTTTAGAATGGCTTGAGTCTATAGCCATTTCGATTTTCATAGTAATACTGGTATTTACTTTTGTTTTCAGAATTGTAATTGTTGACGGCAAATCAATGGTTCCTACTCTTCAGGACGGACAGAGACTTATCATATCTCATTTATTTTACACTCCCAAGCAGGGGGATATAGTTGTTGTCAACAGCAAGGGACTTAATAAAACCATAATAAAAAGAGTTATAGCAACCGAAGGTCAGACAGTTGACATAGATTTTTATAAGCATACAGTTACTGTTGACGGAAAAGTCTTAGATGAGCCGTATATAAATGCTCCTACAGCAAGAAATGATAACGGAAACACTTATCCTATGGTTGTACCGGAAAACACTATTTTTGTAATGGGCGACAACAGAAATGAATCAACAGACAGCAGAAATTCTCTTGTTGGATGCATTTCAACTGACGACGTACTTGGAAAGGCTGTATTCAGGATTTATCCTTTTGACAGCTTTGGCAGAGTGAAATAAGAATGCGGTAAATCCTACAGAGCCGAAACCGGCTCGTAAAACCGATGAAAGGTATGTCTTTGCAATGAAGGCATGGTGATTAATATGAGCAATGAAATAAGTGTTCAGTGGTTTCCGGGACATATGGCCAAGACACGCCGTCTGATGCAGTCTAATTTAAAGCTGGTTGACGCTGTCGTTGAGATGACAGACGCCAGAGTTCCTATATCAAGCAGAAATCCCGAAATGGACAGAATTGTAGGTTCAAAACCCAGAATTATCATTTTAAACAAGTGCGACGCAGCTGATGAAACGGCTACATCTATGTGGCTTGATTATTTCAAAAGGAATGGGATTAAAGCGCTTTCTATGGATTGCAGAAGCGGTAAGGGAGTAAATAAATTTATTCCTGCGCTTAGAGAGCATTTAAAAGAGCAAATAGATATATGGAACAGCAAGGGAATGGTCGGAAGACCTGTAAGGATTATGATTGTGGGGATCCCCAATGTAGGCAAGTCTTCTTTTATAAACAGGCTTGCGGGTTCTAAAAGGGCAAGGGTCGAGGACAGACCCGGGGTAACAAGAGGCAAGCAGTGGGTTTCAATCGGTAATGAAATTGAGCTTTTGGATATGCCGGGAGTTTTGTGGCCCAAGTTTGAGGATAAAACTGTAGGCGAGCATCTTGCATTTACCGGAGCGGTAAAAGATGGTATAATGGATCTGGAGTATCTTGCTTGCAGGCTGTTGCAGTTTTTGTACGAGAAGTACCCTGAAAATATAGCGGAAAGGTATTGTATAGACCTTGATGGTATTTATGAAGACGAAATGTCAATGAGCAATTGCACGGTAGGCTTTGAGATTTTAGAGAGAATTGGCAGAAAGCGAGGCTTTCTTATTTCAGGCGGTGAAATTAATACCGAAAGAGCCGCTGTAACTGTTGTAGACGAATTCAGAGACGGAAAGCTCGGTCGAATTACAATTGAGACTCCGAGGGATATAAAATAGAGGATATAAGATTGGGAAGTACAATGAATTTAGATGAATTTGACAAAAATATAAAAAACGGCAGAATTATCTGCGGTGTTGACGAGGCTGGCAGAGGACCTTTGGCAGGAGATGTATATGCCGCCGCTGTTATTTTTGATGATGATACTGTTATTGAAGGCATCAATGACTCAAAAAAGCTGAGTGAAAAGAAAAGGGAAATGCTGTTTGACGTTATCACAGAGAAATCAAAGGCATATTGCATTGCGTCGGCAACAGTAGAAGAAATTGAGCGGTTAAACATTTTAAACGCGGCAATGCTTGCTATGAAAAGGGCAGTTGAAGGTCTAGAAATCAAGCCTCAGCTTGCTTTGATTGACGGAAATAAATCTCCTGAAATTGATATTCCTGCTGAGACTGTAGTTAAGGGCGACGCTAAATCTCAGTCAATAGCAGCGGCATCTATTCTGGCTAAGGTTGCAAGAGACAGATATATGAAACGGCTAGATGAAAAATATCCGCAGTATCAGTTTTCAAAGCACAAGGGGTACGGCACAAAGCTGCACTATGAGATGATAGAAAAGTACGGTATTTCGCCTGTTCACAGACCTAGCTTTTTAAAAAAGATCCTAGACAAATGAAAATCAGAGAAATAGGTAATGCCGGCGAGCAGGCAGTCAGCGATTATTTGGTAAAGAACGGCTATGAAGTCGTAAAAAGAAACTTCACCGTAAAGGGCGGAGAGATAGACATTATAGCGAAAAAGTACGATACTGTCTGCTTTGTTGAAGTGAAAACAAGAAAGCATAGCTCTTTAACCTCTGGAGAAGAATCCATAACGACAGCAAAGCGCAAGCATATAATATATGCAGCGAAAAGATTTCTCAGCACTTTATCCGATGTGCCTAAATGCAGGTTTGACGTTGCGGTGGTTGAGATGAAAAACGAAAAGATTATTAAACTAAAGTACTATGTAAATGCTTTTGATAACAGTCATAAATAAATTCAGGAGGTTTTTATGTATTATAAGAGTACCAGAGACAGCAATGTAAATGTAACAGCGGCACAGGCAATTGCGCAGGGAATTTCAAAGGACGGAGGTCTGTTTGTTCCAAGTGAGATCCCGGTCATCACTTTTGATGATATTAAGGCCATGGGAGAAATGAGCTATCCAGACAGGGCAGCGTTTGTGTTTTCTAAGTATCTAACCGATTTCAGCGAATCGGAAATAAGATACTGCGTTGATAATGCATATACTGAGAAAAATTTTGATACAAAGAATATATGTGAGCTTGCAAAGCTTTTTGACGGAACATATATGCTTGAGCTTTGGCACGGTCCGACGTGCGCATTCAAGGATATGGCTCTACAGATCTTGCCTTATTTGATTACAACGTCATCTAAGAAAATAAATCTTGACAAAAGGGTTGTTATACTTGTAGCCACTTCAGGGGATACAGGCAAAGCCGCTCTTGAGGGCTTTAAAGATGTTGACGGAACGCAGATTATGGTGTTTTATCCTGTTGACGGGGTGTCAAAAATGCAGAAAAAGCAGATGACAACTCAGGAGGGAAATAATGTTTTTGTATGCGCAATAAACGGCAATTTTGACGATGCTCAAAACGGAGTAAAGTCAATATTTACTGACAGAGAAGTAGAAAACCAGCTCAGTAAAAACGGACTTATGTTTTCATCTGCGAATTCAATAAATTGGGGAAGACTTGCGCCTCAAATCATTTATTATGTGTCCTCGTACGCGCAGCTTGTGAAAGATAAGGAAATTAAGCTTGGAGAAAAAATCAACATAGTAGTACCTACAGGAAATTTTGGTAATATTCTTGCTGCATACTATGCTAAGAAAATGGGCGTGCCTGTTAATAAGCTTATTTGTGCGTCTAATTCAAACAATGTGCTAACAGATTTTTTGAAAACAGGTGTTTATGACAGAAACAGAAAATTCTATACTACCATTTCACCTTCTATGGATATTCTTATTTCTTCAAATCTTGAAAGGCTTTTGTATCATCTATGCGGTGAAAATGACAGTCAGATAAGAAATTGGTTTTCATCACTTGCAGATTGCGGCAAATATGAGGTAACTGATGATGTCAAGGCAGTGCTGAGGAAGGAGTTCTATGCAGGTTTCTGTGATGATATGCAGACAAAGGCTTGCATAAAAGAGCAGTACGATAAACATTCATATGTATGTGATACCCATACCGCTGTTGCAGTAAAGGTTTATGAGGATTACAGAAAAATAACAGGCGATACTGCAAAAACAGTTATAGCGTCTACTGCAAGTCCATACAAATTCTCAAACAGCGTTTTAGATGCTCTTGGTGAGTTCGATTCGTCAATGGATGAATTTGAACTGGTCGATAAGCTATATGAAACTTCAAGGCTTGATGTTCCTAAGTCATTAGCAGAGCTTAAAGACAAGCAGATCCGTTTTAATGATACTATTGAAAAGTCCGAAATGAAAAACTTTGTTTTAAAGTCATTGGGTGTATAATCTGTCGGTTATATAATAAATTATAACTTGTGAGCTTTTATATTAATATGTAAAATCGTCTGCCGTTAAAGACAGACGATTTTCTGTGAATTTAATTTAGCCCTTTGGCTTGAATGTTCTGCAAATAGTTTCATCACAACAGTCCGGCTTATCGCAGCAGCAGCAAATATCTACTTTTCCTGCTACGCACTCGCAATTATCTCTGTTGTATACGCAGCTTGAAACATCACAGTTGATTCCTTGAATTTTATCTTTTTGCATTTTAATCACCTTGCCTTTGCATTGCAAAGGTCTCCTTTCTGCGGTTTTACGGATCGATTCCGGTCTTGGGAATTGCCGCGCTGATTTTTGCGGCAGCGACCCGTAAGCGTGCGTGAAAAATATTTTTCGCGAATTTGCAAGATTGTTCTTGCAAAAATATTATAAGCAAAATAATATCTTTTATTCAGAAATTTTTGTTAATTTGGAGGATTAATTTTGGCACTTTTTACAATTGCAGATCTTCATTTGTCATTCGGAGCAGACAAGCCTATGGATATTTTCAAGGGCTGGAATGATTATCAAAACCGTCTGAAAGAAAACTGGCAAAAAAAAATAAGACCAGACGATACAGTTGTTCTTCCGGGTGACTTTTCCTGGGCAATAAGTTTAGAGGAGGCTATTCCTGATTTTAGGTTTGTTGAGGATCTGAACGGAAAAAAAATATTGCTTAAAGGCAATCATGATTATTGGTGGGAAACCAAAACAAAAATGGAAAGATTTTTTAATGATAACGGATTTAAAACATTTTCGATTTTGAACAATAATCATTACAGGTATGGCGATATAGGAATCTGCGGCACTCGGGGTTGGATAAATGAAAACGGAGTCTCGGCTGATAAAAAGGTGCTTATTAGAGAGGCAGGACGGCTTGAGATGTCTATTCAGTCGGCGTTGAAGGAAAATCTAAAGCCTGTTGTATTTTTGCATTATCCTCCTATTTATGCGAATGATAAAAACTATGAAATTCTTGAGGTAATTGAAAAATACAACATAAAAAAATGTTTTTACGGTCACATACACGGAAACGCTGTAAATTATGCTGTAGACGGAATTGTAGATGATATTTTGTACAGGCTTATATCGAGCGATTATCTCGAGTTTGATCCTTTGGATATAACTGACATAGTTTGTGATTAAAATTTACAAATTAGTATTGAAAAACGCTTAGTGATGTGATATAATATTTTAGATATTTTTAAAATTTGGAGGAAGTCATAATGAGTGTAAAATCTAATAAAGAGATTGAAACAAATAAATATGAATTGGAGATAGAGATCTCGCCTGAATCTTTTGAGGCTGCAATTGAAAAAGCATATCAGTCGAAAAAGAAAAGCATATCTGTTCCCGGGTTCAGAAAGGGAAAAGCCACAAGAAAGATAATTGAAAAAGAATACGGTGAGGGAGTATTTTATGAGGACGCTGTAAACGCTTTAGTACCGGGCGAAGTTGATACAGCCGTTGCAGAAGCCGGATTTGAGCTGGTAACAAGGCCTGATGTAGAAGTTGTTTCTATAGATAGAGAGAAGGGACTGGAGATAAAGGTTACATGTATAACAAAGCCTGAGGTCAAAATTGAAAAATATAAGGGATTAGAAACAACAAAAAATGTCAAAGCTGTAACTGAAGAGGATATTGACAAGGACATAGATAATCTGAGACAAAAGGGTATGAGGATAATTGATATAGACGACAGACCTTGCCAAAACGGCGATGACGTTGTTATTGATTTTGAAGGATATCAGGACGGCGTTCCTTTTGAGGGAGGAAAAGCAGAAAAGTTTACTTTGTCATTGGGCAGCGGACAGTTTATTCCCGGCTTTGAGGAACAGGTATGCGGTCACAGCATCGGAGATGAATTTGATATAAACGTAACGTTTCCTGAGGAATACGGCGCTGAAAATTTAGCAGGCAAGGATGCCGTATTCAAGATCAGGCTGCATGAAATCAAGGCTAAGGAGTTGCCTACGCTCGACGATGATTTTGTAAAGGACACAACCGAGTTTGATACAGTAGAGCAGTTGAGAGAGGACGTTAAGAGAAGACTTGAGGAAGCTGAGGAAAAAAAGGCGGATTCAGAGGTAGAGAGCGCTCTGTTTGATCAGATTATTGATAGTGTTGAAGGTGAGATCCCTGAGGTTATGTATGAAAACAGAGTTGAGGAAATGATTCAGGATATGACGCAGAGACTTGCGCCGCAGGGTATCAGTTTGGATATGTATCTTCAGTACACCGGCTCGGATATGGACACTTTAAGGAAAACTTACCGCGAACAGGCTGAAAAGCAGGTTAAGCTAAGACTTGCTCTTGAGCAGATTGCAAAGGAAGAAAGCATTGAAGTTTCTGATGAAGAAACTGAGCAAGAGTTCAGTAAGATGGCTGATAATTACAAAATGGATGTTGAACAGGTTAAGTCTTATGTAACAGACGACGCATTAAAGAAAGACCTTGCAGTAGCAAAGGCGGCAGAGCTTGTAAAGAATTCTGCAAAAATCAAGTGATAATACTTATTCGCCCGCAAAGCTTGTGGGCGATAAGCGTATATGAACAAATTGAAATGGAGGAGATATTATGTCGACACTTGTCCCTTATGTTGTTGAACAAACCAGTCACGGAGAAAGAAGTTATGATATTTTTTCAAGGCTGTTAAATGACAGAATCGTTATGCTTACAGGACCTATTGATGATTCTGTTGCGAGCGTTGTGGTTGCGCAGCTTTTGTATCTTGAGGGTCAGGATCCTGAAAAGGATATAGATCTTTATATTAACAGTCCTGGGGGATCAGTTACGGCAGGTTTTGCAATTTACGACACAATGCAGTACATCAAGTGCGATGTTTCAACTATATGTATCGGTCTTGCAGCATCGTTTGGTTCTTTTTTGCTTTCAAGCGGTGCAAAGGGCAAGAGGTTTGCTCTGCCTAACAGTGAGATATTGATCCATCAACCGTTAATTTCAGGGGGCGGATTAAGCGGTCAGCAGACCGATATACAGATACACGCAGACAATATGCTTAAAACAAGAGAAAGACTGGAAAGAATATTGGCAGAAAACTGTTCAAAGGATGTCGAAACAATTCACAGAGACTGTGAAAGAGACAATTACATGACAGCCGAGCAGGCAATGCAATACGGATTGGTCGATAAGGTTATTACAAAAAGATAAGGACGGTGCTTATGCCTTACAAAGACGGATTAAAAGTTTGTAGTTTCTGCGGTACTGCTGAAAACTATGTAAGAAATATATTTTCAGCGGGCGATGTGCATATATGTGACAACTGTATAATGTTATGTTATGATATAATGATGCAGCAGGGAGATGTGGCTCGTCACAAAGAGAGAAGAAGTCAGGATAATAAGTCAAAAAAGGAAATGACTGACGATAAAAAAAATATTGTGCTTACAAAGCCTGTTGAAATAAAAAATATTCTTGACCAATATGTTAT
The DNA here is from genome assembly GCA_947631265.1 of uncultured Clostridia bacterium. Lineage (GTDB taxonomy): Bacteria > Bacillota > Clostridia > Oscillospirales > Ruminococcaceae > UMGS1601. The sequence continues at coordinate 12,984 of CANRKQ010000006.1, read as the reverse complement.
AGGTCAGGATAATGCAAAGATTTCCCTGGCTGTATCGGTGTATAATCATTATAAAAGAATTTTAAATAATAAAGAAAACGATGAAAACGACGTTGAAATCCAAAAGAGTAACATTTTACTTCTTGGACCTACGGGAACAGGAAAAACACTTTTGGCTCAAACACTTGCAAAGATACTGAATGTTCCTTTTGCTATTGCAGACGCAACTACTTTGACAGAGGCAGGCTACGTCGGAGACGATGTAGAAAATGTGCTTACAAGGCTTATTCAGGCTGCTGATTATGATATTGAGGCGGCTCAGAGGGGTATAATCTATATAGATGAGATAGACAAAATTTCGCGTAAGAGTGAAAATACTTCAATTACCAGAGACGTAAGCGGAGAGGGTGTACAGCAGGCTCTTTTAAAAATAATAGAGGGCTGCGTATCAAATGTTCCTCCTCAGGGCGGAAGAAAGCATCCGCATCAGGAGTTTATTCAGATTGATACAAAGAATATCTTATTTATCTGCGGAGGTGCGTTCGACGGTTTGTCTAAGATAATAAACAAGAGAACCGATAAATCGTCGCTTGGTTTCGGAAGTGAGATAAAATCTCACAAAGATAAATCTGATACGAATATTTTTTCAAAAGTAGAACCTCAGGATTTAGTTAAGTACGGTTTGGTGCCAGAGCTTGTGGGAAGACTTCCTGTTATTACTGTTTTAAACGATTTAGACGAGGACGCATTAGTAAAAATATTGACACAGCCAAAGAATTCGCTTATCAAGCAGTTTACAAAGCTTTTCGACTACGATGATATTGAACTTATATTTACAGAAGAGGCTAAGGCTGCGATTGCAAAGAAGGCTATTGCCCAAAAAACAGGAGCGAGAGGTCTGAGGGCTGTTGTAGAAGGTATATTGATGAATGTTATGTTTACCTCGCCGTCCGATAAGGATATAGTGAGCATTGTAATAAACGAGGATTGTGTCACAAACGGTGCAGCTCCTGAAATTCACAGAACGTATTCTACAAATAAGAAAATAGTATAAAAAAGCTCCCGAATTTTCGGGAGTTATTTTTATCTTATTTTTTCTAAATCATCTAAATTAAAAGGTGTAGCCTGATATACCAGATAATTTAGCCAGTTAGAAAACATCAGGTTTGCGTGGCATACCCACGAGTGAACAGGCTTGTTATTAGGATCGTCATCAGGAAAATAATTATAGGGAATATCTATATCAAGACCCTTTTCAATATCACGTTTGTATTCATTTGCAAGCGTTCTTTTGTCATATTCCGAATGTCCTGTTAAAAAGAACTGCCTGTCCGTTTTATCTGCTACAATATGTACACCGCTTATATCTGATTCAGTAAGTATTGTAAGCTCTCTGACCTTTTCAATATCTTCTTTCCGCACCTCGGTATGCCTTGAATGAGGAACAAGAAAAATATCGTCGAACCCGTTTAGCAATGGGTGCTTTGGGTGTAAAACCCTATGCGGGAATACACCGAACATCTTTTTCTTAAGCGGGTATTTTGGTATCCCGTAATGATAGTAAAGACCTGCCTGAGCGCCCCAGCATACATGGATTGTAGAATAAACATTTGTTTTTGACCACTCAAATATTTCGCAAAGCTCGTTCCAGTAGTCTACGTCTTCATAGTCCATTTGTTCAATCGGCGCGCCTGTGATAATCAGCCCGTCGTATTTATTGTTTTTTATCTCCTCAAAGGTTTTGTAAAAGGAGAGCAAATGCTCCATAGGCGTGTTTTTTGACTTGTGAGTAGCCATTTGTATAAGCTCAATATTTACCTGAAGAGGTGTATTAGACAGCAGTTTTAAAAATTGAGTTTCGGTTTCTATTTTTTTAGGCATAAGATTAACAATTGCAATTTCCAAAGGTCTGATGTCCTGATGTTCAGCTTTGTCATCAGGTATAGCAAAAATATTTTCCTCCTCAAAAACCGAAAAGGCAGGAAGATTATTCGGTATTCTGATCGGCATATTTAAATACATCTCCTTCTTTTATGAACGTCCATTGCATTTTAGTATAACATAATTGCCAGTGCTTTTCAAGACTTCTAAGCGCATTGAGCAATTAAAATCATTGACTTGTCAAATAAAATATTCTTATAAACTTTAATAAGAATTAGCAGAAAGCATTTGATAAAAGAATTAAAGCTCTCCAGAAATTATGGAAAATAACTTGAAATAATATAAAATATAGTATATAATAATGTATATTTATAAAAAGGAGATTGGCATTATGGATATGATGGATACGATCGGATATGTAAAGAATTATGATAAAGAAGTAGGAGAGGCAATGGACGCTGAACTTGCACGTCAGAGAAGAAATCTTGAGCTTATTGCAAGTGAAAACATAGTTTCAGGTCCTGTAATGGCGGCTATGGGAAGTGTACTTACTAATAAATATGCAGAGGGATATCCTGGAAAAAGATATTACGGCGGCTGTCAGTGCGTAGATGTAGTTGAAAACATTGCAATTGAAAGGGCATGTAAGCTTTTCGGAGCTAAATATGCCAATGTTCAGCCGCACTCGGGAGCACAGGCTAATACAGCAGTATATTTTGCATTAGTTAATCCGGGTGACACTATAATGGGTATGAGCCTTGCACACGGCGGACACTTAACGCACGGAAGTCCCGTAAATCTTAGCGGAAAGTATTTCAACTTTGTTTCTTATGAGCTTGGCGACGATGAGAGAATAGATTATGATGAGATAGAAAGAAAAGCTAAGGAATGTAAGCCAAAGCTTATTGTCGGAGGAGCTTCAGCTTATCCGAGAATTATTGATTTTGAAAGGATATCAAACATAGCAAAGGAAGTCGGAGCATATTTCATGGTTGATATGGCGCACATTGCAGGACTTGTCGCAGCAGGTGAGCATCCGTCGCCGGTACCATATGCAGATGTTGTTACAACAACCACACATAAAACGCTTAGAGGTCCGAGAGGAGGACTTATCCTAACAAATGACGAGGAGCTTGCCAAGAAGTTTGATAAAGCGATTTTCCCCGGAACGCAGGGCGGACCTTTAGAACACGTAATCGCAGGAAAGGCAGTATGTTTCGGCGAGGCTTTAAAGCCTGAGTTCAAGGAATATCAGCATCAGGTTGTCTTGAATGCAAGGGCTTTGGCAGAGGGTCTTGTAAAAAGAGGTTTCAGACTTGTTTCAGGAGGAACGGACAACCATTTAGCTCTTGTAGATCTACAGCCGTTCAACATTACTGGTAAGGAATTGGAGCATAGACTTGACGAGGTATATATTACCGTCAATAAGAATGCTATTCCAAATGATCCGCAGAGTCCGTTTATCACAAGCGGTATAAGAGTAGGAACGCCTGCTGTTACTACAAGGGGACTTAAAGAAGAAGATATGGATATAATTGCAGAATGCATATACCTTACTGCAACTGATTTTGAGAACAAAGCAGACGAAATCAGGGAAAAGGTCAATGAGCTTTGCAAAAAGTATCCGCTTTATTAATTAGAAAACAGGAGTTGACCGACATTGAACAAGCCTTTGGCAGATCGAATCAGACCGAAAACGCTTGATGAAGTTGTCGGTCAGTTTCATTTACTTGGCAAAGACAAGCCGCTTAGAAGAATAATTGAAAGCGGACAAATTCCTAATATGATTTTTTACGGTCCGTCGGGAACGGGAAAAACTACGGTTGCCAGAATTATAGCAGAAAACACAAATTTGAAGATGTACAAGCTAAACGGTACATCAGCGTCAATTACCGACATTAAGGAGATTATAGCCGAAACAGAGACATTTGAAGGCTATAACGGGATTTTGCTTTACCTGGATGAAATTCAGTATTTGAATAAAAAGCAGCAGCAGTCCTTGCTGGAATATATAGAAAACGGAAAGATAACGCTTATTGCGTCAACGACCGAGAACCCGTACTTCTATGTATTTAATGCAATTATAAGCCGTTCGACGGTGTTTGAGTTCAAACAGGTAAGCTCAGAAGATGTAGTTCCCGCGGTAAAGCGCGCGTTTCAGATCATTGCCGACGATATGGGAGTAAAGCTAAGGCTTGAAAGCGGGGTTGTCAACTATATTGCCTCCGGCTGCGGAGGAGATGTGAGAAAATCGCTTAATACTGTAGAGCTTTGCGTATTGTCAGCCGATAAAAATGATAACTGCCTGGAGATCACACTTGAGAATGCAAAACTGCTTACTCAGAGAAGCAATATGCGTTATGACAGAAACGGTGATGAGCATTATGATATTTTATCTGCTTTTCAGAAATCAATAAGAGGCAGCGATGAAAACGCAGCTATCCACTATGCCGCAAGACTTATGACGGCAGGGGACATTATTTCTCTTTGCAGACGTCTTCTTGTGGTGGCGTCAGAGGATATAGGACTTGCATATCCTATGGCTGTTCCCATTGTTAAGGCTTGCGTTGACAGCGCTCTTCAGCTCGGGCTGCCCGAGGCTAGAATTCCTCTTGCAGAGGCTATAATACTTTTATGTACTGCTCCTAAGTCAAACAGCGCTTATAATGCCATTAACACGGCTATGGCTGATATACAAAAGGGAATGGCAGGACCCATTCCGAGGCATTTGCAGAATATGCATTTTGACGGCGATGACGCAGAGGTGAAAGGACAGTATTATAAGTATCCTCACGACTATACAAATCATTATGTAGAGCAGCAGTATCTTCCTGATAATTTAAAAGACAGAATATATTATGAATTTGGAGATAACAAGCAGGAGCAGACAGCTTTGCTGTACAGGAAAAAGATAAAAGAACAGTAATAGAGCAGTAATAGAGTAGTATTTTATTGAAATAAAAAAGCTAAGGATTATAAGATTCCTTAGCTTATTATTTTAAAATTCGGTATAAATTTGTTTATGGCAGTTTTCGGTAGAGTAGTTCCACTTGTCAATATGTCCCTCGGTAATGTAATAGTTGAGCGATTTGTCAATGCCGCTGCCTGAGAAAACATCAACTACTATAAGCTTTACTTTCATTTTTTCGGGAATAATTGATTTGATAAATACGCTGGCGGACTGTCCTATATGTACATTTTCCTTTGGCTCGGCAAGCCCGGCAAGATTAGGAGTAAGCTCGATGAAAATGCCGTAGTTTTCAATGGAACGTATTATCCCTCCCACAGTTTGACCGACTTCAAACAATGCGGCATTTTCCGACCATGTACCCAGAAGTTCTTTATGCGTAAGAAAAATACGACCGTTTTCTTTGCCCTTGACTACTGCGTAAATCTCCTGACCGTTGTAGAACCTGTCTGATGGGTGCGAAATTCTTGACACCGAAATTGCGTCTATGGGAATAAGAGAGGCAATTCCGCAGCCAATATCTACAAAGCATCCAAATTGCTCTATATGAGTAATTTTAGCAGGAATTACATCTCCGCTTTTCAGATAATTTATGTGATTTTCTATGCACTCCTCCTGCGCGGATTTTCTTGAAAGTATAACTAAAGTTTCATCGCTGTCACTTGAAACTATATCCATAACCTTAAAGCAAACGGGCTTATTTACTCTTGAGAGTAATGCTATATCCTTTGTTTCACCGCTGTCAATACCTATTGCTCCCTCAATTCTGGGAATTATCGCCTTTGCACAAGGAATATCAACGATAATATTGTGTTCGCAGTCGCACATCAACGCCTTTGCCTCTAAAATAATGCCTAAGTTTTTTGCCTCGTTTAATGAGGATATCGATTTTAAGTAGCTTTTATTCGTATTAGTACCTATCAGTTTACCCTCAGGCAAATAGTTTTTCATATAATTACCATTCCTTCCTTTATTATTGAGCCTAAAACTGGTTTAAGTTTATAAGCACAAGGTCATTATTGCTTTATTTTTTTCTGATAATAATCTTTATTTGATTATATGAAAAGTTTTATATCTAATTCTATGAGTACAATGTTTCAATTATGACATTTGTTTATTAAAGAAACATCTGTGCTGATAAGTCAGTGTGGCTAACAGTTTTGACGTTATAACAAATTTTACTTAAAACTAAAATTTGCTTTTTTATAAAAAATATGCTATACTAACATTTCTGGTTGATATAATAGAATTGTCAGATGTTTAAAAGCAGTTATTTTTTAGGGTATAACTTACCGTTTAAATCTTTGATTGGAGTGATTATTACGGACATAAGACCTAATGACCTTTTGATTATGAAAAAAAAGCATCCGTGCGGCGAAAACAAAATGTACGTTTTACGTTCAGGTATGGATTTTAAGCTCAGGTGCACAGGCTGCGGACACGAATTTATGGTTGCACGTTCCAAGGCAGAAAAGAATATTAAATCCGTTATCAGGGACGAGGATACCTAGCACTATGAAGAAATTGCATATTCTATAATTAAAATTAGTTATTAGTAGGAGAGTTATTATGTTTGAAAAATTAAAAGCTCTTGAGGAGCGATATGAAGAAATAAATAATAAGCTTATGGAACCTGACGTTGTAAATGATCAGACCTTATATACATCGCTGATGAAGGAGTATAAAAGCATTACTCCGATAATTGAGAAATTCAGAGAATATAAAAAGGCAAAGGAATCGTTTGACGAGGCTGTAGAGCTTTTAGAGACCGGCGGACTCGACAAGGATTTTAAAGAAATGGTACAGATGCAGTATGACGAATCAAAGGAGCAGGAGGAGGCATTGACCGAGGAGCTTAAAATACTTCTTTTGCCGAAGGACCCTAATGATGATAAAAATGTTATTATTGAAATACGCGGGGGCGCAGGAGGAGAAGAGGCGTCGCTTTTTGCAAACTCTCTTTACAGAATGTACACTATGTATGCAGAAAACCACGGCTGGAGCATTGAGGTGATAAGCGCCAACGAAACAGAGCTGGGAGGATTTAAAGAAGTTTCTTTCAGTATTCAGGGCGAGGGAGCATACTCAAGACTAAAGTATGAAAGTGGAGTTCACAGAGTACAGAGAGTACCTGAAACCGAATCGCAGGGAAGGGTTCATACGTCTACAGTAACTGTTGCAGTTTTGCCTGAGGCTGACGATGTTGAATTTGAAATTAATGAGGCTACCGACCTTAAAATTGATGTTTTCAGAGCGTCCGGAGCAGGCGGTCAGCATATAAACAAAACAGAATCCGCTGTCAGGATAACTTATATTCCTACGGGCTTGGTGGTTGAATGTCAGGACGAGAGAAGTCAGCATAAAAATAAAGAAAAAGCGCTAAAGGTATTGCGCTCAAAGCTGTTTGAAGAGCAGCTGAGAGCTCAGGAAAACGAAATTGCGGCAGTAAGGCGGTCTCAGGTGGGAACGGGAGATCGTTCTGAGAGAATTAGAACATATAACTATCCCGAAGGAAGAGTTTCAGATCACAGAATAGGACTTACAATTTACAGATTAGAGCAATTTCTCAACGGCAATATGGATGAGGTAATAGATGCCCTGGCAACTGCCGATCAGGCGGCAAAGCTTGCAATGCAGGAGAATGACAAATAATCGGAATGAGCATATTTTATGGAAACTAGAGTTTTAAAATCCACGAATGAAAATATAAAGTATTGCGCTGAGCTTATCAAGCGTGGAGAGGTTGTAGGAATTCCTACCGAAACTGTATACGGACTCGCCGCAAACGCTTTTAATGAAAATGCAGTTATGAAAATTTTCAAAGCGAAAAAGCGCCCTGCCGACAATCCGCTTATTGTTCATATAGCTGATATGGATATGCTCCGAGAGCTTGCCGAGGATATTCCCGATACTGCGCTTGAAGTATGTAAAAAATTCTGGCCGGGACCTATTACTGTTGTTTTACCTAAAAGTGATAGGATACCTTTAGTCACAAGCGGAGGTCTTAATACTGTTGGAATACGTTTGCCGTCAAACAATGTTGCAAGAGAGCTGATTAGGATATGCGGATTGCCTCTGGCTGCACCGTCAGCAAACCTGTCGGGAAGTCCAAGTCCGACAACGGCAAACCACGTATTTGATGATATGAACGGCAGGATCCCTGCAATACTCGATGGCGGAAGTTGTTCTGTCGGCGTTGAATCGACAGTAATTTCTTTTGAAGGTGATATAATAAGATTGTTACGTCCAGGGAAGATTTCGGTTGATGATCTAAAGACCGTTGCATCAGACGTAGTAGTAGATAAAGGGGTTCTTGAAATAATTTCAAACGATGCAAGCGTAAAATCACCAGGTATGAAGTACAAGCACTATTCACCCAAGGCAGATGTAACTCTCATCAGCGGTTCTGTTGAATTTTTTGAACAGTATGTTGCTAAGCACAATTCCGCCGGCACATACGCGCTGATATTTGACAGCGATGATATTTCTGACAGTATTAAAGCTGTTAGATTCGGTGACAGCAGCGAACAGCAGGCTGAAAGAATATTTGCGGTATTAAGAGAGATTGATAAAATTGGAGCTGAAAGAGTTTATGCAAGATGTCCGTCAAAAGAAGGGGTAGGACTTGCCGTGTATAACAGAATGCTCCGTGCGGCAGGATTCAAGGTGATAAAAGAGGGTGACTGAATGAGGTCTTATATTCTCGGGCTAACAGGACAAAGCGGTGCGGGCAAGACAACTGTTTGCAAGACTTTTGAAATGTGCGGCTTTTATATTATCGATGCAGATCTGGTATCAAGATATATAACAGATAATAATAAAGATTGTCTGGCTGAGCTTAAATCAGCTTTCGGAGAGGAGTATTTTGAAAACGGCGCTTTAGACAGAAGAAAATTAGGCTCTTTAGTTTTTGCCGAAAGAAATGAGCTTAATAAGCTTATGTCAATTACATTTCCTTATATCATAGACGAGATCAACAGCAGAATTGAGAAAATAGAAGATGATAACATTGCGGTTATTGACGCGCCTACTTTATTTGAAAGCGGATTAAATAAAATCTGCGATAAAATAGTTTGTGTTATATCTGATAGAAATTTAAGGCTTAAACGCATTATCAAACGTGATAATATCTCAGAAAGGGAGGCTGAAAAAAGGTTTTCATCTCAGCTGCCTGAGAGCTTTTTCAGAAAAAACAGCGACTTTCTTATTGAAAACAACAGCAGTAAAAATGATTTAATAAACAATTCATTAAAAACAGCACAGAAGATTAAGGAGATCTATTATGGCAAAAAGGAAGAATAGGGGAGCAGTATTCTTTATTGTCTTAATAATTATGTCTGTAATTGCTTTTTTTATATACAAGTCGGTACCGGCTTTTTTGAGAAAGAACATTTATCCCAAGAAATATTCAGAATACGTCGAGCATTATAGTGAAGAATATGAAATAGATGAAAATTTCATATACGCAGTAATTAAAACCGAAAGCGGATTTGATCCTGATGCTGAATCCGACGTCGGGGCAGTAGGATTGATGCAGCTTATGCCGATAGCTTTTGAAGAGGTCAGCAATAATATTGAAGATAATAAAGGTCTTAAATATGAGGATATGTATAATCCTAAATATAATATCATGTACGGTTCTTGGTATCTTGCTTATCTGTATAAACAGTTCGGCTCATATGAGCTTACAATTGCGGCATACCACGCAGGAATGACAGAGGTAAGAAGTTGGCTTTATGAGGGTATTCTTGATGAGGATAATTTAAATCTAAACAATATACCGGAAGATTTTTCAGATACAAGACACTACATAAATAAAGTCTTAAACGCTTATAAGGAATATAATAAGCTGTATAGATAAACACAGAAAGGATGGTTTGTATGTCAGAATCAAAAGCAAAGGGATTAAAAAAGGAGTTATTCAGCAAAAAGAAAAACGCAGGCTTTATTATGAGTGAAAATGAAATAAAAAAAGCCGATGATTTCTGCAACGAATATAAGAAGTTTCTTGATATTGCAAAAACTGAAAGAGAGGCGGTTTGCGAAACTGTTAGACTTCTTGAGGAAAACGGTTTTACTGAATACGATTTTAAAAAAGACTTAAATCCGGGAGATAGAATTTATATCAACAACAGGAATAAGGCGGTAATTGCAGCAATTATCGGCAGAGACAGCGCTGAGCATGGCTTTAGGATAAATGCGGCACATATTGATTCTCCTAGGCTTGATTTAAAGCAAAACCCTATTTACGAGGATAACCAAATTGGATTTTTCAAAACGCATTATTACGGCGGAATTAAAAAATACCAGTGGACTACAATTCCGTTGGCTCTTCACGGCGTTATTATAAATTCTAAGAATGAAAAGATAGAGGTCAAGATCGGCGAGGACGAAAATGATCCCGTATTCTGCGTATGTGATTTACTTCCGCACTTAGCGGCCCAGCAGATGAAAAGAACACTTTCTGAGGGTGTTAAGGGTGAGGAGCTTAACATTCTGATAGGCTCAAGACCATTTAAAGACGACGAGGAATCGGAAATGGTCAAACTGAATATCATAGATATTCTCAACAAAAAGTACGGAATAGTTGAAGATGATTTCATTTCCGCAGAGCTTGAGGCAGTACCTGCATTCAAAGCAAAGGATATAGGCTTTGACAGAAGTATGATAGGCTCATACGGTCAGGATGACAGAGTTTGCGCATATACCGCACTAAAGGCTCTGATTGACTGTGAGGTCGTACCTAAGAAAACAGCCATTACCGTTTTGACCGATAAGGAAGAGACCGGAAGTGACGGCAATACGGGTCTTAACAGCTCTTATTTAAAATATTTTATTTACGATTTGGCTGAAAAGCTGGGAGTAAATGCTAGACAGGCAATTTCAGCGTCTGAGTGCCTTTCCGCAGACGTAAATGCCGCCTTTGATCCTACATTTCCCGATGTACTGGAAATCAGAAACGCCTCAAAAATAAACTACGGGGTATGTGTAACCAAATTTACCGGCTCAAGAGGAAAATCCGGAACATCAGACGCGTCTGCCGAATTTGTGGCAAGGATAAGAAATCTTTTGGACAGTAAAAATGTTATCTGGCAGACGGGTGAGCTCGGCAAAGTAGATTTAGGTGGCGGCGGAACTGTAGCGCAGTACATTGCAAATCTTAACATTGACGTTATAGATGTAGGAGTTCCTGTTTTATCAATGCACGCACCATTTGAAGTGACCTCTAAAATAGACACATATATGGCTTACAAGACCTTTAAAGTGTTTATTGAGAACTGATTTGTTATTAACAATATTGTTTTATCCGCAAACTACGGTTTGCGACAGGTCTTTACCATTGATGTCTATGTCTTTGAAAAAGGCTTAAATAAAAACTTTTGAATTTTTATACACCTGCAAATTTTTTGCAGGTGTATTTTTATGCTTTAAAATCGACATATTTATTGAAAGGCTTGGATTATAATATTATCAAAGCGTGAGGTGAGACCTGTTGAAGTGCATATACGCCGATGTTCTGGTTATAACCAATATATATTTAACATATTTTTTTGTCAAAATATTAAGCCTTGTTTTTCACATTAAAACAAACCCGAAACGGGTAGCTTTTGCATCGGTAACAGGAGGTATTTCAGCGCTTTTGATTTTACTTCCGATAAATGATTATATAATAACCGCTTTAAAGCTTGCGGCTGTATTAATTGTTATTCTTATATGCGGCTTATCAAACGACAAATATGATTTAATAAAATACTCTCTTACATATATTCTTATAAACATAGTTTTCACCGGCTTGTGCTTTGCGTTGTGGAGGCTTTCCGGTGGTAAGATGATATATGTAAAAAATTTTACCGTTTATTTTGATATATCTTTGATAACGCTGATAATAGTTACAATTCTTGTATATTTTATAATGACAATCGCTGATTATTTCTTGATAAACAGAAGAAATCTAAAAGGAGTATATACTATTTCATTTAAGCTTTTTAACAGAGATTATTCTTTTAATGGCATAGTTGATACGGGAAATAATTTATACGATTATTTTTCAGGGCGTTCTGTTGTGATATGTAAAAGTAATGAGCTTTTTGGATTATATAATGAGCTTTTAAATCAAAATATTAATTCAGGTTTCAGACTTATACCGTACTCAACTATCTCCGGAGAAAGTCTTATACCTATAAAAACAATGCATGGAATAAAAATAACAGATGAAAACGGCATATGCAAAGAAGTAAGGGCTTGCATAGGAATTACAAGCTGCGGGACAGATGAACAGCCGACGGCAATATTCAATCCGGGTATTCTAAGTTAATTTAAATATAAATGTAATGATTTTTAATTTATGAATTTTTATCAGTACAATATACGATTTAAAAATAAAGCTAAAAAATTGAAAGGGGAGGTATGCTCTTAAGCGGGCAGGACAAAATGAAATTAGGATTACTTTTTAACAAGATAATAAGCAGAATTACGGTTTTAATCAACAAAAAGAAAAAATATATAGATTATATAAACGGATCGGAAACACTTCCGCCGCCTCTTTCGGCAGAGGATGAGCAGAAAGCCTTTGAACAAATTAAAAACAACGACAAAAGAGGAAGAGAAACACTTATAGTCCATAATTTGAGACTTGTAGTTTACATAGCAAAGAAGTTTGAATCTACTGGTATAGGAATAGAAGATCTTATTTCAATAGGAACAATAGGACTGATAAAGGCGGTAAATACCTTTCAGGTAGATAAAAATATAAAGCTTGCAACGTATGCGTCACGTTGCATTGAGAATGAAATACTTATGTTTTTAAGAAAGTCAAACCAGTACAGAAACGATATCTCAATTGACGAGCCTCTGAATGTCGACTGGGACGGCAATGAGCTTTTGCTTTCTGATATTCTGGGAACAGATGACGATGTGGTAATCAGGGGTATAGAAAATGAGGTTGAACGCGAGCTTGTTTTGGTTGAGATTGAAAAGCTGAATGACAGGGAAAAACAAATTATGATAATGAGATTCGGGCTATTAGGTGAAAAAGAAATGACTCAGAAAGAGGTGGCAGATATTGTCGGAATATCTCAGTCATACATATCCAGACTTGAAAAGAGAATACTAAAAACAATAAGAGAAAACTTAGAAAAGATATGTTAGCACTATAT
>CANRKQ010000005.1 GCA_947631265.1 uncultured Clostridia bacterium | reverse complement strand
GCGTAAATTTTGCCCTGAACACCCTCAAAACCCCAATTCTACGGGGTCTACTTCCCCAACGGCTTCATTGTGGGGAACAATAATACGTCTCGGATTGAACCCGAATCGGTAAGCAACATAACAAGTCGGTCAAGACCAAAACCAAGTCCACCTGTAGGCGGCATACCGTATTCGAGAGCTGTTATGAAATCCTCGTCTACTTCAGCGTTTGCGCCCTGAGCACGCTTTGCCTCAACCTGACGGACAAACCTCTCCTTTTGGTCTATTGGGTCGTTAAGCTCAGAGAACGCATTTCCCATTTCTCTGCAATAAATAAAATATTCAAATCTCTCTGTAAAAGCAGGATTTTCAGGTTTTCTCTTGGCAAGAGGCGAGTTCTCAACAGGATAGTCGTAAATTATCGTAGGCTGGATCAGCTTATCCTCAACAAAAGCGTCAAAGAACGCAATAAGTACGTGTCCTTTCGTAGCCTTGTCGTCTTCGTCAACCTCTACGCCCTTTTCTTTAGCGCAAGCCCTTGCGTCTTCATCGGTCGCCCAGTCGTTGTAATCAACCCCTGCGTATTTCTTTACAGCCTCGACCATAGTCAAACGCTCCCAAGGAGCAGCCATGTTGATTTCCGTTCCCTGATAGGTTATAACATCACTTCCGCAGACCTTTTTTGTAATTGTGACGTACATATCTTCTATTAAGTCCATCATACCGTGATAGTCTGTGTAAGCCTGATACATCTCAATTGTGGTGAACTCAGGGTTGTGAGATGTGTCCATACCCTCGTTTCTGAAAATTCTGCCGACCTCATATACCTTGTCAAAACCGCCTACTATAAGCCTTTTCAGATAAAGCTCGGTCTCAATACGAAGATACATATCTAGGTTTAGAGCATTGTGGTGAGTGACAAACGGACGTGCCGCTGCACCTATTTCAAGAGTGTGGAGAACGGGCGTATCGACCTCAAGATAACCGCGCTCGTCAAGATAGTTTCTTATTTCCTTTAAGATAAGACTTCTCTTTATAAAGGTGTCCTTAACGTCAGGGTTGCAGATAAGATCAACGTATCTCTGACGGTATCTCTGGTCTCTGTCTTTAAGACCGTGCCATTTCTCCGGAAGAGGCAGAAGAGATTTTGACAAGAGCTTGATTTCTTTTGCGTGAATTGAAACTTCGCCACGCCTTGTTCTGAAAACAAAGCCCTCTATACCGACAATATCGCCTATATCCCACTTCTTGAACTCGGCAAAGGTATCTTCTCCTATGTCGTTCATTCTTACATAAACCTGAATTCTGTCGCTACCGTCACGAACATCGATGAAGTTTGCCTTTCCCATATCGCGCCAGCTTACGATTCTTCCTGCTATGCGTACGGTCTTTTCCTTTAGCTTTTCAAGTGCAGCGTTTTTAGCATCCTGATCATCGCCCACTTTTGCTATGATTTCAGATTCAATCTTTTCATATTCAGCCTTAGCGTCGGCATTTTTTATGGTTACGTCGTAGCTTGTTATTTCATATGGGTTTTTTCCCTTTGACTGTAACTCGTTCAGCTTGTCGATTCTTATTTGCTTTAGTCCGTTTATTTCCTCCTGAGATATTTCTTCTTCAGAAACCTCGTTTAAAATTTCGTCACTCATTTGTATTTATGCTCCTTTATGTTATTTATCCCGTATCTGATTATTTGCTGATGTCTAAAATCTTGAACTTCAAAATTCCTACAGGCGCCTCGACTTCAAAGGTTTCTCCTACCTTCTTCTTGAGCGCGGCTTTTCCTATAGGCGAATCATCAGAAATTTTTCCGTTGTCCGGGTCGGATTCGGTTGAGCCTACAATTTGCAGAGTTTCCGTAGTGCCGAGCTCCAGATCTTCAATTTCTATTTTAGAGCCGATTGATACTTCCTCGAGAGATATATTATCATCGTCAACGATAACAGCATTGGCAATCATCTGTTCAAGCTCTGTAATTCTGGCTTCTAAGATACCTTGCTCGTTCTTTGCCTCGTCATATTCGGCATTTTCCGAAAGGTCTCCGAATGAGCGCGCCTCTTTAAGCTTAGCGGCAACCTCGCTCCTTCTGACTGTTACAAGGTATTCTAAGTCCTCTTCCAGCTTTTTATATCCTTCTTTTGATACAGATAAATTCTTTACTGCCATAGTTATAACTCCTTACATATAAATTTAATAGCTTAAGCCTTTATGATACAGCTTATCAAACTAATATTATATAGTATACCGGTCAAATTGTCAAGATTGAGCGTTCGTGTTATTACTGTTTGTCGAATTATGTCGAAAACTTTTTAATTAATTTGTCGAATTATGTAGTATAATTTAATTAAAGAAGTTATACATTGTAATTTAACGGTTTTATTACTTTATTCTTAAATGCAAAAATTATTTAGAAGGAGCGTTTAGAAATGGAAAAGGTATTGAAAGCACAAAATTCAAGGGATAACTCGATCCAATACAGTCTAATTGAGAGCGAAATCCAATTTGACAATGAAAAAGCACCGACTTACGGTATAAGAATTGAAAGCTTAATATCGGAAGAAAAGTCGGGGAAGAACAAAAAATCAGAGATTTTGGACATTACGACCAACTATGGGCAGGTGGAAGGCTTGTTCGAGAAGGTTGTAAATTTGGAAATTACTCCTACGCAGCTGATTGACGTTACGGAGGACTTTATAAATTCCTGAAGCTATAAAGTGGATCTGTGGATTTATACATATTAAGATTGATTTGTTTTAATCGTAAAACCGTTAAAGATACAGAATCTTCTTAATTAAACCTATTAACAGTTTTTTGATATATTTGGTATGAGCTCTTGCAATTGAACACTATATGTGATATAATTACTATAAATATAGTGATAAGGAGAGCTAATTATGAGATGTCCATATTGCAATTATGAGGACACAAAGGTAATTGATTCGCGGCCGAGCGATGAAAAAAAGAGGCGTCGCCGTGAGTGTACTAATTGCGGCAGGAGATTTACTACTTATGAGGTAGTTGAAAAGCCAACTCTTATGGTTTATAAAAAAGACGGCAGCTTTGAGCCCTTTGAAAAGGAAAAAATTATAAAGGCTATCGGAAATGCAATAAAAAAACGTCCCGTGAGCGTTGAAGATGTGAATTCTTTGGTTGACGAGATAGAAAACACATACGCAAACGCTATGCAGACCGAGACTACTACCAGCGAAATAGGCGACAAGGTTTTGGCAGGTCTTAGAAGGCTAGACGCGGTAGCATATGTCAGGTTTGCGTCGGTGTATAAAGACTTTAACGACTTGGATAGCTTTATTAAAATTATTGCTGAAATAAGTTAGCTTGAATTATCAGAAAATACTGTGAAGATACGGGAATTCATTATTGTAAATAAGATTTATTCCGTATTTAATGGTTTCACATTCAGAATACAACTCTTCACTGTCTTTCAATAAAAGCGCTTTAAGCTTTGCGCATGAGGAAGAAATGTCTTCTAAGCAAGAGCTTTCTACAAGAAACGACACACAGACATAATATTTTTTCCATAACCGGCTGAACTCTTCGATTTTTTCGAGAGCTTGGTCGGTTTTTCTATCCTCAGCATACACTGTAATAGCGTCAAGAGTTTCAATAAGCTGTTGGTTTTTGTTGTTTATCAATAATAAGGACAAAACAGAGCCTGTAATTATTACCGCAAGTATTGCTATGCAAAGAATCAGCCTTTTCAATTCAAATCCTCCTTTTTTATAAGCTTATAATTTTTTTCCTCGTCGCAGGACATAAGAAATACATCTGATACCTCAACTTTATTTTTTGAGAGAACCTCATGTACAAACTTCATATCCAGCCCTAAAAACTTAATGGCTCCGTGCATAATAACTCCGTCGTCGATTAAAATCTGCGGCGGATTTTTTGATTCGCTGTAAAGCTCTATATCTGACGGCGTCAGGGAGCGGTAATCGTTTTTCTGCATAACGCTTATTTTCCCCGTTGTTTCGATAATTGCATACTGTACCTCGTTTATATCGAAAATATTATAATCGTGCAGGCTTTCCATCAAATCGTCTACTGAATATCTCAGCTTTTTCATTTGCTTTTGGTCTATTACCCCGTTTGATATTATTACCTTCGGACTTCCTGATACAATCTGCCTGAGCTTTCTTGAACGCAGAGTAAGAGCTGACATAATAACGTCCAGGCTGACAAGCGTAAGAATAGGAATAATTCCGGTCGACATCGGTATAGTTGTGTCCTCAATGGGAAGTGTGGCTATGTTAGAAACAAGTATTGTAATAACCAGCTCCGACGGTTGGAGCTCGCCTATCTGGCGCTTTCCCATAAGACGGATAGAGAATATTACAAGCGCATAGAGAATAATAGCTCTGAAAAATACTATAAGCAAAACAGCACGTCCTTTCACGAAACAAAATATCTGTATATAACTTTTCCAAAACTGCAAATTATAAACATAAGTACAGGTTGTATTTTTTTATAAAGAATTTTCCGTATAAATTTTGAAAATTCACTAATATTAACTAATGAATATTTGTTTAGAAACACTATGTAATAGTTATAAAAGTGAGGAGGAAAGGCTGTGGAAGGTAAAACAGTTGTGAAAGTTAATGAAAACAATTATGAAACGGCTCTTATATCAAAAAGTCTTAAGCAGGCGCTTTTGGATTTGAAAATAATCTCAGGCAAGACCATGGATCTTAACATTATGGAGGTTGAAATTTCAGAGCATAAATGTGCGGTTGTTTCAATAGAAGGTATGGCGTCAACATCATCAATGGCTGAGCTTATATTCAGACCGCTTATGGAGTATCACGTTAACGGCTATGCAACAGAAGATGATATATTTAATTTCCTGACAAAGCAGAGTCTTCTGGCGGCAGAGAGGAAAATCCAGACGACCTACGGAGAGGTATTTCTTACCTTGTTTTCGGGTTTTGCGGTTGTATTTATAGACGGCTGTGATAAGTGTGTTGCGTATGGAATTCAGGGTTTTGACAAGCGTTCTATAGAAGAGCCGACTAGCGACGGTAACTTAAACGGAACGCACGAAGGATTTATCGACACAATAAGAACCAATATATCGCTTGTACGCAGACGGCTTAAAACTCCCAAGCTGAGGTTTGATATGCAGCAAATTGGAAGTGACAGCAAAACAGACGTATGTATCGCATACATTACGGACAAAGCTCCTCAGGGGGTCGTAGATAAGGTAAAAGAAAATCTGGATAAAATAGATCTTGATACCATTCTAACAACAGGTTATGTAGAACCGTTTTTAGAGGGCAAGCATAAAAGTATGTTTTCAAATGTGCTGACCACCGACAGACCGGATACATTCTGTGCAAAGCTGAATGAAGGCAGGGTAGGTATTTTGGTTGACGGGGTTCCGCTGACGCTTATATGCCCTTCTCTGTTTATTGAGAATTTTCAAACAATTGACGACTATGTAAATAAGCCGTTCTACACAACTTACATCAGATGGATAAAGTATCTTGCTTTTTTTCTTGCTATTGCTTTTCCGGGCTTGTGCGTTGCTATATCTACAAACCATCCCGAAATTCTTACTCACAAATTTTTAATCAATCTCGCTGCAAGCGAAGAGGTCACGCCTTATTCGTTTTTCTTTGAAGCGATCATCATTACGATAATGTACGAGTTGATGAGAGAGGCAGGTATAAGACTTCCGAAAGCTATTGGCGGAGCGGTGTCCATTGTGGGAGCTCTGATTATCGGCGACGCGGCTGTTTCGAGCAGCTTGGTGTCTGCTCCGCTGCTGATTGTAATAGGTCTTACTGCAACTGCGTCCTTTGTGATTCCCAATTTGAACTCTCAGACATCGGTTTTCAGAATGTTATTTATTATCGCTGGAGGCTTTGCGGGTCTTTTCGGAATAACCATTTGCTTTGCATTCTTGCTGATAAACATTTCAGCTCTTGAAAGCTATGGAGTTCCTTATAATGCGCCGCTTTCGCCGTTTACTTTTAAAGCGATGAGGGACGTTTTAACAAGACCAAGCTTTAAGAAACTCGGCAGAACCAAAACTGTTGTCGAAGATGTAAACGGAGCAAATAAGATTTAAAGATAACATTTTTATAAAGGATTATATGAATGAGATTATTCAATATTTAGCGATTTAGCGATTTAGCGGAGATTTTGCTCGGCAGTTTTGATTTGATAATTTAAAATACAAGATGGAGGAGTTCCCCGTCGGGGGATTGGTTACGAGTATGAAAAAAATATCTTTCGGACAAATGATGGTAATTCTTTTTATATCTAGAATTTTTTATTCAATGACATTTATACCGTTTAAGTATAACGACGTTACTTGTCAGGTGATAGGCTTTTCAATTGCCACAGCAATTGAGTGTCTGGCTGTTATACCGTTGATTATACTGTATAAAAAGCATCCGGATAAAAATATATGTCAGGTGGCGTATGAGAAATCAAAATTTTTAGGAATTTTGATTTGTATAGCTTTTGCGTTCGCTGCGGTTTTGGTTATTAACCGCTTATTCAGATATTTCGGATATTTTATGTATTTGACATTCCCTGACTTTTTACCGTTATGGCTCGTTATAGGCGCTGTTGCAATTGTGTCCTTTTATGCAGCGTTTCAGGGCATCGAGGCTATAGCAAGAAGTGCAGGCATCGCCTTTGCATTTTTTATCCTATCGTTTGTAATTGTAGCAGCAGCACTTATCACTAAAATGTCCTTTTCTAATGTTATATACACTTATCCTAAGTTTAGTAATATCTGGCACGAGATTTATTATGAGCTTTCAAGATTCAGCGAGCTTTTGCTGTTTCCGATTTTGTATCCGTACGTCAAAGAAAAGGCAGGCAAGAGCATCTACGGAGCTATAGCATTAAAGCTGATTTTTGTCTATTTGATAATTACCGTCTGCGTGCTGACCTTAGGTAGCTATTTGAATATCAGCAAGTTCCCGTTCTTTGATCTGGGAGCCTATGCTGAGACCTTTATAATTGAAAGATTAGACGCATTCTTACTTCCCGCGTGGATTTTGGTTGCGTTTGTCAAAACCGCGCTGTTTATGTTCGTTGCAAAAATCGCGCTGGCGACAGGCTTTAAAAGGGTCAAGTCTAATGTGCTTTTGTTAATTGTATCTGTAGCGGCTCTCGCTGTTTCGCTGGCTGCGGTTTTGCAGGAAAAGTGGAGTTTCAATGTGTGGGACAAAGGTGTTCTTTCAATTCTCATAATAGGTTTGGGCGTTTTACTTCCTATTGCGTACTGCTTTGGAAAGGGTGATGAAAATGAGTAGGTTCGGTCTGAAAAAGCTTTTGATAATAGCTGTTTGCGTGCTTTTTGTTTTCAGTCTTTGCTCTTGCAACGCAACAGGAAGATATGAAAAGAGAGACCTTGATGAAAAGATAATTGTTCATGCATTGGGGGTTGATATTACAGATGACGGAAAATATGAGGTGACGCTGCAGATGCTAGCACAGCAGGGTTCGGGCTCGTCTACTCCTATTGATCCCTCTAAGCCAAACAGCGCGACTGTATCTCAGATTGCAGATACTATTCCGGCGGCTATTGAGCGCTGTGAGACAGATTTGGGTAAGAAAGCCTTTCTGGGTCACTCAGAGTTGATTTTATTAGGAAAAAGTGTAAGTGATATATCTCCTGTTCTGGACTTTGCCGTAAATACGCAGGGCATTTCTTTGGGAATATTTATGGCTTATACCGATTTAACCGCTAAGGAAATTTTGGATATAAAAATAACAAGCGGAACGTATTCGGCAGAAGTGTTAAAAGAAATTTTTGAGGAATCCAAGAAAAACGGCACAAGTACAGAGTGCGAGCTTATCAGGCATATAGATAATATCGAAAATACAAACGGTACAACTGTAATGCCGATAATAAAAAAGATAAAGGATAATAAAAAAACGTCAGACGAAGAGGAAAACTCAAGCTCTGATGAAAGCTTTGGAAATAGCAAAGGCGAGAGCAGTAAAACTAAGGCTGGAAACGAAAAGGTGGAAAATAAAAGCGGTAAGGGGTCACAATCAGACAGCAGTTCTGAATCGGAAAGCAGTTCTGAATCAGAGAGTAGTTCTGAGTCAGAGAGCAGTTCACAATCAGAGAGCAGTTCTGAGTCGGAAGGCGGCTCTGGCGGAGGAGAAGAATCAGGCGGAGAAAGCTCACAGGAGGCTGAAGTAACTGCTTTTTATATCGACGGAGCAGTAATAGTCAAAAACCAAAAGCCGCAGGCAGTTATGACCAGAGATGAAGTTATAGGATTATCCTTTATGAATAACGGTATTGCTGAACAGACAATTAATGCAAAGATAGGGGATACTCTTACAGCGGTAAGCGTAGGAAGTGCAAAAAAAGATACAAAGGTAAGCATAAAGGACAATAAAATAGTTGTGGATATAAATTTAAATCTTTCGTATGAATTTTATCAGACGTTGTCTGAAAAGGAGAAAAAGACAGCCACAGAAAAAGCTAACGAGCATATTTATTCATTATGCAGAAAGGCAATTGAAAAGGCTTTGAAAAAAGAAAACGCGGACATTTTTGAGATTCATTCTCTGCTGAACCACAACGATTACGTGTTGTATGAGGAGTACAGGAAAAATCAGGAGGAAGTATTGAAAAAGGTTGACATAAATATTAAAATCACACCTCAAATATAGTTTGCATTTTTAAGCGGAATATGGTATACTTTTTTTATCTATTATGGTAAAGGGAGCTGTGCTTAATGATTAAGTTTGAAAATCATATAGGCGGAATCAATATTACAAATAAATATCTGGTTTCTCTTATAGGCAATACAGCGACGAATTGTTTTGGCGTTGTGGGAATGAATACATTCGGTCCAAGACAGAGAATATGCTCTCTTATAAAAAAAGAACAATCCCTGAAAAACGGAGTTATTATTCACGAAACTAAAAATAATGAATTGATTATAGATCTGCACATAACTGTTTCATACGGGGTAAATGTTTCGACAGTCGTAGAAAGCATTATGGAAAAGGTTCAGTATACCGTAGAAACCGAGGCTGCGGTTAAGGTTGCGAAAATTAATGTTTTTGTCGATGAGATGCAATCTTAGCTTAAGGGGGACAGTTTAGTGATTAATGGTAAAACTCTTAGGGACGCTTTTATCAGCGGTGCAAACAGCATTGCTAATCAAAAGACATCTGTTGATGAGCTTAATGTATTCCCTGTACCTGACGGAGATACGGGAACGAATATGTCTATGACTATGGGTAACGCTCTTATCGCGTTGGAAAGAATGCATGATGACGTTACTGTAAGCGAGGTAGCAGAGCAAACCGCATCGGCATTGCTTAGAGGCGCAAGGGGAAATTCCGGAGTAATTCTTTCTTTGATTTTCAGAGGCTTTTCAAAGGGGTTCAGCGGAAAGAAGGAGGCGTCGGCTAAGGACTTTGTTTCGGCTCTTGACCAAGGCGTTTCGGGTGCGTACAAATCAATTATGAAACCTACAGAGGGTACGATCTTAACGGTTGTAAGGCTCGCTAGCGAAAGAGCGGCGGCTGTGTCAGTTTCTGTAAAGGACGAGGTTTCTCTTTGGCAGGAGGCTTGCGCGTCGGCAAGCGAAGCGCTTGAAAACACTCCTAATCTGCTGCCTGCTCTTAAAAAGGCAGGAGTTGTTGACGCAGGCGGAAAAGGTCTTCTTATAATTTTTGAAGCAATGCTGAACGTATTCAAGGGCGGCGAGATTGTAAAACCTGACGCGCCAAGAGAAAAAAAGACCGTTACAATTGATACTTTTTCCTCAACGGTAGGCGATTTTGATGAGAAAATTAATTTTACCTATTGCACAGAAATGCTTATTACCAAAGCAAGCGGCAGTGATGACAGCTCAAAGCTGAGGGCTTATTTAGAAACTATAGGCGACTGCGTTGTAGTAGTTGACGATGATGATATCATAAAGGTTCACGTTCACACAAACCACCCCGGAAAGGTTATAGAAAGAGCGCTTAAATTCGGCACTATAAATCTTCCTAAGGTTGAAAATATGAAATTGCAGCACGAACAGCGCATAATTGACGCAAAGGTTCCGGAAATCAAGCCTGTAAAGCCCGAAAAGGAATTCGGATTTGTCGCTGTTGCCGCAGGTCATGGCGTAGAGGCTCTTTTTGAGGACGTTGGTGTTGACTGCATTGTCAGGGGCGGACAGACTATGAATCCCTCAACGGAGGATATATTGGCTGCTATAAATAAGTGTCCGGCAGAGATAGTTTTTGTGCTGCCTAACAACAAGAACATTATAATGGCGGCTGAACAGGCGGGCAAGCTTGCTGACAGGAGAGTTTGTGTTCTTCAGACAAGGACAATTCCCCAGGGTATGAGCGCTATGCTAGCTTTTGATGACGAGTCTGATTTTGAGACAAACAGGCTTGAAATGACCCATGCGCTTGAGCGTGTATCGACCGGTCAGATAACCTTTGCTGCCCGCGACAGTGATTACGAGGGTCATAAGATAAAGAAGAATGAGATATTGGCTCTGGAAAACGGTAAGCTCTCTTTTGTGGACAAGGATGTTTCAAAAGCGGCGTTCAAGCTTATCAAAAAGCTGGTTAAGGGAGATACCTCGTATATCACAATTATTCAGGGCAGCGATGTTTCGGATAAGGACGCAAATTTTTTAAAGGAGCAGGTCGAGAGCAAGTATCAGAACACAGAGGTTTTGTTGATAAACGGCGGACAGCCTGTTTACTACTATATCCTGTCTGCGGAGTAGCTTTGATAAGCTAAATATTTTATTGAAAGGTATTGATATTAATATGACAAACAGCTATGAGAGTCCGTTTTGCACAAGATATGCAAGCAAGGAAATGCAGTATATTTTTTCGGCTGATAAGAAATTTACAACATGGAGAAAGCTTTGGGTCGCACTTGCAAGGGCAGAGATGAAACTGGGACTGCCTGTTACACAGGAGCAGGTCGATGAGCTAGAATCCAATATAAACAATATAGATTACGAGTGTGCGGCAGAGCGTGAAAAGCTTGTTCGGCACGATGTTATGGCGCACGTTTATACATACGGACAGGCTTGTCCCAAGGCAAAGGGAATAATTCATCTGGGAGCTACATCGTGCTACGTGGGTGACAATACAGATATTATCGTTATGCGGGACGCTCTAAATGTAGTAAAGAGAAAGCTTGTAGGCGTTATAGGTCAGCTTTCGGAATTTGCTGAAAAGTATAAAGGTCTGCCCTGCCTTGCATACACACATCTTCAGCCTGCACAGCTTACAACGGTAGGTAAAAGAGCTACTCTCTGGTGCAACGAGCTTTTGATGGACTTGCAGGAAATTGATTTCAGATTGAGTAATTTAAAGCTTTTAGGCTCAAAGGGAACAACAGGCACACAGGCTTCGTTTATGGAGCTTTTTGAGGGCGATGCCGAAAAGGTAAAGAAATTAGAGAAAATGATCGCAGAAGAAATGGGATTTCAGGGTGTTGTACCTGTTTCGGGGCAGACGTATTCGAGAAAGGTTGATTCTGCAATTGTTTCAACTCTTTCGGGAATTGCTCAGAGCTGTATGAAATTTTCAAACGATATAAGAATACTTCAGAGCTTTAAAGAGATCGAGGAGCCCTTTGAAAAGAATCAAATAGGCTCATCGGCAATGGCTTATAAGAGAAATCCTATGCGTTGTGAGAGGATAACCTCTCTTTCAAGATATATAATTTCTGATATGCTTAACCCTGCGTTTACTGCGGGAACACAGTGGTTTGAAAGAACTCTTGATGATTCTGCGAACAAGAGAATTTCGGTTGCCGAGGCGTTTTTGGGCGTTGACGCGGTTCTTAACATTATGCTTAATGTGACCGACGGTCTTGTAGTACACGAGAAAATTATCGAAAAGAGGGTTATGGCAGAGCTGCCTTTTATGGCTACGGAAAATATTATGATGAACGCTGTCAAGAAGGGCGGAGACCGTCAGGAGCTGCATGAGAGAATACGCGAGTATTCGATGAAAGCAGGCTCAAGAGTTAAGGATAAGGGTCTTGATAATAATTTGTGCGAGCTTATTCTGAATGATGATATGTTTATGATTTCTAAAGAAGAGATGGACAGAATAATGAGACCTGAAAACTTTATCGGCAGAAGTGTTTCGCAGGTCGAGGAGTTCGTCAAAGATTTCGTTAAGCCGGTTTTAGAGGAAAATGATTTCAAACACGAAAGTGTAGAAATAAACGTATAGGGAAATTCAGATAATTAAAGAAATGCTTATTATAAGGGTGAGTTAATATGCCAAAACAAAAGATAATTTATATAATTGCCGGAGCTGTATGTTCAGCGTTGACTGTGCTGATGATTGTTTTGGTTGCAACAGGCTGGGGAAGCGTAGCTCTTGTTATCGGACCTTTTGCTTTTGCAATTGCATTTTTTGCAAGCGCTGCATCTATTAAAACTCACGAGCAGAAGAAGAAAATCGAGGAGCGTAACAAACAGAAGAAAAGGCTTGCTAAGAAAAAACAAGCAGAGGAGGAATATGTTTCTCCATTTTTCAGAGATTAAGCTTTCTGTCAGGTGGTAAGCGTTAGATAAATATGCAAGCAGCATACAATTAGTTATAATTTATAAGTATGTAAAAAATATTTCAGAAAGGGAATAATACATTATGAAACTTGAAACACAATGTCTACACGAGGGGTATGACCCTAAAAACGGAGAGCCTAGAGTTGTACCTATAGTGCAAAGCACTACATATGTATATGATTCGACAAAAGCAGTAGGAGATGTGTTTGATGATCCTACGTTAAGTCTTATATACTCGAGGTTTGAAAATCCTACAACTGACGCAGTTGAAAAGAAAATTGCCGCACTTGAGGGCGGCGTTGCCGCAATGTGTACATCTAGCGGTCAGGCAGCGTCTCTTATTTCAATTTTGAATATATGTTCAGCAGGCGACAGCTTTATTGCTGCGTCTACTATTTACGGAGGAACAATTAATCTTTTTGCCGTAACGCTCAAAAGGCTCGGTATAGAATGTATTTTTGTAAATCCTGACGCGTCAGATGATGAGCTGAGAAACGCCTTTAAGCCGAATACAAAGTGTGTGTTCGGAGAAACTATCGCTAACCCTGCGCTTACTATTCTGGATATTGAAAGATTTGCAAAAATTGCTCATGAAAACGGCGTTCCGTTGATCGTAGACAATACCTTTGCAACGCCTGTATTGTGCCGTCCGATTGAGTGGGGAGCAGATATTGTTGTACATTCAACGAGCAAGTATATGGACGGTCATGCAGTTCAGGTTGGAGGAGTTATTGTAGATAGCGGAAAATTTGACTATACGAACGGAAAGTTTCCTGAGTTTACCGAGCCTGATGAAAGCTATCACGGAGTTATTTATACGAAGGATTATGCTCACGCGCCTTTTATTATCAAGGCTAGAATGCAGCTTATGAGAGATTTCGGTTGTTATCCTGCCGCTAATTCGTCTTTTCTGCTTAACCTCGGTCTTGAAACGCTTGCAATAAGAATGAAACAGTACTGCGAAAATGCTTTGAAAGTAGCTGAGTTCTTTAAAAAGCAGGATAAAATTGAAGAGGTCATCTATCCTGCGCTGGAGGGCGACAGATATTATGAGCTTGCGAAGAAGTATGTTCCAATGGGAGCAAGCGGTGTTATTTCAATAGTCGTCAAGGGCGGAAGAGAAAATGCAGTAAAGTTTATGGACTCGCTGGAGCTTGCCTCTAATGAGGTTCACGTTGCCGACATAAGAACCTGCGTTTTGCATCCTGCCTCTGCTACGCACAGACAGCTTACAGATGAACAGCTGACAGCCGCTGGAATAAACGGAGGAATGATAAGATTTTCGTGCGGTCTTGAGAATGTTGATGATATTATTGCCGACATTAAAAAAGGACTGAATGCAATAGATTAAAGCAAAAAGCTCAGGAATTCCTGAGCTTTTTATTTATGTCATTTTCTCGCGTATGGATAAGAGCAGCTTTTTTTCTCTTCTTGATACCTGCACCTGAGTCATATTTAGGATTTTTGCTGTTTCTGTCTGCGTTTTATTTTGAAAGTATCTGAGATACAAAAGCTTAGAGTCTTTTCTGTCAAGCGATGATAAAATCTGTTTTAGCGTTAAGCTGTTTGCTATTTCTTCGTCAGGCGCAGAAACAGGTATGTCTATCTCGCAGGAGGCATCGTCTTCATATCCTCCTGATGCGAGGCTTAGCGGCGGCAGGGAAACATTCAATGCCTCTACAACGTCTTCTTCGGGAATATCAGCAAGCTTTGCAAGTTCTTCGATTGTGGGTTCTCTGCCCTTTGTCTGAATAAAGCGCTCTCTGATTTGGGTTATCTTTAACGATAACTCTTTTAGACCTCGCGATACCTTGATAGTTCCGCCGTCTCTGAAAAGTCTTTTAATTTCTCCTAAAATTACGGGAACAGCATAGGTCGAAAATTTAACTCCTCTTGTATCGTCAAAGCCCTTTGCCGCCTTTAAGAGACCCATACAGCCGGCTCCGTACAGGTCGTCATAATCTATTCCCTTTGAACGAAACTTATTCGCACACAGATGAACAAGCCCTAAATTATCCTCTATAAATTTTTTGTTGCTCTCCAGTCCTATCATATTTATATCCATTTCTGAGTGAGTTTATTTTGCTTATTCGTATGTATGCTGTTTGACCTTAATCAAGCTTTGTTTTCAACTTTTTAGTAAGGATCACAGATGTTCCTTTTCCTTCCTTGCTTAGCACTTTAAGCTTGTCCATAAAGCTTTCCATAACTGCAAATCCAAGACCTGCCCTTTCCTCTTCGGGAGAGGTTGTAAAAAGCGGCTCCATAGCTTTTTTTATGTCGGGTATTCCGCAGCCGTGATCCTTTATCTTTATGTAAATTACATTGTCCTCGTAAATTCTGGCGACCAGCTCAATTTTACCGATTTCGTTTTTATATGCGTGAACTATTGAGTTCGTCACCGCCTCGGAAACCGCGGTTTTTATATCTGAAATTTCATCGACCTGCGGATCAAGCTGAGACGCAAAGCCTGATACCGCAAGACGTGAAAACCTTTCGTTTTCCGAAAGGCTGGGGAAACTAAGTTTTATTTCATTTAGTATTTTTGTTTTCTTTGCCGGCATTGCCTTCAACCTCCTCTGAAGAATTTTCAGACGTGTTATTTTTATCAGCGTCGTTTTTATGCACATCGACCGATACTACATCTGGTTGACCTTCCGTATTATCGCAATTTTTAACAGACTCCTTTGCCTTTTGCATCTCAGAAAGCGGAACGTCAATGTTTACTATTTTTGCAAGCTTGTTTATTCCTGCGACAAGCATCACCTTTTTTATCAGCGGAGGGGGATTCTGAATAAATACCTTTCCTCCCCTTTCGCTTTGCAGCTTATATCTTCCCATAACAAGACCTATACCTGAGCTGTCCATAAAATCTACCTTTGAAAAGTCAAGATACAGGTCGGTTGGTTTAAGCTTTTCAACATTTATGTCAATTTCCTTTCTTATGCTTTTTGCGCTATGATGGTCAATTTCTCCGCTTATATATGCAGTAAGCTTAGATTTTTCTTCAACTTCATCATATATTTTAAGTCCCAAAGTTTATTTCATCTTCCTTTCATTTTGCTATCATTAACAGTAATAGGCTGTCCGGTTTATCTCTGATAAAATAATAACAGCCTTTGACTAAAAAATATGTCAAAAGCTGTTTTTAAAAAATATTATATTTTATTATATTGATTATATAAAATTAGCCCCGATTTTTAATAAATCGGGGCTATTAAGATTTTTTATTATCAATTCTTTAAATTAATGCTTTACCGTCTTCTTTGAAGAATACTTACCGTAAAAATTCTTCTTCTTTAAAACTCTGTAAGCACGAACTCTGTATTTGACAGACCTTTTCTTAGCAAGTTTAAACTGATATTTGTTCTTCTTTTTCTTTATCTTTTTTACAGTTTTCCACTTTTTGGTCGTGCTGTTATACTTCTGAATTTCATATCCGTTAGCACCGGTACACGCTTTCCAAGTTAAGGTGCATTTGTTGCCCTTGAAAGAATACTTTACCTTGGTGACCTTTGCCGGAAGAGTACCCATATTGTATACAGAGCTTTTTGCTCCGAACCATTTTAAACTTCCTGCCAGCTTATATGCTTGTATCTTAAACTTGTATGTATTTCCTGCTTTAAGTCCTTTAACCGTTGCGCTGTTTTTGCTTTTTCCTGTAACAGTTTTGCCTACTACATATTTCTTCTTTGCCTTATCATAGTAAAGAACCTGATAACCCGAACCTTTGTCCTGCTTTTTCCAAGTAAGCGTAACGCTTGTTGCAGTTGCTTTGGAATATTTAATTCCGCTTACTTTTTTAGGTGTTGTGGCGGTAGTCAGGGTTGCTGAATTAACAAGAGATGAAACTGTTCCGTCTTCTTCTATTGCATAGCCCTGAACTCTGAATTTATAACAGGTTGCATATTCAAGTCCCGTTATTTTTGCTGTAACCTTGCTGTTACCGGTAATTTCTTTGACCTTTTCCCACTCATTTTTGCTATCGTTATACATATGTACATAATAGCCGTCAGCAGTAGAAAGCTTGTTCCATTTTAACGAAACAGATGTAGTGTTCGCTGCGGTTTGGGTGAGCCCGGTGGTTTTTGTAAAAGACGGAGTATAGGTTACAATATCAGAATAAGGACCGTATATTTTTTCAGTACCGATAAGTTTAAAGGCTCTTACCTTATATTGACGCGCTTTTTTTGATGTCAGACCTGTTATTGTCATAGTGTTTGACTTGGTCGTTCCCAGCGAAACCCATTGTTCGGTGCTGTCATCGTATTCCTTTACCTGATATTTGTACGCTCCTGCGGCACGGGTCCAGGACAAATAAATTTCTGTGGGATCATTGTTTGTGCTGTCGTTAACCGTAAGATTTGTTACCTTATGAGGCTTTGTTAAATAATTTTTATTTAGGTCAACGCTTCCCTTGATTCCGTTAACCGAACCCTTTGAGGAGTATTGCCACATACTGAATTCGCCGGCATAGGTTGTGTTAGTGGTATAGTGCGCAAGCCATATTGCAAATTTTTTTGCAAGAGCAGCGCCGTCGATATAGTTTTCTAGCCATGTTTTATTTGCATAAACTCCGCCTGTATAATTTGCGCTTTGAACTCTGTTTGCAAACGCCTTGCATATATTTGTTTTCTCTGCCTTTGAAAGACCGCTTGAATCAAGTCTGCCTTTTGGATCAGCATTTTCAATATCTATGTAAATAGGAAGTGTAATGTCATATCCTTTTACTGCGTTTTTACAAAAGTCCGCTTCTTGTTTTGCCTCTGTCTCTGTAATTGCTTGTGTGTAAAAATAAACTCCTACCTGAAGACCTGCCGCTAAAGCGCCTTCTATATTTTGTTTGAAATATGAATCTGCGACGATTTCTCCTGTTCCCCAGCCTCTATAACCGCACCTTATGATAGCATAGGATATTCCTTCGGCTTTAACCTTATTCCAATCAATTGGTGTAGAATATGCCTGATACATTGAAACGTCAATACCATCAATAGATTCTACGCCTTCCAATGCAGCAGGTGTTGTTGGTTCAGTAACGCCATATTTCTTTGTGCTGATTTGTGCAATCTTTGTGCTTATATTGGCAATTGCCGATGACTCCATATACTTTTTATACAACGGATCATTGTTTTTCGCAAATTCATCTGAAACCTCATCACTTTCTAGGATTTTTAATCCATCAGTATAATCTTCTTTTGCGTCAGAGTCATTTATGTCATCTTCGGTGACTTCATCAGATAAACTCTCTGAGCTGCCGTCACACGAATATAATGCAGTATTTGTGTTATAAGGCTCATTTGAGTTCTCTTTGGTTTCAGCAGAGTATCCTACAACTAAAGACTTCGTTAATACAGTACAAACCAAAAAACTCAAAAGTCCGGCTTTGAATATTTTGCTCATTTTTTCCCTCCTACTGAATACTATAATATAACCTTAACATAAAACCTTGTTTTTTGTCAAATAATAAGCGGGTAAAATATTTAAAATAAAAGTAAATAATTTCTTATACAATATTTATAATATTCAGAAAATTTTTATCTGTTTTTAAAGTATGATGTTTATATCTTAGCATTTGCAAGCATAAGCTTGATCCTGTTTTCCTGATTGACTTTTGTAGCTCCCGGATCGTAATCGATCGCAACAATGTTGGCGTCGGGATAAGCGTTTTTTATAACTCTTGACATACCTTTTGCAACAATGTGATTCGGCAGACACCCGAACGGCTGAGTGCAGATAATATTTTTCGTTCCCGACTCCGCTAAAGCCGCCATTTCAGCGGTTATCAGCCATCCCTCGCCCATTTTGACGCCTTGATTTATATACTTGTCGGCATAGCGCCTGAGTTGTTCAAAATCGTGCGGAGGTGCAAATTCACCATGTTCTTTCATAACCTTTATCTGCTGCCTTTGGAATTTGTATAAAATATCATATCCTATTTTGAAGAGCAGAGTTTTTTTCGTTTTTGTATCGTAAAGTCTGGAGTCATTTAAGGCGTCAGACGCGCAGTAAAGTACAAAGTCAAGCAGTCCCGGCACGTTAGGTTCGCAGTTTTCTGATATTAGAAAATCGCAGAGATGATTATTAGCCAAAGGCGAATATTTCACATATATTTCACCGACAATGCCTACCTTTGTCTTTTTCTTTTTAGTTCTTTTAATGTCCGAAAAATCATCTAAGATTTTTTTGTAAATTTTCTTTGTGTTGAAATATCTGTTTTTTCTGAGCAAAACTGAAAGCTTTCTCTGCCAGTTTTGCAGAACCCTGTCGGCGCTGCCTTTGTGGATCTCATAAGGCTTGCATTGATAATAAAGCGACATAAGCATATCACCGTACATTACAGCGTATACGAGCTTAATAGCTATCACGGGGGTAATCTTAAACGCAGGATTTTTTTCAAGTCCTGAGAAATTAAGAGATATGACGGGAACCTGCGGAAACTCTGCCGAAAGCGATTTGCGAAGAAGGTGAAGATAGTTTGACGCTCTGCAGCCGCCGCCCGTTTGTGAAATCAAAAGAGCAGTTTTATTAACATCATACTTTCCGCTTTTTAAAGCGTCCATAAACTGTCCTATAACAAGCAGTGCCGGATAGCAGGTGTCGTTATGAACATTCTTAAGACCTTCGTCGATAACAGATCGTGTAGATGTTTGCAAAAGCTCCATATTATATCCGTACTCGCGGAAGATCTCTATTATAAGCTTAAAGTGGATAGGGAGCATATCGGGTACAAGAATAGTATAATCCTTCTTCATATCCTCTGTAAAAACAGTTTGGTTAACTCTGTTTGATGCCATTTTTATATCACGCTCCTCCTTTAAGGAGCATTCCTCCTTTTTAAATTAAAAGCTTAGTATTCTTAAAAAATAAAAGCTTAGTTTAAATAAAAGCTTAGTTTTTAGTCAGCGGCTTTCTCATCAAGAGACGCCACAAGACTTCTCATTCTTATCTTTGCGGCTCCGAGGTTGTTAATTTCGTCAATTTTTAGCTGAGTATAAAGCTTGCCGTTCTCCTCAAGTATCGCTCTGACCTCATCGGTTGTAATAGCGTCGATCCCGCAGCCGAACGACACAAGCTGGACAAGCTGCATATCAGGCTGAGTTGTAACATATTCCGCTGCACGGTAAAGCCTTGAATGGTATGTCCACTGGTTTAGAACATCTAAAGGCGGAACGTCAATCAGATTTGAAACGCTGTCCTCTGTTACAACGGCAAGTCCCAGAGATGTGATAAGCTTATGTATTCCGTGGTTTATTTCCGGGTCAATGTGATAAGGACGTCCTGCAAGAACTATTATTTTTTGTCCCTTTGAGCGTGCGTTTGATATGATCTCTCTTGCTTTTGTTTCTATGCGGCGTCTGAAACGAACCTCATCAGTATAAGCCTTATCAAGAACATTATATACCATAGACTTGGTAACAGAATACTTTTTAAGCGCTCTTGAAACAGCCTTTGCCGTATGATTCTTTTTGTTTATATCAATATACGGAGATATAAAGTTATCATCATTAAGAACAGGCATATTTGCCTTTAAAAGCTCAGGATAATAAGCTACAACAGGACAATTGTAATGGTTGTCATTTTCTCCTTCGTCTATGTTATAGCTCATACAGGGGTAGAATATGAAGTCTACACCCTTTTCAAGAAGACTTTCAATATGTCCGTGTGCAAGCTTTGCGGGGTAGCATACTGTGTCAGATGGAATAGTCTGCTGCCCTTTATAGTATGTTTCTCTTGTAGATTCTTCAGATAATACTACCTCAAACCCAAGTGAGGTAAACATAGTGTGAAAGAAGGGCAGCATATCGTAAAAGCTGAGAGTCATAGGTATTCCCACCTTGGCTATTGGCTTTTCAGGCTTGATATTTTCATACTCTCTTATAAGCTTGTACTTATATTCAAACATATTTTCCGGGAGGTCACCAGTTTTTATTCCCGCTCCTCTCTCGCATCTGTTTCCGGAAATAAATCTGTGTCCGTCATTGAATTTAATTATAGTAAGATTGCAGTTAGCGCCGCAGCCTCCGCACTGTGCAGAGGTGGATCTATAAGAAAAGCTATCTAACTCGCTGTTTGAGATGAGGTTGGACTTTTCAAGTCCTTCTGCTTTAGATTTTTCCATTGCGTATAGCGCACAGCCGAATGCGCCCATAAGTCCGGCGATAGCAGGGCGAGTGACGTTTCTTCCCATTTCCATCTCAAATGAACGCAAAACAGCGTCGTTTAAGAAAGTACCTCCCTGAACGACAATATTTTTGCCCAGTTCGTCAGGAGACTTTGCACGAATAACCTTGTATATTGCGTTTTTGATAATAGAAGAAGAAAGTCCTGCCGAAATATCTTCGACGCTTGCGCCGTCTTTCTGAGCCTGCTTAACCGAGCTGTTCATAAACACCGTGCATCTTGAACCAAGCTCAACAGGGGCTTTAGCAAAAAGTCCTAGATTTGCAAAGTCTGCGATTTCATAGCCCATTGCCTGCGCAAAGGTTTGTATAAACGAGCCGCATCCGGAAGAGCATGCCTCGTTAAGCATAATGCTGTCGATAGCGTTGTTTTTTATCTTAAAGCATTTTATGTCCTGTCCGCCTATATCTATAATAAAGTCAACATTAGGACAAAAATGCGCCGCTGCTTTAAAATGCGCGACAGTTTCAACTATACCGTAATCAATACCGATGCTTGCCTTGATAAGATCCTCGCCGTAGCCGGTTACAGCAGATGCCTTTATATTCACTCTGTCGCCTAAAAGCCTGTAAATTTCCTTTAATTTGTCGGTAATAATGTCAAGAGGCTGACCCTTGTTAGAGCAATAATAATTATAAAGCAGCTTACCGTCAGGAGTGATAAGCACAAGCTTTGTGGTTGTAGAACCTGCGTCAATGCCCAGATATGCGTCGCCCTTATATGTATTTATATCCTCATATTTCAAATCTGACTTCTTGTGCCGTTCAACAAACTCGTGATACTCCTCTTTTGATTTGAAAAGAGGTTCTCCGACAACGATGTTATCAGTTGCCTTTGCGTTGAGTATCTTCTCCAGAGCCTCGTCTATTGTCATAGCCTCTGCTATCTGCTCAGCCTGAAGAGCACTTCCGTAAGCCATAAAGCAAGGCGCAAGCTCAGGGAAAATTGCGTGCTCTTCATCAAGTTTCAGAGTTGTGACAAAAGCGCGCCTCAGACCGCTCAGGAATGACAGAGGTCCTCCCAAAAACAGAACCTTACCCTCAATTTTTCTTCCCTGAGCAAGACCCGAAACAGTCTGGTCAACAACAGCCTGATAAATCGACGCTGCAATATCTTCTTTTTTTGCTCCCTGGTTCAAAAGCGGTTGAATATCGGATTTTGCAAAAACTCCGCAACGTGAGGCAATAGGATAAATCCTTTGGGACTTTAGTGAAAGCTCATTCAGCTCATCGGGCGTAACGCCTAAAAGCGTTGCCATCTGGTCGATAAAAGCGCCTGTTCCGCCTGCGCACGAGCCGTTCATTCTCTGCTCCACTCCGCCAGTAAGAAAGATGATTTTTGCGTCCTCGCCGCCCAGCTCAACAACAACGTCTGCGTCGGGATAGCTTTTGTTTACCGCTACAAATGCAGAATAAACCTCCTGAACAAATTCAATTCCGCTGGTGTTTGCTATTCCCAAGCCAGCTGAGCCGGTAATTGCAATTTTAAATCTTTCGCCCTTGAATTTATCTCTTATTATTTTAAGCTGTTCTGCAACAGTTTCCTTAACCTTAGAATAATGTCTTTCATACTTATTGTAAATTATTTCTCCGCCGTCTAAAATAACTGTTTTAACGGTTGTCGATCCGACATCAATACCAAGATTATAAATTTTTTTCATAAAATTCTCCATTCCTAAATTGGATTTATCTCGTCTTAGTACTAAGTTGAAGTTCATATTCACATTATGAAAAATTATTGTATTTTTCATAAATATTTTTGCGTACTCTATGATTATACTATAATTTTTCAAAAAAATAAAGACCTTTGACAAAAGATTTCTCGGTATGTACAAAGATATATATTCCGGATTTTGCAATAAAAGTTTAATTCCATAGCATTTTTTTAATAATGTGATAAAATAATAAAGTAAAGCAAAAAATTGTCACACGTACATTATTTATAAAAAATTAATATAATTATTGACTTTGTATATGTAATTATTGTATAATATTTATGAGCAAATATTGTATGCTTAAATTAAATCAAAAATAATATGAAAGGAAATTGCTATGAAATTTAAAAAAATAATTGCAGGAATTTCAGCAGTTGTAGTAGCAGCAAGTGCATTATCATTTTCAGCATTTACAACTGTTGCGGCAGATAATGTTTTTGACGATCTTAGTCAAAAAGAGATTACCGATGCCATGGGACCCGGCTGGAACGTGGGAAATCAGCTTGAGGCAACAACTACAGGAACGCCGGACGAAACAGCATGGCAAAAAACAAAAATCACAAAAGAGCTTATTCAAGCGGTA
This sequence comes from uncultured Clostridia bacterium, assembly GCA_947631265.1. GTDB lineage: Bacteria > Bacillota > Clostridia > Oscillospirales > Ruminococcaceae > UMGS1601. Next base: position 17,558 of record CANRKQ010000005.1, on the reverse strand, counting down.
AAGGCACAGGGCTTTAAGTCGGTTAGAATTCCTATTTCTTATCTTAGTTATATAGGAGAAGCTCCGAATTATACTATAAATGCCAATTGGCTTGCTCGAATTAAAGAGGTTGTTAATTACTGTGTCGATGAAGGTCTTTATGCAATCATCAATATGCACGGAGACGGATACAATAGCGTACAAGGCGGATGGCTGTTATGTAATGCTCCTGATGAAAAGCAGCCTGAAATCAAAGCAAAGTATGCTGCTTGCTGGGAACAGATAGCAACATTGTTTAAAGATTATGACGAGCATCTCATATTTGAGTCAATGAATGAAGAGTTTGATGGCGTTACTTACGGTGGAAATGTAAATAAGACTTATTATTCAAACATAAACGCATATAATCAGATTTTCGTTGATACTGTTCGTAAGACAGGCGGAAACAACGCTAAAAGATGGCTTTTGATTCCCGGCTGGAATACAAATATTGAACTAACAGTAGGAGACTACGGCTTTGTTCTGCCAACAGATACTAACAGAGATTCTTCGATACCCGCTGATGAGCAGAGAATTATGGTTTCTGTACACTATTATGATCCATATGGGTTCTGCGGTACAGAGAAACCTTCAGAGACAGGCTATACTGCTGTGTGGGGAACAGATACTGAGAAAAAAGCAATCAGAGATCAGTTTACAAGGTGTTATGTATCATTTGTGTCAAAGGGCTATCCTGTAATTATCGGTGAGTATGGCGCTATTGATAAGACATATAATAATCCTGACAGTACTACATATCGTGAATTATATGTAGGCGAGGTATGCAAGGCCGCAAGAGCCAGAGGTTTGGTTCCTGTTTATTGGGATAACGGATGGAATGGAGATAATGGATTTGCATTATTTGACAGAGCAACAATTGAAGTTACTCAGCAGGGAATGATCGACTCAATTATGGCAGCTTACGAGGGCGAACCGGAGCCTTTTGAAATAGTTGAGCCTATGGCAAAGGATCAGGCTCTCGGTCTAATTTACAGTTCTAAGAATAGAACAACTTTGTTAAGCGGATCGGCTGACGCATCAATGGCAGGAATTGTTAAAGTAAGATGTGTATTCGATTGTGCTTCAGATGTTGCTTTCAATCAGTATTCAAACATTAATCTGTTGGCTACTGTTGCCGGAACTGACTCAAGGAATACTGTAAAAGGTAATAGTGATGTAACAGGTCTAACTATGTGTACTGGTGATTTGGAGCTAAAAAAGCCAATAAAAGCAGGAGATAATTTTACTATCTCTGCATATACGCAATCTTGGAGCGATGCGTCGGACTATGTATTCTTAATAAGATGCATTGAATTTCTTGATGCAAGCGGAAATGTCATTAAGACATTTGACAAATTAAATAAACCTGCACCGCCGGCAACTACACTATTACCTAAAATAGTTAAAACAGTTTCAACCAGAAGTCCAAAGGATGTTAAAAAGGATAAGCAGAATGCTAAAAAGCTTATGAAGAAGGCAAAAATCTCTAGGCTTACCGCTAAGAGCAATGCGAAGAAAAAGATAGCTGTATCATGGAATAAAGTAAAGAAAGCAAATGGCTATGAGGTTCAGGTATCTGCAAACAAGAAGTTCAAGAATAGTAAGATAGTATTCAAAAAGCTTACTACAAAGAAGAAGCTTACTATCAAAAACAAGAAAATAAAGAGCAGAAAAACTTACTATGTAAGAATCAGAGCATACACTACATATAAGGATAAGAATTTCAAACCGAAAAAGATATACAGCTCATGGATCAAGAAACTGATAAAAGTAAAGGTTAAATAATGGCGTGACGATGGCGCGACTTCATTTGTTCTGCCGACAATTCAAGACTTGTCTTATGTAGATGTTATATGTTATATAACGATCGGCTGAACAAATTGAATAGCGGAAAGTAAATGAAAAAGCGTTCGGACTTGTAATTAGTCCGAACGCTTTTGTATATTTATTCTTTAAAACAATCATTTTTTCAAAAGTACCAATGCAGAAATCGAGTCGATTTCAACCTTATTGCATATGATTTTTTTCAGCTTTGACCCGTCTGTACCTTCTGAGTTTAATAAAACAGTATATTCGCCTTCGGGTATATTAACAACTCTGCTGTCTGTATAGGGATTTAACAATACAACGATAACAGAGCTGTTTACCGACTTAGCATCAGTAAGAGAATAGCCTATGATATTGTTATCTCCTGTATCGAAAAATCTCATCTGAGACTCTACGTCATCTCTTTTGCTGAGCCTGAACTGAGGATATTTTTTCCTCAATGCAATAAGTGCCTTATAGTACTTGAATATGCCGATGTTTTCAGATTTCTGATTCCATTTTATTGAGTTCGTTTCATCAGGAGCATTATAGCTGTTGCCGTTAAATGGGTTATACTTGCTCTCAAGAGTTTCTTTGCCGCTTGCTGACATTGGCTTAGAGCGCAGAAAATCCTGACCAAGCTCTAAAAACGGAATACCCTGTGCCAGTATGACAATGGCTGCACAGAGCTTATCCATTTTAATTCGCTGCTCCAAGGTATACTGCTCAGAGCTGACTGTAAGCTTATCCCAAAGAGTGTGATTATCATGTGCCTCGCAGTAGTTTACGGTCTGGGTTGGATTATATGCAAAGCAAGCCTCATAGTTTTCATTTAGCTGGCTGTGCGGAATACTTCCGACAAGTCCCCGTTTTATGATATTTACAGCATTTAAGTTTCCGCTAACGAAACCCTTGTCATAAATATTAAAAACAGCGCCCTTTACGGCGTCACGCAGATTATCGTTAAACAAACCTACTCTTGCAAATTGGTAAGAGTTCCACTTGTATGCAAGCTTTTGAGAAGAATAAGGAGATTCCCCTCCTGTCCAGCCTTCTCCGTACATCAGTATCTGCGGATTGATTTCAGTCAGCTTGTCTCTTATTAAGTTTACAGTTTCTATATCTATAAGACCCATAAGGTCAAATCTAAAGCCGTCTATTTTATACTCTTTTGCCCAGAATTCAACAGAATCTAAAATAAATTTTCTTACCATAGCACGTTCAGACGCCAATTCATTACCGCAGCCGGAACCGTTTGAAAACCAATTGTGCGAGGTTCTGTGATAATAAAAGGGAAATGTCTTATGAAAGGAGGATTTTTCACTTTCATATGTATGGTTATAGACCACATCCATTATTACCCCTATATTATTTTCGTGAAGTGTTTGAACAAGCTTTTTAAATTCTACTATTCTGGTTTTCGGATCATAGGGGTTTGTTGAATATGAACCCTCTAAACAATTATAATTTTTCGGGTCGTAGCCCCAGTTGTAGTTTTTATTTTCAGTGATGGGGATTTTCTCGTCTATAGTTGCAAAATCAAATACAGGCAGCAGGTGTATATGAGTAATTCCAAGAGATTTTAAATGCTCAAGACAGGTTTTTGTACCGTTATAAGATGTTCCGCTTTCGGTGAAAGCCAAAAACTTACCTCGGTTTTTCTCAGTTACTCCGCTTGTTTTATCTATTGAAAAATCCCTTACGTTCGTTTCGTAAATAATCGCGTCGCAGGGGCTTTTGCACTTGGGTGATCTGACATTTTCCCAATTGTCAGGATCGGTAGTTTTAAAATCAATTACAGCGCCTCGGTCGCCGTTAATGCCGCAAGCCTTAGCATATATGTCTATTGTTTCTATGCGCTGTCCGTCATATTCAAATGTATAGGTGTAAAAGCGTCCGTCTAAGTTTTTTGAAACTATAAGCGACCATACACCCTTTTCAAGTCTTTGCATAGGTATACTCTCAATAAGATTATTGCCCTCGCCCTCGCTGTATAGATTTAAAAAAACGGCTGATGAATTAGGCGCCCATACTTTGAATTGAGTTTTATCATCAATAATTAACGCTCCTAAATCATTGCCGTAATATGCATTTTCTCTGTCAAATTTTTCGTAATCCTGAATATTCATTATTTATCCGATCCTTATTAAGCTTAATAATAAATAATTTATACTGTTTGCAGTTAAATATACTTTTAATTAGCAATATTTTCGCCCTGTTTAACAGTAGTTTCAAAGCCTTCCTCTGTGTTTTTCAAAAAGTCATGGCAAAGTTTTCTGCCCTTTTGAATAAGCAACACTATGGTCGAACCGCCAAATTCAAAAAAGCCCTTTTCCTCTCCTTTAGAAACTGCACAAGGATATTTTTCTCTGTTGGAGATACGACCTACCATCAAAGCGCCAACCTCCATCTGAATGACAATATCCTTTCCTGTGCTGATCAAGCAGTACTCTCTTGAGTTCTCCTTAAAAACCTTGACGCTTTCAAATGCCGCAGGATTTACCGTATGAAGAATTCCGTTTATACGTCTGTTTTGCGATTTTCTGCCGTCTGCGCAATAGCAATATCTGTGGTAATCATCAACCGACAGTCTTATTACAACAGCATATCCGCCTTTGAACTTTTCTGCAAGCACTTTGCTTTTCAGTATTGAGGCTATAGAGTACACAGAGTTTTTAATTTCAAATTCAGTATTATCTGAAATCTTATAGGCAGAAACCTTTCCATCACTTGGCGAAATAATTTCGCTGCTGCCGATAACTCGCTCAGTCGCTTTTATTCTTCTAGTAAAGAAGTCATTGTAAGAAGTGTATCCATAATACCTGCTGCGCATACGGCTGTTGATATTTTCACCGGCGGTAAAAAGCCGACCCTTTTCATATATGCTCATATCAATATGGTTGCTTTTTATAAAAGGTCTTATGAATATTCGTGACAAACGCGAATTTAAAAAAGCGCCTGCTATAAAAGATACAACGTCAAATGTCAGCGGCTTTATTAACGCTCTGCCTACTGGTGATGAGTATATATGCCTTAAAAGCTTATCCTGAAGGGTGCTGACATTAAATTCATTTCCGTTTAAATCTCTGTACTTCATAAAAACCTCTATTGTAATTAAATATGTAACCTACTTAAGCTGCCCTCTGATAAATCCTATCAGTATTAGAATCCCTATTGTGAATAGAATTAGCATACCCTTGATATGCGGCTTTTTTACCTTGAATTTCAACAGGAACAAAACACCTGTCAAAATCATAAACACCTGAAAAATATATGGGAAAAGATTAGCTCCGACAAAAGATTTTCCGAGATAGATTATAGGAAGAATAATCGCAACCGACGTTACTGGAAGTCCCCTGTATTCGACTCTGTTCTCATCAGTTTCCTTTTGCCTTTCCTGCTCCATAACATTGAAAAAGCCCAGTCTTATTACGGCGCCCTGGATTATACAATATGCTGCGGCAAGTCCCAGTCCATAGTTAAAGCCGAATGAATAGCCCAGTATTGCCGGAAATACTCCGAAGCAAACTAGGTCGCAAAGAGAATCGATCTGTATGCCGAAAACCTTTTCCCGATCGGTGCGGTTCTTCATCTTTCTGGCAATTTTTCCGTCGAACATATCGCAAAGTCCTGAAAAAAGCAAGCACAGAAAAGCTAATGAGTAGTCGCCGTGTCCGGAATACGCCTCAATAACCTGTGTAATACCCAAAATCGATGAGGCAAGTCCGATGTAGGTAACTATTACCGAGTAATTATAATATCCTAACAATTAAATATCCCCCTAAAAGTACAACTAAAATCTAAGAGCAAGCGCAGTCACAACCAATGAAATGACAATCTGCAATATGCTGAATCTGAATACAACCTGTGTATCGCTCCAGCCCTTGATTTTTCTCATATGGTCGTGGATAGGCGTTCTTGTATTCTTCATAAAATTTTTAAGCTTTAAATATCTGATAGCGCTGACCTTAATTAAGCCTAGTCCACCGTCGAGTATAAGAATAAACGCTGCAAATATAAACGTAAACGGCGAGCCTGTCTGCAAAAATGCAATTGCCAGAATTACACCCAGCGCCCTTGAGCCTGCATCTCCCATAAGCAGCTTGCTTGGAGACGCATTGAACCAAAGATATGTTAAAACGGTTATTATCATTATAAGCAGCATAGAACTGAAATTTTGATCTTTTCCCAGTAAGAAAAGCATAATATATGCGGTAAAAAGAGAAATTGTCGAAACACTTCCGCAAAGTCCGTCTACACCGTCGGAGCAGTTTGTAACATTTATAGATGCCCAGACTAGAATTACTCCCAGAATAATAAATATTACCGCAGGGATTTTAACACCCTTTATTCCGAGCATAGCAAAGTTGATCACGCTGCCGTTAAATGCGTAGTATGTAATGGAAATGCCTATTGAAACAACAAGGTCGATAATACCTTTTTTGTATTCGCCCCAAGGCACTTTTGAACTGTCGTCTAAATATCCGCTCATCATTTCTATAAAAATCAGGGCAAGATAAATAATAAGCTCTGAGTTAAGCGGAACAAACAATACCGATGATAATATAAACGCTATTACCAGAATAATACCCGCGCCGCGCGGTTTTCCCTCCGAAAGCTTTCCGTTTACTGCAAATTCACGTCCCTGATCCTTTGGCAGAAATACGCGAAACAGCTTTATACCGCAAAGGGTTATAAAAAAGCTTGCAAGAATCAGGATTCCGTAATAAATGTTTACAAATTGTTCAGGTATTAAATTGCGCAGCACGTTTCATCATCCCTTTATTCATATTTCAATTTATTATACTACTTCTTATATAAAAAAGCAAGAAGAAAAACTTACTGAAAATAATATGTAAAAATAAATAAAAAAATAAAATGTTGTCAGTTATTTTGTTGATAAGGCGAAAAATATATGTTATAATTACCGAAGAAATCTTTAAATATAGTAGATTTTAGCGTGAATACACTTTTCACGCGCATTTGGTCTATGCCGCCGGAATATAAGAATAAATTAAAAAAGGTTAAGCAAATGTTTAGGTATTTCCGTATTTTTTTTAATTATAGAAACCGGCTCAAGTTCTTTGAAAGGTATGGTAATTTGTATGGAAAAGAAAAAAGGCTTTATTGCCGAGTTTAAGGAGTTCATTTCCAGGGGAAATGTTCTCGACCTTGCGGTAGGTTTGATCATAGGTTCTGCATTTACCGCCATCGTTACATCTTTAGTAGGAGATATTCTGACGCCTGTTATTGGGGTCGTGTTAAGAGAGGCTGGTATAGAAAAGTTTGCAGAATGGGCTCCGGGAGGATTTGGAATAGGCAGCTTTATCAACGCAATTGTCAGCTTTTTGCTTATATCGTTTACTGTTTTTCTGATTGTTAAGGCTGTAAACAAGGCTCAGGAGTTTGGCAAAAAGATAGAGGACAAGCCTAAGGAAGAGGAGAGCGAGCCTGTCGTAACAGACATATCGCTGTTGACCGAGATACGCGATTTGCTTTTGGAACAGAAGAATATGCAGGCAGAAACGCAGGTTGAAAAAGAAAAAACAGAATAAATAATAATAAAAAAGATTTTAAAGTCCGAGCTTAACGGCTCGGGCTTTTTGCTTTAAATTCTGGCAATTATAAATTTTAATTTATAAATAATAATATATTTGAATGATGATTGTTTAATGCAGGATTTTATAAATTTGTTATTGTTTAGTATCTTTGCGGATAAATCACAAAAACAAATTTAGAGTTCAAAAAAATAGTATAAATTTTTGTTTTATGTAAACAATATAACTATCGTGACTTTGAATAAAAAAATTGGAGGAAATAAAAATGAAAGCTACCGGAATAGTAAGAAGAATTGATGATCTTGGAAGAGTTGTTATTCCAAAGGAAATAAGAAGAACATTAAGGATAAGAGAGGGAAGTCCGCTTGAAATTTATACTGATAACGACGGAAATGTTATTTTCAGAAAGTATTCGCCCGTTCACGAGCTAAGTGAATCGGCAACTCAGGCGGCAGACGTAATCCATAAGCTTGACGGAGGAACAGTCGTTGTTTTTGACCGCGACCATGTAGTAGCGGTTTCGGGACAGGGTAAAAAAGAGTATTCTGAGCGAAGAGTGTCTCAGGCTCTTGAGGATTTTTTCCAAAGCGGTAAATCGTTTACCTATGAAGACGGCGAAACGCCTGTTATGCCGATTGAAGGTGTTTCTAAGAAGGCTCTGGCTATATCGCCTATTATCTCGGAGGGTACTGTTACCGGCGCTGTTGCTCTGCTTGCAAGCGACGACAACGCAAAGGGCGACCAAAGTAAACTTATTCTTACAAAAGCTGCGGCAATGTTTTTAGGTAAGCAAATGGAAGAGTAACATAAATTCTTTTATTCAATTAATTCTTATTATGAAAAACTTATCAGAAAGTTTCCATCAAAAGCCCTATTCCTTTAAAGGCTTAGGGCTTTTTTGGAAATTTTATAAGAATATTGTTTCCACCACTTGACAAGCCGAAATAATTTAGTTATAATTACTTCGTGAATATTTTTGCGATTTCGACCGCAATTTTACAATTTTACATACTAGGAGGACGAACAGTGCGAAAAGTAAAAAAGCCCGTATTCTTTGTGGTTGTTGCAGTGATTGTTGTGATCGGCTACCTTACGTTTTTTGGTATCCATTCACAATACGGCGATACAAGAACCTCATATATTAAGGGCGTAGATGAAATCAGATGGGGAATTGATATTCGGGGCGGAGTAAACGCTACCTTTGAACCTGCCGACGGATATAATGCTACCGAAACAAACATGGATGCTGCTAAATCTGTTATTGAGCAGAGACTTGTCAGCCTGAACATCACAGATAGTGAGGTTTACGTTGACTATAATAACTCAAGAACTGTAGTCAGCTTTCCTTGGCAGGCAGGAGATACAAGCTTTGATCCTGAGGCTGCCGTAAAAGAATTAGGCGAAACAGCAATTCTCAGCTTTAAAAAGGGTCAGGAGGATATAAACGGTGAAGTAATTCTCACAGGTGACCAGGTAACTAAGGCTGAGGCAACTATTCAGCAGACCGAGAACAATACAACAGAAAATGTTGTAAGTCTTGAGTTTAATGACATCGGTAAAAGGGCATTCGCCGAGGCTACTACCGAGCTTGCAGGAAACGGATATATTTCCATTTATATGGACGATGATTGTATTTCCGCTCCGTCGGTAAACACAGCAATTACAGACGGCAAGTGCATTATCGAGGGCGATTTCACTTACGAAAGCGCAAAGGCTCTGGCAGATAAAATCAATGCGGGATCACTTCCGTTCAAGCTTGAGGCAACGAGTACGGACATTATTTCTCCTACTCTCGGAACCGGCGCTTTGAACGCTATGCTCGTTGCAGGAGTAATCGCATTTGTACTGATATGTCTGTATATGATTTTCATTTACAGATTGGCAGGCGCAGTTGCATCAATAGCTCTTGTAGGACAAGTTGTATGTACGATAGCTGCTATATCAGGCTTCTTGCCGAGCATTGAAAGCTTTACACTTACGATTCCGGGTATTGCGGGTATTATCCTTGCTGTCGGAATGGGCGTTGACGCTAACGTAGTTTCGTTTGAAAGAATTAAGGAAGAGCTAAACAACGGAAAAACGCTGAACGGCGCTATCGAAGTAGGTTACAAGAGAGCATGGTCGGCTGTATTCGACAGTAACATAACGGTTGTTTTTGTAGCTGTTATCTTGATGGGAGCTTTCGGACCTACCGACAGCTTGTTTGCAAAGATGTTAAACTTCATCTTCTTCCCGTTCGGAGCAGCAACAGCCGGAACAATTTATTCACTTGGTTACACATTGCTTGTCGGAATTATTCTGAACTTTGTATTCGGAATATTTGCCTCAAGATTAATGCTTTCGTCACTTTCAAAGTTCAAGTGTTTCAAAAATCCAAGACTTTACGGAGGTGCTAAGCATGACTAAGAAGAAAACAGCAATTCCTGCAGAACAAGCTGTAAAGGATGAAAACACACAGGAAACCAAAAAGCCGATTAACGTTTGCGGACACAGAAAGATATTTTATATTGTATCAGTAACGCTTATAGTTATATCCATAATTGTTGCTCTTTGCGGACGGCTGAATCTTGCAATTCAGTTCAAGGGTGGAACAGAGATAACCTATTCTTATACGGGTGAAATAGACACGTCGCGGGTAGAAGAAATAGTTGATGAGGCAATAGGGGAAAGAGCCGTTGTCACTACAGGTGAAAGTATGGCAGACTCGTCAAAAACGGTAACGCTTTCGTTTGCGTCTGAAAAGGGACTTACAAACTCAATTCAGACTAAGCTTACAGATTCACTTCAGAGTGAGTTAAAGGACAACAATCTTGAGGTTTACGGTTCAAACGACGTTTCGCCTTCAAACGGTAAGGAGTTCTTTATCAAATGTCTGGTTGCCGTAATATTCTCTGTAATCGTAATGATAATCTATATTGGTTTCCGATTCAGGAAAATCGGAGGTATTTCAGCCGGATGTATGGCAGTTGTCGCACTTGTACATGATATGTTAATGGTATTCGGATGCTTTGTTATCTGCGGATTTGATATTGACGCTAACTTTATGGCTGTTCTTTTGACAATTCTGGGATATTCGATCAACGCAACTATCATTATCTACGACCGTATCCGTGAAAATAAGAAGATTTACGGAAGAAAAGCTGAAGTTGACGAGCTTGTTAATCTGTCGGTTACTCAAACAATCGGACGTTCAATACACACAAACGTCACAACTATTTTGGCAATGGCTATTGTTTGTATAGTATGTATTATAGCCGGCGTTTCTTCAATTCTCAGCTTTGCGTTCCCTCTGATCATAGGAATGCTTGCCGGAGTTTATTCTTCTAACTGTATTGCTCCTACACTTTGGGTGTGCTGGCAGGAACACAGAAAGAAAAAGCTTTTGGCTCAGGCGTCTGCCGGAAAGAAAAAATAACATAAATATTTACCTCCCTTGATTGTCAAGGGAGGTTTTTATATGTAAAATCAAAAACCGATGAACCCGCATAGAAAAATCACAGTTCATCGGTTTTTACTATTCTTCTATTAAAACTTTATATCCGTCAATATAATCCTTTATTATTTCAGGGTGCAGTTTCGCCTGAGAAAAAATTACGTCAGCCAATTCTTTGGCTGTATGCATTATTTTATCTATAGGTTTTTTCGCCGTGACAGGACATACAGGCGAAAGTGCAATAACTGTTTTCCCATCTTTTTTCATAACTCTTAGAGGCCATATCTTGCAGTCGAAAGGCTTGTTTTCAGGTTCTAGCATACATCCCCTTGACCTGTCAAGCATAGTGCAGGGATATATTTCGTTTTCCTTATTTAATTTTAAAACCTTGAATTTATTACCGTAAAGCTCGTTTTCTATAAATTGCTGTGCCGGATTTACACTAAGAACATTTTCAATGCAATCATTATATATGATAGGAGTTTCCCACAAATCATTGTCGTCAAACTCACAGCAAATTTTGCACTCTGAACATTCTTTACGAGACAGAATTTCAGAAAGCATTAGCATCACCTCGTGCATATTATATCATATTGAGATGAACATTTCAATTATTTCAATTATTAAGTTCTGACATTTATGCTGTACGATGATTAAGGATTATGCCCTAAAATTATCAAAACAGCTTTGTGCATATATAGTAAATCAATCCGTAAATCATTGACGCTAATGTTCCGTATAAAATTACAGGACCTGAGATTATGAATATTTTTGCTCCCAGACCTAAAATCATTCCCTCGGTTTTAAATTCGATCGCAGGGGCGACAACCGAGTTCGCAAAACCGGTAATAGGCACGAGAGTTCCTGCGCCGCCGTGCTTTGCAAGCTTTTGATAAAGACCGAGACCTGTGAATAGCGCAGATAAAAAAATCAGCGTTATTGACGTGAGCATTGCTGTGTTGTCCTTGCTCAGACCAAAATACTCATACAGATTTAACAATGCTTCTCCTAAGGTGCATATTAAGCCGCCTATGACAAATGCCTTAGGTATTGTTATCCACCATTTTGTTCCCGTTGACGCTTTTTTGTATAATTCGCTATATTGTGCTTGGCTTAGATTCATAATTACACAACCTTTTTAATTTATTGATTGCATATATTTTACCCGTCTAAATCAAATGTATTCAGAATTTGTTTGACTAATTGCACAAAGAATTTTATGTAAAATTGTCTAAAAAAGTAGTGGAAATTATAAAAAAATGTGTTATACTAATCTTAACAACAAATATAAAAGCATAACTGTTGGAAGGAGGTTTTTTGTTGTGAGATCAATTATTACTATAAGCAGAGAATTCGGCAGCGGCGGACGTGAAATAGGGAAAAAGCTATCTGAGAAACTTAACATTCCGTTTTATGATAAAAAGCTGCTTGAGATTGCGTCTAAGGAAAGCGGAATTTGTGAGGAGCTTTTTTACAGAAATGATGAATCACATTCAAACAGCCTTCTATTTTCATTGGTTATGGGAACCTATCCTACTAGCTCTGACGGAAAAATACACCCTGATATGCCCCTTAATCACAAGCTGTTTTTGGCACAGTTTGATACTATAAAGAAAATAGCGGAGCAGGGTCCTTGTGTGATTGTGGGAAGATGCGCAGACTATGTGTTAAAAGAACAAAAAAATGTTATTAACTTCTTTATCAACGCCGATATGCAAAGCAAGAAAAAAAGAATTTTAGAACGCTATGACATCGAAAAGGATAAGGTGCGGGATTTTATCAAAAAAACAGATAAAAACAGAGCAAACTACTATAACTACTATTCTGATATGAAGTGGGGAGAGGCAAAAAACTACGACCTTTGCATTAACTCCTCAAAAATAGGAATAGAAGGTGCGGTTGAACTTATGGAAACCTATATAAATATAAGGGAAAAATATTTAGAGAAATAATATGTTCATAAATAAACGGCTGATAAAATTCGTCAGCCGTTTTTATATGTTCTTTATATATGAAACTAAGTAGAGCGTTCCGCAGATAACTGTGTTTTGATATTGCCCCGACATTGCTTTTTTGTATTCTGATTTAGTGTCTTTACCGCAAAGTGCAATCGCTTTGCTGCTGCTAACTGAAAGACGCTTAAAGTATTCTTCGTTTAGAATATCACATAGCTCCTGCTTTGGAATTGTGTCTGATGTGAAATCATCAACGCAGATGATTTTGTTTACCGAGTTAAAAAGTTTTGGCAGAGAATCCCGTACATTCTTGCTTTTAAGCGAGCCTACAATGGCAGTGACTGGCTTTGGAATTTCTCTGAGCAGATCTGCAAGCGCTGCTATTCCTCCGCTGTTGTGACTTCCGTCTAAAATAACGTAGTGACTGTCGTTTTTTAAGGGAGATGCCAAAATCTCTGTTCTGCCGATAACAAAAGCCTTTCTAAGACCTGTCTGGATATTCTGTACTGTTATTTTGAATTTATTTTTGAGAAGTTCAGCAGTTTCTATGGCGGAAAGAGCATTAATTATTTGATGCTCTCCGCTCATTGTAAGAGTGTAAGGAACGCCCTTATATACAAATGAGGTATCTCCAAGACGAGCGCTTATTATTTCAAGTCTTGAGCTGTCGGGAATAATAAGCTCTGAGCATTTTTTCTTTGCTGTTTCTGAAACTGTTTCTACTGCGTCAGAAGGATTGTTTATCGACAAAACTGCGGGGTATCCGCTTTTTATAATACCTGCTTTCTGCTCTGCAATTTTGCGAATAGTCTTGCCGAGTATTTCGGTATGGTCGTGCGAGATTGAGGTTATAACAGATACGAGAGGCCTTTGTATAACATTTGTGCAGTCTAAAAGACCGCCCAGACCTGTTTCAAAAACTACAACGTCACAGCCCGAGTTTTTAAAATACACAAGAGCAATTGCCATAGTTATTTCAAAGCCCGAAAAATCCTTTTCGTCTGATAAATTATTTAGCTTTGTTTTGATATAACAGCATGTTTTAGCAAGCTCGTTTTTTGGAATCTTCTTTCCCATAAGGCGTATTCTGTCACGAAATTCAACAATATACGGAGATGTGAAAATGCCCGTTTTAACCCCTGCATCGCAGAGAATCTCACTCAGCATTTCGGATACTGAGCCTTTTCCGTTTGTTCCGGCAATATGGATAAATTCAAGCGAGTTTTGCGGATTATCAATCATATTAAGAAGTCTTTCAACTCGGGAAAGGTCGCTGACCTTTTTTCCAAGACGCGAAAAGCTCATTATATAATTAATTGCGTCATCAAAGCTGAAGTCTGTTTTATTTTTCATATTTATATCTCCAACTGTAAGTATTCTTATATTATAGCACGATTATTGATTTTTTTCACTTCATTCAAAAAAGAACAAGCTAATCTGCTCAAAATTAATTACCAGTTCATAATTAGGCGGTATACTACCATTGATATGTTAAGGTTTTTTGAAAGGATGTGAACCGTATGAGCAATAAGAAGGACAATCAAAAAGATAATCTCAATAGAGAAAGAGCCGAGAAGATAGACGCTGTTTTTGATAAAAGTCTTATTCCTGAAGATGATTATGATTACGAGCGCAAGCGTTTTGAGGACGAGGAAAAGGCTTATGAGCGCTATCAAAGGGAGCTTTTGGAATATAACGAGCACAAGGAGCAGGAACGCAGAGATTATGAAAAACAGCTCGGCAATGAAAAGATCGAGCTTGTAAAGCTGAAAAGCGGAGTGATCGACGAAAGCGAGATTATAAAAGAAGAAACTCCGGAAGTAATTAAGCTAAGTAAAAAAGAGTGGCTGAAAAACTTCTGGTGGCATAATAAGATCATTATAATTTTGATTATATTTGCCATTGCCGTTGTATCTTATATTACCTATGACAGCCTTTCAAGAATCAAGCCTGATATCAAGGTTATGATGACTGTAAATAACGGTCTTGTAAACAGAACTGAAGAGACAGAAGCTTATTTTGAAAAGTTTTGTCCCGATATAAACGGAGACGGTCAGGTGAATGTTCAGATACTTTCCGCGCCGCTAACAGAAGATACCGATGATTATGTTCAGATCCAGAAGTATCAGGAGGTTTATCTTGCTAATATGCAGACAGGCGAGATAATATTCATTTTAACTGACGATAAAACCGATACTGACATTTACAGCTACAATGAAAGCGATAATCTGCTGTCTGATGTATCGTCTGATTTTGCTGACAATAAGTTTGTGACTAATAAAGGGTTGTCTTTAAAAGGCGATTATATAGAAGATGTGTTTAAGTATCACACAAATTATCCACAGGATATTTATCTAGGTATGAGAAAACCTATTAAAACTCTTAAAGACAGCAAGGAAGATATGCAGGAAAATTACGACAAGGCATATGAAATTTTCAAGGCTATGGCTGAGGATATAAAGAAAAATACAAAGGAGGTTGACAAGTCTGCTGATGATGAAAAACAATAAATAATTTTAGCATAAATACGGAGGAAATTTATATGAAAAACAATGAAAAGAAAAGCCTTATAATGCGAATTACAGTGCTTGCGGTGGTGGCTGTAATGGTTATCGGAATAGTTGCAGCGGCAGTTTATGAGGGCGCTGTAGGTTCAATGTAAACGGAGGGTACAATGGTAAACATAGGAAATGAGTGGGACGAAATTCTCAAGGACGAATTTAAAAAGGAATACTATCTGAAACTCAGGGAGTTTTTAAAGCGTGAATATGCAACAAGAACCATATATCCGAATATGTATGATATTTTCAATGCGCTTAAATACACGTCATACAGCGATGTAAAGGCGGTTATTTTGGGTCAGGATCCTTATCACGGTGCAGGACAGGCTCACGGGCTTTGTTTCTCAGTTAAGGAGGGAGTGCCTTTTCCGCCGTCGCTTAAAAACATTTTTAAGGAGCTTAATGCCGATCTGGGATGCACCATGCCGAAAAACGGAACGCTCACCGCTTGGGCAAAGCAGGGCGTTTTACTTATGAACACAGTTCTTACCGTTCGCGAGGGACAGGCGAACAGTCATAAGGGTATGGGCTGGGAAATCCTAACCGACGAGGTTGTAAGAAAGCTCAACCAACGAAATAAGCCAATTGCGTTTATACTATGGGGCGGAAATGCCAGAGCAAAAAAAGCACTTATAACAAACCCTGTACATAGAGTATTCGAGGCTGCGCACCCGAGTCCTCTTTCTGCGTTTAACGGCTTTTTCGGGTGCAGACATTTTTCAAAGGTCAATCAGTTTTTAATCTCAACAGGTCAAGAGCCTATTAATTGGCAGGTCTGAGCCATGCACGCTCTCTGCCTTTGGAAAGTTAGCACAATGTGTTTATTTTGTACAACGGCAGGCTTTACTTTGCATAAGAGAAAATGGGAAGCAACGGCGAGTATCGAAGGCTTAATAAACAAAAAACAGAAAAAATCCGGATATCAAATGGTATCCGGATTAATTTTGTAATTGTAATTATTTTGTTACTATTGTAATTATTTTGATGAAAAATGTAATTTCTTTGTTATTGTATTTGATATTTTCCCAAGGATATAATAATTATAGGAAATTTAATTAACGTTGATATTAATTACCATACAATATCAAATGCACTGGAGGAATTTTTAATGCAAAAAAGAATTTTCAGTTTAATTACAACATTAATAATGATTATCAGCTTAACAGGAGTTTTGCCGACAGTTAATGCTTCGGCAAGTGATGCGGCGGTTAGTTACAAATCTTTCAACAAAACTTATTATTCGGATAGTGGTAAGCAAATATGTAAAATAACATTAAAAAGACCTATAATAAAAGGAAATAAAAAATCTTATAAAAAAATAAATAACTATTTGAAGAAAATACAGTCGGAATATGTTTCAAACATTTTAAATTATGCAAAAGATATTGCACCGGACTCAGAGAGTTATCATGTTAGATCAATATTAAAATTGACATATAATAAAGGAAATATTGTTTCTATAAAAGAAACTTATGATGATTATACAGGCGGAGCACACGGAATCAATTTGATCAAAGGTTATACATTCAATTTAAAAACTGGTAAACGAATTAATATTTCTAAAGTGAGTAAATACAAAACCAAGATTAAATCTAAAATAGTTTCAAAGTTTAGGCGAAAAATAGAAGCCTATCCGGATAATTATTTTGAAGATGCACTACAAACTGTAAAAAATCAGTGGCTTAAAGATTATAATTATTATTTGAAAGACAGCTATATGTATGTTATATTTAATCCGTATGAAATTGCCCCATATGCAGGCGGTGTTCAAAAAATACGAATAAAATTAAGATAATTGTAAACATTAAAAAGTTAAAGGTTAATGCTTACGTTGACAAACATAAAATCCGGATATCGTTTTGATATCCGGATTAATTTTTTATGCCTTATTATCATTATTTGAGAATTCTTTTCCTGTTATAAGAAAGTGTATTGATTTGTTAAAATAGTGAGACATTTTTACAAGCATATCAAGGCTTGGTTCTGAAATAAACTTACAATATTGTAAACTTATTTTAGATTACCAGAAGAACTTGTGAAAAAAATAGACGCTCTAGCATATAAGAACAATTTATCTCTTAATCAGTTAGTAATACAATGTTTAAATTATGCAGTAGATAATATAAACAAAACAACCGAAAATGATGAAAAATAGTATTACAATAAGAAAAAAGCAAAATAAACTAAAATGACCTCCCGCCAAACGGCGAGAGGTCATTATCGTTTT
>CANRKQ010000004.1 GCA_947631265.1 uncultured Clostridia bacterium | reverse complement strand
TGGTCAATATGCCCGTGCGTAAGCAATATCTTTTTCAGGTTAAGTCCGTATTCCCTCAGCTGAGAAATTATATAATCCGCGTCAGCAGGTGCGTCAATCAAAACAGCATTTTTACTTTCAGTTTCAACAATATACGAATTAGTACCAATTTCACTCAGCGGTTTTAGCTTTATTATTTTCATTGTTTTATCTCCTTTGCAGCTTATTAATTAGATATTTATTAGGTAAAAATATTGCAGATATACTGAAAATATTGGAAAGACTAAGCAATATAACGCCTGCCATTATGCAATATTTATCATTGAAAAAAGCTAATATTGACAGCAGATGATACAACGCAGCTCTTGTTATTTAGTTATTTACCCGTTCTGTCAACAGAAATAATACTATCGATTTTCATAAGCCTTGATATTACATTTTCGAGCTGCTCTTTTCCTGCAACACTAATAGTGACAATTACATTTGCATTGCCGTTTTTAAGCTCCCTTGCCGCAGCCTCGTGCATAGGTATTTTTATAGCCGCCAGAACGTTTGAAATATCCGCAAGCAGACCCATTCTGTTATACGCGACCAAATCAAGCGTCGCTCTAAAGTATGATGTGTTTCTCTCCTCTGCCCAATGCACAGAAACCCATCTATGCTTGTTTTCCTCCGCCTTGGTCTGATTTATGAAATTCACACAATCTCTCTTGTGAACGGAAATCCCATGTCCTTTGGTTATAAAGCCCACAATATCGTCTCCCGGCAGCGGCGAACAGCAGGCAGCAAACTTAACCAGACAATCGCTTATTCCGTCAACGATTACACCCGATGAGTTGCTCTTGCCGGCGTCGTTTTGAACATCAATAGACGATTTGTCAATATCAGAAGGCTTTGCATATTTCTTCGTGTATTCGTCCTTTAATCTCCTTATAACCTTGTGCAACTGAACTCCGCCGTATCCGATTGCCGCATAAAAGCTGTCCAGACTGTCGCAGTTATGACGTTTCATATCGGCAGCAAGAAATTCCTCTAAATCGTTCTCTGGCACATGAATGAAATTTCTCTTGAACTCACGCTCAAGCTCTGCTTTACCCTCAATGATATTCTCCTCACGACGTTCTTTCTTAAACCAAGAGCGTATTTTTGACTTTGCATCGTTCGTCTTTGCTATATCGAGCCACGACCTGCTGGGTCCGTGATTCTCATTGTTGGAGGTCAATATCTCTATAATTTCGCCTGTCTGAATTTTATGGTCGATAGAAACCATTTTATTGTCAGCCTTAGCGCCTATCATTTTGTGGCCTACCTGCGTGTGAATAGCATACGCAAAGTCAATTACTGTAGAATCAACAGGCAGAGAGATCATATCTCCCTTCGGTGTATAGGCAAAAACGTCTTCTGGAGCAAGATCGTTTTTAATCGTTCTCACGATCTCCTCAACGTCGTCGGCTTCCTTCTGAGTCTCCAGAATTTTTCTTATCCACGCAAGACGCTCGTCGTTTTTATCCTTTTTAGTAATTCCCTCTTTGTATTTCCAATGTGCGGCAATTCCGTATTCAGCGGTATGATGCATATCCCATGTTCTTATCTGAACCTCAAATGGTATGCCCTCCCGTCCGATAACCGTTGTGTGCAGCGACTGATACATGTTGGGTTTAGGCGTAGAAATATAGTCCTTGAATCTGTTAGGGATAGGATTGAACATCTCGTGGATTATTCCCAGAACGCCGTAACACTCTGTAACTGTATTTACAATAATCCTCACCGCGTACTTATCGTAAATCTGATCTATATCCTTTCCGTCCCGGAATATCTTTTTGTAAATGCCGTAGTTGCTTTTTACTCTTCCCTCAATTTCGGGAACAGGGTCAAACTCAGCGCTAAGCCTTGCCCTTATTTTATCCTTTATCTTTTCAATGAGCTCCACACGCTTTTCCTTGCGCATATTCATCTGTTTGTCTATTTCCTCATAGGCATACGGATCCAGATACTGAAATGAAAGATCCTCTATTTCCTCTTTTATTGACTGTATTCCCAGCCTGTGAGCTATAGGCGCATATATGTTCATAGTTTCAAGAGCAGTAGTTCTTCTCTTAGCGTCAGTTCTGTATTGCAGAGTGCGCATATTATGAAGTCTGTCGCACAGCTTTATAATAATAACTCTTATATCCTGGCTTGTTGCAAGAATTATCTTTCGCACATTCTCTGCCTGCTGCTCCTCTTTTGTCGCAAGAGGAATCTTTCTCAGCTTTGTCAGACCGTCTACAAGCATAGCGACGTCAGGACCAAGCTCGCTTCTAACCTGTTCGATAGTGATATCCGTATCCTCTACAACATCGTGCAAAAGCGCTGCCGAAATAGAATCTGTATCCATTCCGAGGTCAATAGCTATCAGAGCAACAGCAATAGGGTGAGTTATATAAGGCTCACCCGAATCGCGCATCTGACCCTCATGGCTTTTCTCAGCAAGCTCGTATGCGCGCGTGATTTTATCCAGATCATACTTTTTATCCTCGCTGGTTATTTTTTCTATCAGAAGATCAATTGAATAGTTTTTTGAATTAGCCATAGTTCACCTCAGTACTTGTATTTTAAAATTATAAAGAATATATTTTATTCAATACAGTCGATTCAGAAAGATCAACCTTTTTTGACACTTCAACTATATGTACCTCCTGTCTCGACGCTATAAGCTTTATCAATCCCAGCTCGTTAAATGCGTCTAAGCATATGCGGAGTTTAAAATAATTCATCGACTGCGTATTGAATTTCATAAACAGTTTATCAATAGACACGCGTTTTATAGCCTTAATGTATTTATAAATCCTTACCAGCTCATCTCTTGACGGCTTTACTCGGTGAACGACATTTACAGGCACAGGTTCACCCCTTTTATATGCCTCGTAACAGAATTTTGCCGCAAAATATTTATTTGCCGAAACACCGTGATTTCTGTAATCAACAACCTTTACAGATAACTGATTTTTTCCGTTATACTCAGTAACCGCCATATTTACAAGCATATCAATCTTATCTCCCGCATTAAACGAAAGCATTGACGCAGGTCTTGAAAACAAAAGCGCAGTCTGAACAATTCCGTCATATGAAAATTCTATTTTTGTATGTTTGCCCTGCGACAGAGGAATGATCTTTCTGACAACAGCGCCTATTATTGCAAATACCGGCATTTTGTTTCCCTCGCCGAACGGCTCAAGAATACTTAAGCTATTCGCCATATTAATGTCAAAGTCCTTAGCCTCGAGCAGCTTATCGGCTGTAATTACCATACCGCTTAAGCTATCGCATTTCCCAGCAAATGCCGAAACCATTTTTGAAAACTGAGGTATTTTATCAGCCTTTATCGTAAAACCTCCTGCACAGTTATGTCCGCCGTATCTAATTAAGGCGTCTTCACAGAATTTAAGACATTTGTAAATATTAAACCCTTCAAAGCTCCTTGCCGAACCCCTGCCTATTCCATTATCGTCTACTGTAATTATAAAGTTGGGCTTTCCGTAAAGCTCCGTTAATTTCGCAGATACTATTCCTATTACCCCGTGATGCCAGCCCTTTCCGCTTATTACCAACACCTTTTCATTTAATATATCAGGATTTGAATCTATATATTCAAAAATACTCTTAAGTATAATTCTCTCAGTTTCTTTTCTCTGGTTATTGAGCAAAATAAGCTTATCAATATCAAATTTTGCGCTTTCATCCTCCGAAATCAGAGCCTCTACCGCAGTTGATGCAGAACCGAACCTACCCGCTGCGTTGATCCTAGGAGAAATTCCATACGCCACAGAGTCTGATGTAACTCTGCTCTTATTTATTCCGCACTTTTCAAGCAAATATAGTAAGCCGTAATTCTCGCTGTTTTCAAACATACTCAATCCCGTCTTGACAAGACTTCTGTTTTCTCCCCTTAGAGGAACAATATCTGCAATAGTTCCAATAGCTACAAGGTCGGAAAACTGCTCAGAAACAATAGAGTAATCTCCGTCAAGCGCAGCGCATAGCTTGAACACCACGCCTACTCCCGCTAAATCCTTAAACGGCGACGGGCAATCCTCACGATGGGGATTGACTACTGCGTCAGCTACGGGAAGTTCATCATTCGGCTGGTGATGGTCGGTTATAACAAGCTTAATTCCAAGCTCTTTTATATACTTTGACTCCTCTATTGCTGAAATTCCGTTATCTACGGTAATTATTAGAGAAACTCCCTGCTCCTTGAGCTTATCGACTGCGGCTTTGTTGATACCGTATCCCTCTTCCCGGTCGGGAATGTAATACATAGTTTTAGCTCCGTTGAAATCGAGGTAATTCAACAAAATTGTGGTAGAAGTTACACCGTCACAATCATAGTCCCCATACACGCATATAAGCTCTCCGTTATACATTGCCCGGGAAATAACCTCAACTGCCTGCGGCATATCCTTTAACAGCATAGGGTCTGACAGCTCGTCGTTTTTGAAAAAATCGACAAGCATTTCCATAGTATCGTAACCTCTTGACACTAAAACTTCAGCGCACAATGATGTTAAATCGCTTTTTTTTAAAATTTCATCAACCTTTTGAGGATCAGGCTTTTTTATTTCCCAGCGTTTCATATAACTTTCCTTTCTCAGCTATTAATAATATATTATATCACTATTCTTCCTGCTTTGCAACAAATGGCTAACAGAGAACATTTCTGCAAAAACTTTAGCAAAGCTTGTCTTATTATATAATAAATTACACATTACACAAAAATAACCGCCCTAGGAAATCTTCCTAAAGGCGGTAACGGATACGGCAGAATCCCCAGCGGTTCGCTGGTCAAATTTTTCCTTTATTAAAAATACTGACCCGCCGTTGCTCAGCCTCTAATATTTATCTTACTTCTCAAAGGCGGAAGAGCCTCCAGCGGCTCGCTGGTCGAATTTATTCCTTTAAACCAAATGCAAACCCGCCGTTGCTCAATCTCTAACATTTATCTTACTTCTCAAAGGCGGCAGAGCCTCCAGCGGTTCGCTGGTTTATTCTATAGGTTCAAATCTTATTCTTATTTTAGGTAGCTTTTTAATTGTAGTATATGAATTGAAAAGACCGTCCTCTATCGACAAATCGTTTTCACCGCTTGCCGGAGGCGCAAAGATCTTAAGCGTCATATCGCACTCGCCGTTCAGAGGCTTTTCAAAGAAAGCGCTCATCATATCAATAGTCTTAGCCTCGGGGGATTTGTAAAACCATTTACCATTGAGCTCAAACATAAGATTAGATTCATCATCGGCATCGAAGACAAGCTCGCAGAAATGCGGATTCTTCTCAAAATGAAGAGGTATTGCAATTCCGTCTGAGTCCTCAGAACCTCCCCAGCGAAGAGTACAGGGAAGAGAAATCTCATCTCCAACAGTCATTTCCGGATAGAAATAATCATCGTGTATTATTTCCTTATATGTACTCATACAAGGCTGTTCAATACCGACATCTACATTGTTAGGGTCTTGAATTTCCAGTCCTAAACGTCCCCTGTCACGGAACTGATAGAATGTAAATCCGCTGAACCACGTTGCATTCTCTCTTTTTAGTCTGTCACAGAACTCCTTGACCATTTTTGCCTGATCATAAGGTCCTGTAACATCTCCGTCAGCATTGAACTCACTCATAACCATAGGCTTTTCAACGCCGCCGTTTAAGTATTTAAATCTCTCAAACGACATTTTTGTAAGATCATAAATAGAGTCTACATTATATCTCTTGTGAGTGTTACCGCCCTTTTCGGCAACATCATAAGGCCAGCCCCAATGGAGAGCCATATATTTATCTACCGACCATATGTCGGTTTCCTTAACTGCCTGAGTAAATTCAGCCTCTTTCTCTATTTCCTCTTTGTTAGTATCCTCTATTCCGCCTATGCATAGAATTGTCTGAACATTAGGGGCGTGTTCTTTCAAAATCCTGTTAAATCTGCAATAGAAATCGGCAACCTCCTGATATGAGCATCTCTTGTTAAAGCTGAACCAGTTGCCCGTCGCCTCGTGATTTATTCTCAGAAACATTCTTCCGAATGGCTTTAAATCCTCAGCTATCGCAATCAAATGCTCGTCTGTAATATTAGGGTCTATCGTTAAGGTCAGTGTAACGTCTTGTCCGTGACGGCGAACATCTCTCATATAAGTGAACGGCTCATCGTCGGTCGTTCCCCCGAGTCCACCCTTATATGTAAAATAATCATCATACGGGTAGTCCCATTGAAATGAGATATCAGCGTCCTTCATAACCTCTGAAATTCTGCCCGGCCACTCCTTATCAAGAGGATAGTAGCAGTACATCAGACTGATACTTCTGTGCGGTCTGCCCATTCTGTTCAGAATATAATCCTGATTTACATATTCCCCTCTTTCAGAGCCGTCGCCCAGATCAACAGCACATTTTGCCTTTCCCATATGCAATGAATACATTTTAATTTCTTCCATTAGATTACCTCCGAATTATTTAATATATATAACATTATTGATTCTGTCAATAATGTCAGCAATTTCTTTAAACACCTTATCGCTTTGATCGGTTTCGGGATATTGGTTTGTAAAAATACAAAGAACAAACGGCGAATCGGCATAAACTATAGCGCAGTCATGATACTGCTGCTCGCTCCAGTCAGAACCGTACTTCTGAGACACCTTGTACTTTTTGTCAAGAGCTTTTCCTATCTGCCTGTTTACATCAGTATCGGTCATAAGTTCGGTCAGCCATTTACCTCTCTTGGTTTTTTCTCCGTATTTGTAAATTTCCTTATAGCATTTTAGCATATCAGCGCTTGTACAATATGTAAAAATCCACGAGCTGCCAAGAGAAAAGTTTGCTCCGACGGAGTATAAATCGCTGTTGAACCGTGCATAACCGAAATGCTTAACAAGATTGTAATAAGCAGTATTATCACTTCGCTGGATTGTGTATTTTATAAGCTGTCTTGCAGTAAATTCAGTACCCATCTCAGCCTGTGCAACAACACCATAGTCTCCCGACCAATTAGTGGTTTTTTTGACCTTTTCATTTAAGTCTATACCCGATTTTAAAAGCGACGCTACAAAAGGAGTTTTTATAGTACTGCAGGTCGCAAATCTGTTTGTATCGTTATAGCTCACAGACGCGCCTGTATCCATATTCTCATAGCTGAAAGACATATTGAAACTGCAATTTGTAATAAGCTTTTGAAGTTCATCTATATAATTATAAAAATCCTTTATGCTTGTGACCTTGTCAAATCCCTTCATCGAAAAGCTGTACCCGATAAGGTTATTTGTATTGATTTTTGTCGGATTATACTCTCTCGTTCCGGTCGTGGTAGTAGTTGTCTTGCTGGTCTTTTTTGAATTTTTAACCTTTACATCTGTTTTCTTATTGTCCGTCTGAGTACCAGCCGCGGCTGCGGAGGAAATTGAAGTATTATCATCCTCATTTCCCTTCTTTTTTTCATTACATCCGAACAATCCCATACTCATTATTAAAACAAGAAAAAAACACAGCAACCGGAATTTCATTTGACCCTTTCCTCACTTCTTATGTATAAATATATGATCCCGCTAACGTATAACAACAGACGAGCATATTCCCGCACCGAAATTTCTGCTTTTTATAATAACGGTTATTTCCTTTTCACCGATGAAACCCTTCAGTTCTGCGTTTAGTTCAGAAGGCCACTCGTAATTACATTCTGCAAGCTTTATACCGTCTATATAGACTTCGCAAATCCCCCAGATGCTGTGAAAATGTAAAACAGGCTTTTTTCCGTTGATCTCACAGGGAATATTGATCCTTGCCCTGTAAAGAGCATATTTACCCTCATTGCCCGAAAACTTTTCCTGCGCGCCGTTTATCACGCTTACAGGCTCGAGCGAGTTCATATCGGTCGATGAAAAAGCTACATCAGGGTCGGGCTTTTTATCCGAAAGCTCAGCCGTCATTTTCCAATCTGTCAGATACAGTTCTTTAATGCTTTCTACATACGGAATACTTTCACGCTTAATAATCATTATTTCGTCATAAACAACATTCATTATATCAGCACAAGCAGTCAATGTCAAGGAGCTTGCACCCTCGTCAAGTCTTACGACAGCCTGACAACAGCCGTTGAACAGCGACCGCCTTTTTGACGTAAATTCCTCATGGCAATTGGGGTTTCCGTTTGCCATTCCGAGAACAGTCCCACCGTCTGCTGAAAATTCTATCTCAAAGTCGGCGTCTGGAACAATCTCTCCATTCTCATCAACTGCGTATATATTCACAGGAATAGCGTCGCTGCCGTCGTTATACATATATTCACGGAACGGCTTAATTAACAAGCCGCAAGAATCCCCTGTTGTATTTTTAATGTCAACTGCCGCAACCGTCTTTCGGTTGTACCCTACAAGTTTCAACTCTCCCCTTTCAAATGGAACATTCCACACTGCCTGCTTAAATATGTCAATAGGTTTTATTCCCTTTGACTTGCCGTTTACAAACAGCTCCGCCTCCTCACAGTTGGTCATCGACATAACCTTTATAACAGTACCCTCTTTGCCTTTCCAGTTCCAATGAGGAGCAACATAGCATACAGGTTCGTTTGAAAATATAGCCTTTGCAAGATAATAAGCGTCTTTTGGAAAACCGCAGGTATCCATCAAACCGAAAAAGCTAGAAACAGACGGCCATTCATACGGAGAAGGCTCACCCATATAATCAAAACCGGTCCACATAAATGCCCCGCTTACAAAATCTCGGTTCATAACATATTCCCACGTTTCACGAATGGTATTTCCCCAATCGGAGGCGTTCTCATCATAGCCTGCTATCATATGAGCCTCATTATCTGTCTGATAGCAGCCCCTTACAGAAAATGCAGATGTAGTTTCACTTCCCACTATCGGTATTTGCGGATACTTCTCGTGAAAAGCGTCATAACTGCAAAGCTGATAGTTTACTCCGCATACGTCTAAAATACTTCCGACTCCGTTTTTTTCCAAAATACCTCCATGCATTGCACCTGTTACAAATTTTGTATCATCAAGCATTCTTATCTCAGTTCTGATGCGCTCAGCCATCTTTCTTCCCTCGGGCGCCGACTGCAAAGGCTCTTCATTAAAAATAGAATACATTATTACCGACGGATGATTTCGGTCACGCAGCACCATCGTTCTTATATTCTCTAAATTCTCGTCGCTTGTTTCAAATGCACGGTTCTCGTCCATAACAAGCATACCGAGCCTGTCGCATACCTCCAAAAGCTCGGAAGAAGGCAGTCCGTGAGCGCATCTGTACGCATTTGAACCCATTTCTTTTAGCCTTTTTATACGGTATTCATTTATACTGTCGGGAACTGCAACCCCTAATCCTCCGTGATCCTGATGATTGCATGTTCCTAAAAGCTTGACAGGTCTGCCGTTTAAGAAAAATCCCTTATCCGAATCGAAATTTATCGTTCTGAATCCAAATAGGGTTTCACACTCATCAACCTGCTCGCCGTTTATGTAAAGCACAGATACCGCCTTATATAAATTCGGAGAATCAATATCCCACAGCTTTGGCTCTTTAACAGAAATATTCTGCATAAATTCCCTCTTTGAATACGCGTATACAAGCATATCGGTTGTTCCGCAGGCGATAGAACCGCCTGATATTTTAAGCTCGCTGTCAAGCTCATAAATCTTTGTTTCAAGAGAGACTACTTCATTTCTGTAATAGCCGTTATTTATAACCGTTTCTATTTCAAGATTCCAGTTTACATCGGATAGCTTTTTTGGCTTTACGAACACTCCATACTTATCTACATTGACCTTGTTTTTTACCTTAAGCCATACATGACGGTAAATACCTGCACCCTCATACCACCAGCCCTCCCACTCGTTTGCGTCTACAAAAACAGCAAGAGTATTAGGCGCGCCTCCTAATACAGCCCTGTCGGTAATATCCACGCTGAACGGCACATAGCCTGTAAAACTTCTCTTTAATACAGATCCGTTAAAATAAACCACAGCATTTTTAGTTATGCCTTCAAATTCTATGGTAATTTGTTTACCCTCATAATCGGCGTCAAGCGGAAATGATTTTCTGTACCAAGCAACGCCCTTAGGCTTATACCCCCACGAGGGAGAGCCTGACTTGTCAAATTCACGCTTGACAGACCAGTCGTGAGGAAGGTCAACAAGCTCCCAATCTCTGGCGTCAAAATCGCTCTGAGGCACGCCCCTTGCCGAGCCTGCCTTAGAAGTGTTATAGATACTTCCGTGATCAACGCCTGTATTCGGCTTTATATCGCCCAAATGAAACGACCAACCCTTATCCAAAGATTTAACTATTCTCTTCTTTATCATTTTTTGGACCTCTATTCAGAACAAGAAATATTATACTATAAATATATAAACATAATAACCTTTTAAAGTCAAGACCGCCTTTATAAAATCTTAAAAACTTGTTTTTATCAAATTTCAATTAAAAGGCTGTGTAAATTTTTTAGAGTCTCAATAGACCCTGACAGCTAAAGCTGAAAATCCATAAACGACAACGCTATTATTATAATAATTGCCAGAATAACCGCCGCCAGTATTGAGCCGATTATCACCTTCATTATAGTTGAGTCGCTCATTTCGTTGTTATTGCCTTGCTTATTTCTTTCAGGCTGTTTATCGTAATTATATTTCTTATATTCATTTTTTCTTTTATTACTTATATCTGATCCCCGCCTCTGAGACGCTCTTTGATTTGCATACTCCGTTCTAAAGGTCTGTCTGTTTGCGTGAGAGTAGCCGGTCTGGGCTGTCGGTCCGTATAGATCTTTATTTGCAAATCCCTGACTTCTCGAGGCGTTTTTTATCCTGCTGGTACTTCTTCCCTTTGGAATATCCGATCGATAATTCTGTCTGCTTTGATTTGAACTCATTTAGATCACCATACCTTTATGTTGAATTCAAGCCGGTTTCGATAACCGAGCTGCCGCATTTATATTTGCGGCAATGGTCTGAAAACGCGCTGAAAAAATATTTTTTCTCTTGGCTCGCTCTTTGAATAAACTAACAAGCTTTAGGAAAAACTAGCTTTAAAATAATCTATATAAAATTATAAAAAGAATGTCAAGCTTTCGGTTTTATAAAACCAAACAGCTAAAATAAAAGAAAGGAAGTTGATTATATAAATGTCTCAAAGAATGAGTAAATGCACTTATATATTAAATAATTGCCCGAATGTAAAAACTTATGCCTGCGTGGGCGGAAAAAAAGAGGGCGAAGGACCTATGGGAAAGTATTTCGACAAGATAAACAACGACCCTTATTTTACAACCGATACCTTTGAAAAAGCTGAAAGCGAAATGCAAAAGCAGTCAATTTTAATCGCTCTCAGAAAGTGCGGTCTGAAACCCGATGATATCGACTTTATGTTCGGCGGAGACTTGCTTAACCAATGTGTAGGAACAACATACGGTATAAGAGATATCAATATCCCATTTTTGGGCATATACGGCGCCTGCTCAACAATGGCAGAGGGACTGTTGCTTTCCTCAGCTATGGTTGACAACAATGTGGGATGTAATGTTCTTGCAGTAACATCTTCACACTTCTGCACAGCAGAAAGGCAGTATCGATTTCCTATTGAATACGGAGGTCAAAGAACTCCTACCTCGCAGTGGACTGCGACAGCAAGCGGCGCAGTTGTGGTTTCCAACGAGAACGACGCCCCGTATGTACGAGCTGTCACCATTGGAACGGTTCAGGATATGGGGGTCACTGACGCTAACAATATGGGAGCCGCGATGGCTCCTGCCGCCTATGAAACAATAAAACAATTTCTGACCGACACAGGAAAAAAAGCGTCTGATTTTGATAAAATAATTACAGGCGACTTAGGAAAGGTCGGAACAAGATTACTTCTCGAGCTTTTAGATGGCGACGGTATTGACATATCAAAACAGCATAACGACTGCGGTCTTATGATATTCGACTGCGACGATCAGGACGTCCACGCGGGCGGCAGCGGCTGCGGCTGCGCTGCAAGTATGCTATGCGGTTATTTTCTGCCGCAGCTTAAATCAGGCGAGCTGAGAAATATTTTATTTCTCGCAACGGGAGCGCTTATGTCACCCACACTAAGTCAGCAGGGAGAAAGCATACCTAGCATAGCTCATGCAGTATGGCTTTCTCATGATAAAGAATAGGTTATAGAGTAAATCAGCAATAGTTTTTAGAAAGCTTACAAGCTTTTCCTAAAAATTGCTAAGGCAGTTCGGTCACAGCAAAAACAGTTTTAAAAACTTTAAAAACAAAGAAAGGAGACCTTTGCAAAGCAAGGGCGAAGTGATTATATTATGGAATATTTAACAGCATTCTTAGTAGGAGGATTGTTCTGTGCCATAGGACAGGTCTTGATCGATTACACAAAGCTAACACCGGCAAGAATACTTGTAGCATACGTTGTGGCAGGAGTACTTCTCGGCGGAATAAATGTGTATAAGCGTCTTATTGATTTTGCAGGCGGAGGTGCTACAGTTCCTCTGACCGGTTTCGGATACCTGCTAAGCAAGGGTGTGAGAGAGGATATAGACAAAAACGGTATTTTAGGCATATTCACAGGAGGTCTTACCGCTGCCGCCGCCGGAATAAGCGCTGCGCTGCTGTTTGGATTTATAACCGCGCTCATTTTCAAGAGCGCACAAAAAAATGCAAGCTGACTTTTAAATATTTCTTTTGATAAAATCCAAAAACGCATTTACCGAATCTCCTCTTGATTTAAGAGCCGGATATGCAAAACCTATTGTACGCTTGTTCATAGGGGTTTCAAGCTTTAGTTCAGTTATACTGCCGTTTTTCAGATCCTCCTGAACAAATTGCTTTATAACACAAGAAATACCCATTCCTATTTTTGCAAAATCAATGAGCAAATCCATACTTGTTACCTCTATGATTCCATTTGCCTCTATATTGTTTTCCCTTAAATACTTATCTACAAATACTCTTGAAAGATTTTCTTCATCTAAAAGCATAAGATTTCCTGCCTTTAGGGTCTCATTGGTCGAAAGCTCTCTTTTTTCTCTAAGCTTTAAATTATCAATGTAAGTTTTATTTGCAATGAAAACATCTTCGAATTCGCCTATTGGCAGAAAATCTGCTTTTATATTGTTTTCAGGATTTACAACAAGCGCAATATCAAGCCTGCCGTTTTCCAAAAGCTGCAGGCTTTTTGCTGATGACTGACATTCGATCACCACTTTTATATGAGGATTTTCCTCAATATATTTTTTCAAAAGCGGTATGAGAATATATTTGCACAGACTTGACGATGCGCCTATCTTTATTTTCCCGAGACCGAGATTTTTAATATCCTTTAACTTCTGCTCGCCCGTTTCAATGGCGCTGAATGCAGTTTCAAGCTGCTCAAAGAGCATTTCCCCCTCATATGTTAATGAAACTCCCCTTGCCGAGCGTTTGAGAAGCGTAACGTCAAAGCTTTCCTCAAGCTTTGCCAATGCCATACTTATTGCAGGCTGAGAGATAAACAGCTTTTTAGCAGCAGAAGAAATATTGCCCTCAACAGCAACAGTATAAAATATTTTCAATTGATTCAGATTTTGATTCATAACCACTAAACCCTTATTTCCTAATAAATATACAGCCTGACTAATATTGTATCACACATTTTGCCGGAACATTTTTATTCAATTATAATATATTAAATATAGTATAATTTTACTCAATTTTTTTCAACATTTAAACATTAACTTTTTACGAATAAATGAATATTTGACAAAAAACCTTGAAAGGTGAAAAAAATATGTTATAATTATTTTCAGGCGTTTCTGCGCGGTGTAAATTATTTATGAGGTGATTTTGTGACAATTAACGAATTATATACATTATGGTGTGAAAAGGCTGTTGACGATCCGGATTTGATTCCCGAGCTTAAAAGCATTGAGAACAATGATTCTGAAATAGAAGACAGATTTGCGATTTCTCTGAAATTCGGTACTGCCGGACTTAGAGGCGTAATAGGTGCAGGAACTAACAGAATGAATATTTATACTGTACGTCAGGCGACTCAGGGCTTGGCTGATTATGTTAATCAGGAGTTTGAAAACGGCTCGGTGGCTATTGCTTATGATTCCAGAATAAAATCTGATGTTTTTGCAAAGGAGGCAGCAAGCGTTCTTGCGGCAAACGGAATCAAGGTTTACATTTATTCCGAGCTAATGCCTACTCCTATGCTTTCGTTCGCGGTCAGAGAACTTAAATGCGATTCTGGAATTGTTATTACCGCATCTCACAATCCTGCCAAATACAACGGCTACAAGGTTTACGGCTCAGACGGATGTCAGATGCCACCGCAGGCTGCCGATATTGTTTTGGAAAAGATTTCGCACGTTGATGTTCTTGACGGCGCTCGTGTTATCGATTTTGATGAGGGACTAAGAAACGGTAAAATAGAATATATTTCTCAAGACGTGATTAACAAATATCTTGAAAATGTCAGAGCGCAGAGCATACATCCTGAAATTGTTTCTGAAAGCGGATTAAAGGTGGTATTTACTCCTCTAAACGGCACTGGAAACAAACCCATCAGACAGATCCTTAAAAGTATCGGCGTTAAGGATATTATTGTAGTTCCCGAGCAGGAAAAGCCTGACGGCAACTTTCCCACCTGTCCTTTCCCTAACCCTGAAATAAAAGACGCTCTTCAAAAGGGTCTTGAGCTGTCAAAGGAGGTCGGACCCGATTTACTTTTAGCCTCTGACCCCGACGCTGACAGAATGGGAATAGCCGTTCCGGACGGCAACGGTGACTTTGTTTTGTTCTCAGGAAACGAAGTAGGGGCAATGCTACTTGAATACATTTGTCACGAAAGAACTGCAACAGGCACAATGCCTGATGATCCTATCACAATTAAGACGATAGTTTCAACTGATATAATAGCAAAAATTGCGGAAGAATATAATGTTCAAATGCTTGAGGTGCTGACAGGCTTTAAGTTTATAGGCGAGCAGATAGGACTTCTCGAAGAAAAGAATGAAGAAAACAGATACATCTTCGGTTTTGAAGAAAGCTACGGCTATCTTGCAGGCTCATATGTAAGGGATAAAGACGCTGTTGTTGCGTCAATGCTTGTATGTGAAATGACTGCATTTTACCGTACAAAGGGCATATCTCTTATTCAGGCAAGAGAAAACCTATATGCTAAGTACGGCAATTTTGTTCATACTCAGAAGAGTTTTATTTGCGAAGGTCTTTCAGGTATGGAAAGAATGTCAGAAATAATGACCGAACTCAGAAAAAATCCTCCTTATGAAATAGGCGGACTGAAGGTTGTGGCAATTGCAGATTATAAATCTGGAATTCAAAAGGATCTGACAAACGGAAAAGAAGAAACCATCGACCTTCCTGAATCTGATGTAATGTCATTTACACTTGAGAAAAATGCAAAGGTGATAATCCGTCCGTCGGGCACCGAACCAAAAATTAAGGCATATTATACAACAACCGATAGCGACAGACAAAATGCAATAAATCTTGAAAAAATAATTTCAGATGACTTTAAAAGCATAATTGGTTTTTGAAAATGTACTTAAAAAGTAAATAATTATAACATAAAGACAGATCATATCTGTCTTTTTTTATTACTATATACGTCAAAATAGATAAAATTTCGACATATATTTTAGTTAAATAACCAATTTTCTTTTCTATTTTTATTTGATATAATTAGTATGGTGCCATGAATATATATTAGGAATATTTTAAGAAAAGGAATGATTGTATGGATATTAAAAGGTCATACGCTTTTGTTCCGTCTAATTGTACAGTATTAGGTTCTCTTTCTTTACAGAGAATTACTAATGTAAAAAGCTCAGCACAAAATGCTGATAACGGAATAGTAAGTAAATATGACCGAACAGCAGCTCGACGCTGAAATGGGGCTTGTAATTAATTGTAAAAAACACTATGGCTGCATCTGATGCTGCCAATTGTGAAAGTTCATTTTTCACATGACCCCTACCCATATAAAATAACAAGCCACAGGATTATTAAACCTGCCGGGGTGCATATCCCACAACCCAACAGGTTAGAACGTATTAAAACAATATAGCTTTAATACAGAAAGATCCTATGATTTGGGGCAATATGATGAAAAGTGATGACATTACCAAAATGGTAAACAATGTGTGGAACACAGTTCTGCAAAAAATTATGTATTTAATTTAATGTATTTAGGAAATGAGGAATAAAAACATGAAGATTAAGAAAATTATTTCAGGGCTGATGGGAGCTGTTATGGCGATATCAGCTGTAGTAAGTACATTTTCTGTTACAACTAGCGCTGCTAATGCGAACGACGATTTCATCGATTTGGATCAAAACACAATTACAGAAGCAATGGGTGCCGGTTGGAACTTAGGAAATCAGCTTGAGGTTGGAGGCGCTGATCAATATCCTGATGAAACATACTGGGGCAACCCTACTGTACAAAGGGAGCTTATTCACGCAGTTAAGCTGGCAGGCTATAAATCAATTAGAATACCCGTTTCTTATTTGGCGTCAATTGGCGAGGGTCCTGATTATACTATAGACCCTGAATGGCTTGCTAGAGTTAAGGAAGTCGTTGATTATGCAATTGATGATGAGCTTTATACAATTATCAATATGCACGGCGACGGATATACTACAGTAGCAGGCGGATGGCTGCTGTGTGGAAAAAAAGAAGAGGAACAGGTAGAAATCCGAGCTAAATATAAGGCGTGTTGGCAGCAGATTGCAAATGTATTCAAGGATTACGATGAGCACCTTATTTTTGAGTCTATGAATGAAGAATTTCAATCTAATTCTGAAACAGACTATCCAAATATTAATGCATATAACCAAATTTTTGTTGATACCGTTCGTCAGACAGGCGGAAACAATGATAAGAGATGGCTACTTGTATGCGGTCGTAATACTGATATTGATAATTCAGTAGAATACTTGCAGAAGGAAATATTTAAACTTCCTACTGATGAATATAGAAACTCCTCTATTACAGAAAATAGAATTATGATGTCAGTTCACTACTATGCCCCATGGGATTTCGTAGGTGATGGTAAAGCAAGTAATGGTATCACACAATGGGGAAAAGATGGAGTTCCAAGTAAAAAGAATGGTGTTTGGGCTGATGAAGATTATATGGATGGACAGCTCAAAAAGATGAAAGAAAATTTTGTAGATAAAGGCTATCCTGTAATTATCGGTGAATATGGATGTATTGATAAATCAAACTATGACCCATTAAACACTCAGTTTAGATCATATTATGTCAAGACATTCTGTGAAGATTGCAAAAAGTACGGATGTGTGCCTGTTTATTGGGACAACGGAGTAGCTACAAACAGCTATGGTCTCTTTGACAGAAATACATATGAGATTGTTTGTCAAGAGGTTTTAGACGCAATGATAGATGTCTATGTGACCAAAAAGGAAAAGCTTGGTTTAACTATAATTCGTGCAGAAGATGTAAATAAAGACTGGATTGTTGAAGATTCATGGACTGAATTTTCCCG
This sequence comes from uncultured Clostridia bacterium, assembly GCA_947631265.1. Lineage (GTDB taxonomy): Bacteria > Bacillota > Clostridia > Oscillospirales > Ruminococcaceae > UMGS1601. The sequence goes on along the minus strand of CANRKQ010000004.1, from coordinate 23,822 downwards.
TATATTAGAAGATGTTAAAGCAATATATAACAATAGCTCTTCAAATGATGAAGATTATACCAAAGCAATATCTACACTTACGGAAGCTATTAATAATCTGGAGTATAATTCAAGCGTAACGTATGAAAAGGTCATATCTAATAAGCCTCAGACTCCTTCAGATGTAAATACAGAAGCTGATAATTATATTATGTCAATTACCAGTCCTCAGTTTGACTTTGATCATGCAAAAGAAATAAAAGTTCAATTCACAGTAAATGGCGAAATACCTAATGATGAAACTGCAATTGCATTCCGTTTAGCTCCATATACAAATACTAACTGGGATGGATGGAATGATAACTATATTTATTTCAGTGATTGTAAAAAGGATGAAAATGGAGTATATACCGGTTATATTGACGCTCAGGCTGTATTTGCAACATACTCAGGTGTAGCTGATAGACCAAACGGACTAAACATATACTACGGCACAAAAAGTCCTTCAATAACCCTGACAGGATATTCACTAATTATATCTATGAAAACTGCACATATTCATAGTTACCAACTTAAAAAAGTTAAGGGAAATTGCGTACAAAGAGAAAAATATGAATTTAAATGTGTCGTATGTAATGAAACATACACCGAACTTTTAAAGTATGGAGATCACAGTTATGTAGACGATGTCTGCGAGATCTGCGGAAAAGGTAAACCTACAGATTTCACAGCACTTCAGGCAGCAATCACTAAAGCTGACGCTATTGACCCAAGCTGGTGCACAGATGAAACTATTCCTGCTTTAACAGATGCACTTGCTAAAGCTAAATCAGTTTTAGCAAAGGGTGAAGAAGCAACTCAATATGAGGCAGATCAAGCTACAAGTGCACTTAATGCAGCAATCGAGGCTCTGGAATACAAACCGGCAGATTATGCAAAAGTTGACGCAGCAGTTGCAAAGGTTCCATCTGATTTAAGCAAATACACAGATGAATCTGCAAAGGCAGTTAGAGATGCTGTTGCCGCTGTAGATCGTAATAAGAACAAATCAGAGCAGAGCGTAGTTGATGGATATGCAACTGCAATTGAGAACGCAATTGCAAAGCTTGTTGTAAAACCAACTACCTCAAAGAAACCTGCCGCTTCTGTAACTACAACAAAGGCAACAAGAAGTGCAAAAGCTGTTAAGAAGGACAAGTCAGCAGCAAAGAAGGCAATGAAACAAGCTAAGATAACCAAGCTGACAGTCAAGAGCAAGTCTAAGAAGACGATAAATGCAACCTGGAACAAAGTCAAGAAAGCAAAGGGCTACGAGGTACAGGTATCAACAAACAAGAAGTTCAAGAAGAGTAAGATAATCTTCAATAAGTTAACAACAAATAAGAAACTTACAATCAAGAACAAGAAGATAAAGAGCAAGAAGACTTACTATGTAAGAGTAAGAGCATACGCTACATACAAGGACAAGAACAACGTAGTACAGAAGGTATATAGCGCATGGAACAAAAAACTCAGCAAAGTAAAAGTTAAATAATCAACGAAAATGTTGAATTATTTACCGCCTTTGAGAATTTCTCAAAGGCGGTTACTTTATGTTACACAGTTGTTAAAATAAAAAATTAATGATACAAGCTTCAGCTATTTCAAAAGATACTGACAACCTGATATATGGTAACGCCTCCGGTTGACTATTGCTCTGAATAATGATATAATTTACTTGTTAGTTATGTAAAAATCATTATTTAATAAATAATAGGAAAATTTTATGCAGCTGGAGGTCACAATGAAAAATGTAAAACAGGTATTCCCTATTATATTCGTTGTTTTTTTGGCAGTAGGACTATTCTTTGTAGTAAGAGCGAACGATCAGGAAACTGAAAGGCTAGAAGAAAGCTCAAATATAGCCTCACAGCAGGCAATGACTACGATAAATACTGAGGATACTACTCTTGTTCCTACCAAAAGCAGCGGCTCTGATTCCGAATTAAAAGGTACTAAAATAAAATATACTAAAAAAGTTTTTGATATTGAGCAAAAAGGTAAAAATATCAACTACCCTGTTACTGCTGTTATAACCGCTAAAAGAGTTGTTGAATACTTCTTCGATGATTTAAAAACAAAATTTACGCTCAGCGATAAAATTAATAAATATTTTAATGATATAAACAACAAAAATACCTTTTCTAAAAACACTATTTTCCTCACAATAGTTAATTTTGAAAACAGTAATTCAAAAATATCTTTAAGCTCAGTAAAATACAGCGAAAACGAAATATATATCAATATTAATGAAACTAAAGCTAAAAAGCCTGATAAAAAGAAATGTCAGAAAATGTTTGCTGTCAATGTTAAAGATATCGACTGCAATGCAAAAGCAATGCAGAAAATAAACGTCAATGTAATAAAAAAGTAGAAAAAGTACTTGCATTTTCTTATTTAGTGTGCTATACTATCAATTACTGATGATTATTCCATAGAACTACTGTCTAAACTGAAATGATGGGCTTCTATGTGGGTCATATATTTGATGTTTTGAGAGGAGGATTTGTAATGAGAGATGGTATTCATCCTGAGTATGAAGAAACTACTATTACCTGTGCTTGCGGTAACGTAATCAATACTCGTTCTACAAAGAAGGATATTAAGGTCGAAATTTGTTCAAAATGTCACCCTTTCTACACAGGTAAGCAAAAACTTACTGATACAGGTGGACGTGTTGACAGATTCAAAAAGCGTTTCAACCTTGATTAGTAATCAAAGAAATTTAGGGTGGATTGGTCAAATCCACTCTTTTTATTTTAGATGAATTAAGGACTGATTATTTATGAATTATACAACAGTAAAAAGCTTTGCAACGGATAGCTTTATTGAAAAAAAATCAGAATTTATAGGATATATCTCTCCTGTAAAAACTAATCAAGACGCTATTGACTTCATTAACAAAATAAAATCTCAGAACAGAAAAGCAAAGCATAACGTCTATGCGTATATACTAAGAGATAATAATATTACCCGTTACAGCGATGACGGAGAACCTCAGGGTACTGCCGGTATTCCCGCGCTTGATGTGCTTAAAAAGGAAGGTCTAACAGACGTATGTGTAGTTATTACAAGGTACTTCGGAGGTATTTTGCTCGGCGGTGGCGGACTTGTACGAGCCTATTCGCACGCCTGCAAGCTTGCTGTTGACGCAGCCGATAAAATGGAAATGTATCAATGCTTTGAGGTAACTCTGAAATTTGACTATTCACTTTATGGAAAGATAGAGTATTCCCTACCCGAATTTGATATAAAAATGCTCTCTGATGAGTTTTTAAACGATGTCACACTTGAACTTCTTGTTAAAGCGGAAATGTATGATAAGCTTGTGGAAAAACTCAATGATATTACTAACGGAAAAATAAAAATTTCTAAATCTGAGATGAAATATGGGAATTTTGCTTGATAATAAGCTGTTGGTGTTGATTTATAAGGACATATTGTAAATAATTTGTTAATTAAAATTAAGTGAAAAGGTTTTGACGGATTTTTTTAGTATATAATATTAACATAATGTCAGGTGGTGGTATATATTCTACCTAGAGAACAAACTGAATTAATTGAAGAACAAACCCTCTGCGAAACTGCCTGTCTTTCAAAGAATACTAAAGGCAGAGTTAATGATATAAAAAAGTGCGATTTAAGAACTGATTTTCAAAGGGACAGAGACAGGATCCTTCACTCAAACTCATTCAGACGCCTCAAGCACAAGGCACAGGTATTCCTGTTCCCTACCGGTGATCATTACAGAACAAGACTTACCCATACTCTTGAGGTTTCTCAGATCGCACGAACAATAGGCAGAGCCTTAAGACTTAATGAGGATTTGATAGAGGCTATTGCTCTCGGTCATGATTTAGGACACACTCCGTTCGGACACGAAGGTGAGCGTGTTTTGAATGAGCTCTCTTCCTGCGGGTTTAAGCATTATAAGCAAAGTCTAAGAGTAGTTGACCATATAGATAAGCTTAATCTTACATATGAGGTAAGAAACGGTATTCTAGCTCATACAAACCAAATCGCCGAAACTAAAGAAGGATATGTGGTCAGACTTGCAGACGTTATAGCTTATATAAACCACGATATTGATGATTCTATTAGAGCGGGCGTTTTGTCTGAGGCGGATATTCCGTCTGATATTTCAAATGTGCTTGGTCATTCAAAATCTGAGAGAATTACAACGCTTGTAAATTCTATTGTAAAAAACGGTGCTATCGACATTCGTATGGACGATGATATAAAAGATGCCCATGATAAACTTCATAAATTTATGTTCCAAAGCGTTTATACAAATCCGAAATGCAAGTCCGAAGAAGTAAAAGTAAAAGACCTTTTAGGAACTTTATTTAGTTATTTCTATGAAAATTTCGACAGAGTTATGACCGATCAGTATAAGGAGCTTGCATGCAATTTTTCAAAAGAAACGGCAGTATGCGATTATGTAGCAGGAATGACAGACAGCTATGCAATAAATACTTTTGAAGAATTATTTATTCCTAAGGGATGGAACGGTTAAGTTAAATGCAGTTACTATGCAAATCACTTTTAGCAGGCTAACAGATAAGCTTTTGTACAAAGCTGTATAGATTAGCTGATAATATGAATATACATAAGCGTCAGTTAATTTATCTACTATTTTCAGAACGGATGTGAAAAAATGCCTTTTCCTGCTGACTTTTTGGAAAGAATTAAAGACGCTAACAGAATAGATGATGTAATGTCCGCCTATGTTCAGATAAAAAGAGCAGGTTCGGTTTCAAAATGCTTATGCCCTTTTCACTCTGAAAAAACAGCGTCCTGCACTATTTATACCGATACGCAGAGCTTTTATTGCTTTGGCTGCGGCGCAGGAGGCGATGTAATAACCTTTATAATGAAAATAGAAAACCTCGATTACTTAGAGGCTGTTAAGCTGCTGGCAGAACGCAGCGGAATACCTCTGCCTGAGGACGCATCAGGAAACGATGATTCAGTAAGAAAAAAGCAGAGACTTTATGAAATAAACCGGGAGGCTGCAAGATTTTTTTTCAACAACCTCCGCTCGCCTGCCGGAAGAACAGGGCTTAAATATCTCATAGGCAGAGGTCTTAAGCCTGAAACAATTCAGAAATACGGTCTTGGTTTTGCTGAAAACAAATGGACAAGCCTGAAGGACTATATGCTCTCCAAAGGCTTTTATGAAAACGAGTTGATTGCCGCCAGTCTTCTGGGACGTGCGCAGAGCGGCAGAACATATGACTTTTTTAAGAACAGAGTTATATTCCCTTTTTTCGATTTAAGGGGAAATGTAATTGCTTTCGGCGGAAGAACTCTTGATCCCGAGGACACAAGGAAATACCTGAACTCAAGAGAAACCATTGTTTTTAAAAAGAACAAAACGCTATTCTCGCTTAACTTTGCAAAGGAATCTGCTGTAAAGAAAAAGCAACTGCTGCTCTGTGAGGGAAATATGGATGTTATTTCTATGAATCAGTCAGGCTTTGAAAATACGGTTGCAACCTGCGGAACGGCTATAACACCAGAGCACGCAAGGCTTATGTCTCAATACTGTAAAGAGGTAGTAATATGCTACGATTCCGATGAGGCAGGTCAGAAAGCGTCAAAAAAAGCGATAGATCTTTTGTCCGAGGTAGGACTACAGACAAGGATAATAAAAATGGAGGGCGCTAAGGATCCCGACGAGTATATAAAGAAATTCGGAGCTACAAGATTTAAACTTCTTATTGATAAATCAGATAACGCCGTAGAATTTGAATTGAACAAGGCGAAGGTCGGTCTTGATATTGAAAACAGCGATGTGGACCGAATTGAATATATAAAAAAGTGCTATGACATCTTGTCAGAAATTGAAAATGATATTGACCGCGAGGTGTTTATAAAAAGCTTTGTGAGAAGAATGAATCTTTCTGAAGAAAATGCCTTTCGCGAGGTGGAAACAAGGATCAAAAGACGTCAAAACTCCGGCAGACGAAAGCAATGGCAGCAGCTTTACCGGAATACGGTTTCCCCTGCAAGTGATGCTGCTCGTGCGACATCAGCGTTCAATAAAGAAGTAAAATGCGAGGAAGGAATTTTGTATTATCTCTATAATAATCCGGATAAGGCAGACTTTATAAGCGAAATATTACCTTCTGAAAGCTTTGTAACAAACGTCAATAAACGCATTTATTTAAGCCTTCTTTTTAAGATAAAAAACGACCTTGATTTTTCTCTTTCGTCATTCAACAGCGAATTTTCCCCCGATGAAATGGGAAATGTAGCAAATATTATCGGCAGACGTCGAGAAATTCCTGTTGACAAACAAGTATTAACGGATTATATAAACGTACTAAATTCGCATAATAATATTAATCAGCAATCTAATGAAGATGTATCTGACGAACTGCTGCTCAGGTTTACAGAGCGAATGAGGAATGAAAAATCATAAAGGATTTTTATATAAATATTTATTTTGATTGGAGATTTTTAGTATGACAGTAGATAAAAAATTAATTTTAGAGAACCTTATGGATAAAGGAAAGTCCACAGGAATGCTTTCAACCAAAGATATAACGGACGCTTTGGAAAAGCTGGATTACGACGTTGAGCAAATGGACGCGTTTTATGACAACTGTGCCGCTCTAAATATCGAAATAATCGACGACATATCTCCTGATGAAACATTGGATATTACTGCAAGCGATGAAGAAAGTTCTGAGGATTCAGTTGATATATCAATCTCAACAGAGGGAATTTCCATAGATGATCCTGTTAAAATTTATCTTAAGGAAATTGGTAGAGTTCCCCTGCTTACCGCAGAGGACGAAATTCAGCTAGCTGAGCAAATGGGCAGTTCTGATGAGGAAAAGGCCACAGAGGCAAGAAAAAAGCTTGCAGAAGCTAATTTGCGTCTTGTTGTATCTATAGCCAAAAGATATGTCGGACGCGGTATGAGTTTTCTTGATTTGATTCAGGAGGGTAACTTAGGTCTAATTAAGGCTGTTGAAAAGTTTGACTATACAAAGGGATTCAAATTCTCAACTTATGCAACATGGTGGATCAGACAGGCAATAACAAGAGCTATAGCAGACCAAGCAAGAACAATAAGAATTCCTGTGCATATGGTTGAAACAATTACAAAGGTAAAAAAAGTATCATCTCAGCTGCTTCACAGAAACGGACATGATCCAAGCTCGGAGGAAATAGCCGAGGAGCTTAATATGCCTGTTGAACGTGTAAGAGATATTATGAGAATTGCTCAGGATCCTGTATCTCTAGAAACGCCTATAGGAGAAGAAGAGGATTCTCATCTAGGCGATTTTATACCTGACGACGACGCGCCTGCTCCTGCAGAGGCAGCCTCAAGAACGCTCTTAAAGGAACAGCTTAATCAGGTGCTTTCAACCCTTACCGACCGTGAAGAAAAGGTGCTTAGACTGAGGTTTGGTCTTGAGGACGGCCGTTCAAGGACTTTAGAAGAAGTAGGTCAGAGATTTAATGTTACACGTGAACGTATAAGACAAATTGAGGCAAAGGCTCTTAGAAAGCTGCGTCACCCAAACAGAAGTAATAAGGTTAAGGATTATCTAGAATAATTGGTTTATGAGCTTTTTATCTACATAACCCTTGCACTTTAACAAAAAGAAAGGCTCAGACTTATGAAAAACACTTTGAATTATTCAGAAAATTATTACGATGATAATTATGAGCCTGATTATTATGACGATTCAGACTTTGACTATGATTCCGATAAGAGGTCATATAAAAAAAGAAACAAACGCAAAAAGCGAAAAAGATTAGTATTATGGCTTATTACATTAGGAATTGCCGCTATTGTAATCGATTTATCAGTACTTCTCTATACAGGAAAAATTTGGTTCAACTCCCCTACCCGAAAGGAGTATCCTGTTCAGGGCATAACAGTTTCGGCACTTCAGGGAGTAATTAACTTCAATGCGCTTGAGATGGAGAACATCTCCTTTGCATACCTTAGGGCAAGCGAGGGAGAAAGTCTTGTAGATGAGCAGTTCAAAGCATCGTGGGATAATTCAAAAGACAGCACAGTCAAAACCGGCGCCTATCACAAGTTTTCATTTTACGATGACGGTAAAACTCAGGCTGAAAACTTTATAAAAACAGTAGGAAAAATTGCAAACAGCGGATACAGACTGTATCCCGCAGTTGAGGTAACAAAAAACGGATTGTCTTTGGCATACTCGCCCGATAAAGATACCGTTGTAAGAGAGCTAAAAAAATTCTGCAAAGCCGTCAAAGGTGAATACGGCGTTAATCCAATCATAATAACGGGAGATAAATTCTATAAGGATTATCTGCAAGATGACTTTTCAGGCTTTAAGCTTTGGATTGTAGACCTGTTCTCAAAGCCGGATTCAATTAGCTGGAGCCTTTGGTGCTATAGTCCAAGAGGAAAGCTTAATGGTATTTCAAACTCAAGCAACTATATTAATTTGAGCGCATTTAACGGCTCTAAACAGGATTTTATAAAACTTCAGTACAGATAAAGCAAGCCCCTCAGAAATTTCTGAGGGGCTTTTTGAATTAAAAAAAAGCCAGACCTAATACTTTTAATTAAAATTCTAAGAGACTTTACGCTAATTCAACTAATATGTTTATTATGTTCTAAAGAATAAAAACAGGTAATAAAATAAAAAGAGACAGCTTATACTGAAAGGTAATCCCTAGTAAAAGCTATCTCTTCTTAAAATTATGTCTTTATTATTTTGTCAGCTCTTTGACGCAGTCGGCACAAACAAATTTGCCTTTGAATTCTGCAACTCCATCCTTGTTACCGCAAAAAGTACATGAACGCTGGAACTTCTTAAGAATGATCTTATCACCGTCAACATAAATCTCCAGTGCATCCTTAGGACCAATGTCATATGTCCTTCTCAGTTCAATTGGAATTACAATCCTTCCAAGCTCATCAAGTGGCCTTACAATTCCGGTTGATTTCATTTGTTCTTTCCTCCTAAATTCAAAATAATAACATCCAAACTATCTATAATAAGGGGCGTCGCCCCGTTATTTAACAAACTAACAACGACCCAGTTCAAAGATTTCAGTTAAGGATCTCTCCCCCGCTGAAAGACTAATCAGAGCCAGCCCAGAGGCAGTAACATATGTCTTTTATATTTTATTTAACCTATATTTAATTTTACCATAATACAAATTTTTGTCAAGCAAGATTATAAAAATGATTATAACTATTAACGAGGGGTACATTTTATGTCTACAATTATAGTAATCATTACTATAATATCCATAATTATGGGATTATATAATAATAGTTTAAACAATATTACATATTCTGTTATGGATAACTGTGATAAATCTATACAGTTTCTTCTATCAATTGCAGGTACTATGGCGCTTTGGGGCGGACTTATGAATATTGTAAGGGAATCAAAGCTTGATGAAAAAATATCCTCTGTTCTAAAACCTGTGTTGAAATTAATATTTTCAAAATTAAATCTCAACTCAAAAGCATACAGAGCAATCACAATGAACGTAACAGCAAACCTGCTGGGTTTGGGAAACGCCGCCACTCCCCTTGGTATTGAGGCTATGAAAGAATTAAAAATTGAGGACAATGTTAAAGCTTATCCGTCTGAAAATATAGCCTTATTTACTCTTCTTAATACGGCGTCAATACAGCTTATACCGTCTACGATCGCCGCACTAAGGTTTTCACACGGTTCAAAAAATCCTATGGATATTCTTCCCGCTGTACTGATCTCTTCCTTTGTATCGCTTTTCTGTGCTGTTGTTCTCATAAAAATAACGTGGAAAAACAGAAAGAGAAAAACAAATGAGTGATTTTATTTCGGGATTAAAATTCTCTGATATAATACTTCCGTTAATTATAGTCTTTATATTAGTCTACGGATACATTAAAAAAGTAAACGTTATAGATTCCTTTATAAAGGGTGCAATAAGCAATCTTAAAACATCTGTAGAAATCTTTCCATCGGTTTTATTGCTGATGGTCTCCATCGGAATGTTCAGTTCATCAGGCGGAATTGACCTGTTAACAAAGCTAATATCGCCAATCACTTCATTTCTCGGTTTTCCAGATGAATGTATTCCGCTTGCTATATTACGTCCTCTTTCGGGAAGCGGCGCATTGAGTATGTTTGATTCAATACTATCAGAAAACTCCCCCGACGGGTTTGCCGGACGTGTGGCAAGCGTTTTAATGGGCTCGACAGAAACTACCTTTTACACGCTGTCAGTATATTATGCCGCCTGCAAAATTAAGCCTACGAAGAAAATAGTATTTTATTGTCTGTTTGCAGATTTAGTAGGTTTCATTATGAGTTCTCTTACTGTTAGTATTATATACCATTAGTCAAAAAAATACAAGAATTTAAAGTCAATTACTACGGTTTTTAATAATTGCTTAACATTTATGCTAATTGTCAAAGGAGAATTTAATTGAAAAAACAAGGTTTTTTAATGGGTTCGTTTATTCTCGGAATAACTATGTTAATTACAAAGGCTTTGGGAATGATTTACAGGATTCCCCTTACCAACATATTAGGCGGAACCGGTATGGGATATTACTCATCAGCCTATACAGTTTTTATGCCCCTGTATGCCATTGCAGCAAGCGGTATACCGTCAGCAATGTCGATGGTTGTAGCCGAAAGCTACGCTTTTGAACGATATAAAAACATAAGACGAATAAAGCACGTATCACTGATAGGATTTTCTTTTATTTCGTTATTAGCGTCTCTTCTGATGATTTTTCTCTCATATCCTATTTCTAAATACATTTCAGGCGACAGCAAGGCTTATTTGTGCGTCATAGCGATTGCTCCCAGTATTCTCGTGGGCAGCATTATGTCAGTATACAGAGGCTATTACGAGGGTCTGAGGAATATGATTCCTACTGCGGTTTCAGAAATAATAGAATCCATACTAAGAGTTGTGCTTGGTCTGGGCGGAGCATATCTTGCAATTTTTATAGCCAATCGTAGTTTTTTGAAAAACGGCACGGTATTCGGGCAGGCTGTAAAAAATCCTGAAGATATTCTAAGCGCCGCTACCCCATACATATCTGCATTTTCGCTGTTCGGAGTTACCCTATCAACTCTTATTGCGGCAATATACTGCGCACTGCGCTCAAGAATATACGGTGACGGAATTACAAAAAAAATGATAGCAAGCGACGTTGTAACAGACAGAATGAGAACCATATTCAAGTCAGTATTATCTCTGGCATTTCCGATTGCAATAAGCTCGGTAATAACAACAATAATCTCAATGATTGACCTCGCAACAATACCGACTCTTATTAAAAGGCTTTTAGATAAAAACAGCAATATAGGCTTATTTAAAATTATTGGCAGCCAGATTGACAAAAATGACATTCCAAGCTTTGTTTACGGTTCTTTTGTTGGACTTGCTTTGACAATATTCGGTTTAATTCCGTCATTGACAAGCATTTTCGGAAAAAGCTCTTTTGCTAACGTAGCTACCTGCTATTCTAAAAAAAATATGACAGCGCTTACTAAAAGCGTAAATGCAGCTCTTTTCTCTACCAACTTTATTGCAATGCCCTGTTCGCTAGGGCTTATAATTCTTAGTAAGCCTGTATTATCTCTATTTTTCAGCACAAGACCTCTGGAGGTTTCTATAACTGTTCAGCCTCTGATGTACCTTTGCGTAGGTATGATTTTTATATCAATAACGGTTACAATGTTCTCGCTGCTACAGGCCGTAGGTAACGTAAAAGCACCACTTAAAATTCTAACGGGAGGTCTGGTAATAAAGCTAATACTGAATATAATCCTAATAAGCGTTGAAAGACTTAATATAAACGGCGCTGCAATATCAACAAGCGTCAGCTATATGTTTATTGGTATATGTGCAGTTCGTTCTTTTGTAAAGTACACAGAAGTTAAAATTGATTTTATTACTACAGTAATTAAACCGCTGTTTGCAGGAATTTTATCAACAATTGTTATATTGTTAAGCTTTATTATTGTCAACGAACATCAAAATCAGATCATTTCTCTATTAATTTCCATAGTTTTTGGTAGCATTATGTACATTTTATTTATGTGTTTATTGTCGGTTTTCAACAAAAATACTATAAAAAGCCTATTTTCTAATACAAATATTTAAAAAGCTCTTGAAATTAAAGACAAATTAGGGTATTATTATTAAGTAATGTAAATTATGCAAATCCCAGTTTCAATAGGTTTGATGAGGTTTATTGCATTTTTTATCAGCAATGGGCGATTTAATTTATTTAATTTTATAATTAATGTTGTATCTGCAAAATAATTAATTATGACAAAAGCAATATATAATGTTTTGCAAATTTTTAAACAAATTTCGGAGTTGTTTTACGCATGGTCAATTTCAATTTTAAAGAAAGATATAACATTGACGACCTAATTGAAATCGTGAGACTTCTCAGAAGTGAAAACGGCTGTCCTTGGGATAAGGAGCAAACTCATAAATCTATTCGTATGGATTTTCTTGAAGAGGTCTATGAAGTGATAGAGGCTATAGACTTTGACAGCGAAGATATGCTCAGAGAAGAGCTAGGCGATGTTCTTTTGCAGGTTGTATTTCACTCTCAGATTGAAACGGAGAAAAATTCGTTTGATTTTTCAGACGTAGCTGATGACATCTGTAAGAAACTTATAATTCGCCATCCTCACGTTTTTGGTGAGGTTACTGTTGAAAGCTCAGATGAAGTTTTGAAAAACTGGGACAGCATTAAAAAAGACACAAAGGGACAAAAAACATTTGCCGATACATTAAAAAGCGTACCTAGGGTCTTCCCTGCGCTATTAAGAGCAGGAAAGTTAGGTAAACGTGCGTCAAGAGCAAATTTGGATTTTAAGGACGCTAACAGCGCGTTTAAATCGCTTGAAGATGAGGTTGATGAGTTATCCAAAGCTATTAAATCTGACGACACAGCGCTTATTTCTGAGGAACTCGGTGATGTCATTTTCTCTGCTGTCAATGTTGCTAGAAAGCTTGATCTGAATGCTGAAGAGCTTTTAACGCAGGCAAACGAAAAATTTATATTACGCTTTGAAAAGGTAGAGAAGATGGTTTCTGCAAATAAAGAGAAAATGCAGGATCTATCACCGGAAAAGCTAGATTATTATTGGAACAAAGCAAAGGCAGACAAATAAATAAAGCTATAAGAAATTTAAATTAAATTTCTTTGCAAAAAGCTTAACCGAAAAAAGTTCGTTAAGCAAAATAAATTTACGGCTGCTTTAGCCAAATGATATTAGGAGGAAATTCAAAATGACAAAGACTGAGCTTGTAAGCCTTATCGCAGATAAGGGAGACTACTCAAAAAAAGATGCTGAAAAGGCATTGGCAACAGTTATTGACGCTATTACCACATCGCTTAAGAAAGGTGAAAAAATTTCTCTTGTAGGATTTGGTACATTTGAGGTTCGTGACAGAGCTGCTAAGACTGCAATTAATCCTATGACAAAGGAAAAAATCAATGTTCCTGCAAAGAAGGTTCCTGCTTTCAAAGCCGGCAAGGCTCTTAAAGATGCAGTTGCTAAGTAATTATTAAACAAATGCCTGTCAGATAACTGGCAGGCTTTTTAATTTTGATTTTGAATAAGCCTGTTCTTTTCCGGGAATATGTATATAATATATGTTTAAACAACGTAACGAAAATATTCCGACAAAATAAAATTCAAGAACAATTTACGCGCCACTTACAAAAACCGGTGACAAATAAACTCTTTAGAAACAAAATCCTGACAAATACAAAAAGGAATGGTGATTAGCTATGAGATTGGATAAATACCTTAAAATAACCAGAATCATAAAAAGACGCACAGTTGCCAATGACGCCTGCGACGCAGGTAAGGTATCCGTTAACAATAAAATTGCACGCGCATCGTATGATGTTAAAGTCGGTGATATAATAGAAATAAACATAGGACAAAAGCCTTTAAAGGTAAAAGTCACGAGCATAAGCGATTTTGTAAAAAAAGAAGATGTTTCTGATTATTATAAAGTAATTGAATAACATTTGGATTACTATATAATATAAAAAGCCTGACAGTAACTGGTATCCTGTCAGGCTTTTGTTTTCAGATATGCTATTAATTTTAAAACTCAATATCATCAGCGTCTACTTTAAAATCATCTAAATCGATCTGCGACATAAACGCCTTATAATCCTCTTCGCCTAAATCCTCTTTCAGCTTGTCATAATTGAAAGAACCGTCTTCATTATAGTAATCTTCAAGCATTATTGCGCCTTTCTCATCGTCCTCGTTAACAGAAACATCGTCAGATGATATATCAGAATCATCATCACCGCCTTTTGATGAAAAAATTGACGATAATGCAGACGTTAAATCATCTCCCAGTACTTTCTTGAAATTAGCCGTCAACTCATCAAGCTTCATAGATGTCTGATAGTCTTCTATCTGGCTTAATGTATATATTGTTCCGCTTGGATCTGAAATATCAGAAGAGCTTGTAATTTCGCTTGTTGACGTTAATTTTATATATTCAACATCGTTGACATTTAACTTTAATTCAGAACTTAAGTTCTTTTCTTCAGCTTTGCTACCCATTTCTATTTTTATATTATTGTTATCAGCCTGAATAGCAATGTCTGCATCGCCGCTTATAAATCCGTTATCCTTGTCGGTAACCTCTAAGCCCTCAGCCTTTAATTCAAGTGAAAAGTCCTGAGTATCTTCGTTAACTGCCGGAATTTCAGCATTGCATATCAAATTAATTTTACCGTCTGTTTCTGTAGCTTTGAAAAGATAATTAGCTGTTTCGCTTTCTAAACTTAAAACATACGCGTCCTTTCTGTCGATACACATCAATGTTGCATTGTCTTTAATTCCTACAAGATTATCACCATCAAATATTAGGCTTATCTCTTCATTTAAGTCAGAAGATAACTCTTTAACACAATTTTCCTTTAACTCGTCAAGCTTTGCAGCATAGCTGTCATCTGTAATTTCAAGGATACTTCCTAAAATACCCACAGCAAGCTCTTTTATCTTTTCATCGTTTTTGAGCTTTTCAAATACCTTTTCAATGATATTTTTAGCATCATTATAAGTGATAGTGTATGTCTTTAACTTGTAATTATATTCTACATCGCTAAGTGAACCGCTGTAATCCTCTTCCTTACCTGCCTTGGGAAGAGAATCGGCAACTGTCTTGATATAATCTTTCAGAAGGTTCTCGTAATCGGTTACCTTGAGCTCTGCAAGTTTTTTTATATCAAATACTGCCGGATTCTTTATACCGCTGATAGCTTTTCCGCTTGATATAATATTATCTTTAAGTCCATCTAAATCCTTTGAAGATATACTTAAATATGCATCAGAAAGCTCAGGAACCTTTATGTACATCTCCTTTGAATCATTGTCGTATATTCCATTCAAAGAAATAAGACTATTTCCGCCATAGGAAACAGAGATATCAGTGCCTGCCTTACTGTCTTTCAGCTTTGTTTCAGAAGTAAGCGATAAGGGCTTAACTTCAGTACCCAAAGCGTCAGTAATGCCCTTGCCGAACTCAATAGACATATCTGTTTTTGATGCGGCATTGGCATTTCCTGAGAACACACCCGATAAAGATGTTGAATTTGTAGCCGTTTCAAATACATCTAAAAGCATCTCTTTTACAGAAGATGTGTCTTTATCATTATCTTTTTTATCGTCACAGGCGGTAAAAACAGTCAAAGACATTGCGCCTGCTAATAAAACTGACAACGTTTTTTTCAACATACATTTTATTTTCATTATATGACCTCCAACTATATTAATTAAATTTAATTATACTTGTATATTAACAAAATGTCAATGGAAATATAAAAAATTATATACTTTATTTTCTATAAAAATGTATATGAAAACCTATTTTAAACATTTAAAAGCAAAACCGCTTTAAGAATTCTTTTCCCTAAAGCGGTTTTGATGTCCCTAATTATACTATGACTTAAAAGTATAACCGTCCTTTTTCAAGTTATCAATTACGTCGCCGAGTATTTTTGCATTTGTCTTTGATACAGAATGGAGCAAATAAATGGCTCCGTTATGTTTTGCTCCTGTTACCTTTTTCAAAGCCTCTGCCTCGTTTGGCTGATTGTCAACATCCCAGTCTTCATAAGCAAAGCTCCACATAACTGTCTTGTATCCGCACTCGTTGACAAGCTGTAAAACTCTTTCTGAAAACTCTCCCTTTGGCGGTCTGAACTCTGTCATTTCGTATCCGAACTTTTCCTTAACATAATAGTGCAGTCCCATTATCTCCTGCTTTGCCTCGTCAATCGATATATTCGGCATAGACAAATGAGATACTGAATGGTTTCCTACCGTATGACCTTCTTTTATCATTCTTTTTACAAGCTCGGGATTTCTCTCTGCGTAGTCCTTCAATATAAAGAACGTAGCTTTTACCTTCTTTTTCTTGAGAGTGTCGAGAATTTTTTCGGTGTATCCGTTTTCATAACCCTGGTCAAAGGTAAGATATATAGTCTTTTCCTTACTCTTTTTGCTGTTATCGGTTTTTGCCATTGCAATCGCATTGTATTTTGAATATTTTTCATTGAAGTCAATTGCACCCTGAGGTCTGTTCTTGCTGTCAACTATTACACCCTGTCCGTAACCTATAAGTGTATTGTCAAGAGTTGATAAATCAACAGACTTTCCTGCCATAAGCGGTTCAGCACTGGCTGAGCTCGATTTTGCAGAGCTTACTGACGGCGTTTGTGTTGTAGTGTTGTTTGTAGCAGTATTATTTTGAGAATAGTCATCACTTTTATTTTCTTTGTTTTCGCTTGTTGTAGATGAATCTGTAATGCTTTCATCAAAATCTTTAGTGTTTGGTTCTATATTATTAGCGCAGCCTGATAAAACAACTCCCAAAGAAATGACAAGACTTAAAATAATATATTTCATTTCAATCATCCTTTCTAAAGTTAGGATAACCAAATTCTAAAAATACAATGCTGTTAATTAATTGTAATATGACAGATCAATTTTTCAAAATAAAAGAGACAGCTGAAAAGCCGTCTCTTATACATCTATAATTCCTATTCACCTAAATAAGACTTAACTAATGCCTGAAGTAATTCATCTCTATCAATATGACGGATCAAACTTCGTGCATTGTTGTAAGTTGTTATGTAGGTCGGATCCTCAGAAAGAATATAACCTACTATCTGGTTGATTGGATTATAGCCCTTTTCCTTAAGAGCCTGATAAATTATTGTCAGATTCTTTTTAAGTTCCATTTCCTTGTCTTCTTTAACGGAAAAGGTCATTGTTTGATCGTACATAAGCTTTATCCTCCTTAAAAAATTCTTACACGGAATACCAATTTACATTTGCATTATAACCAATTTATCAATGCAGTAAACCTTTGGTATAAAAATAACTTTACTAATATTATTATAATCTAAATTTTTTAAAATAACAAGTACTTTTGAAAAAAATAGCAAAATTAATAGTTTATTATGATGACGCTTTATAAAAAATAGTCGAAATATAGTAGATTATATTTTAATATAGGATAAAATGAATTTATTTTTTTACTTTCTTATGCTCTTAGTTCAGCGCCAAGCTCTTTAAGAGACTTTAAAATCCTCTTCATTGCAGCGTCTGCCTGTTCGTCCGTAAGAGTGCCTTCGTGAGAACGCATTGTAATAGAATATGATACCGACTTCTTTCCTCTTTCTATCTGCTCACCCTTATAAACGTCAAACAAGGTAACCTTTTCAAGCGTTTTGCCCACCGCTGACTTTATAGCTTTCTCCAATGAGGCAACAGGCATTTTATCATCGCATACAAGTGACAGATCCCTTGTTGCTGCGGGATATTTGGGCAAGGGCTTATAGGTCTTTTCAGCATCAGCCAGAGCCATCATCTCCGGAACATTCAGTTTTGCAATATAAGTTCTTGTACCTATATCATAGTTTTCCAGAACCGAAGGGTGCAGCTCTCCGAAAATACCAAACTCAACATCATTTTTCTTTAATACCGCCACTCTTCCCGGATGGAAGGCTCTATACTCATCAAAAGCACAACTGGTGCCTGCAAGCTCAACGTCATATTCGGTTATTGAAATAACATTCAGAAGTTCCTCGATAATTCCCTTTAAAGAATAAAAATCCGTTTCCCCGTTTGAATCATACATACCAATGCAAAGACGCACCGGCTCATTCGGGAGCTTTCCGTCTTGCGTTTTGATATACTCATTTCCAAGCTCAAACAATGACGCTTTCATATTTCTGTAATTATAGTTTCTTGCAAGAGTTTCACACATAGAAGGGATTATAGTTGTCCTCATAACTGACGTATCTTCACCTAGAGGGTTTGTTATAGTAACCGCGTCACGAAGTCTGCTATCCCCGTCAAGAGATATTCTGTCAAAATATTTCGGCGAAATAAATGAATAAGTTTCTATTTCGTTCAGACCCATAGATACCATTGACGACTGAACGCTTTTTATAAATCTCTGCTCAGGCGTTCTTCTCGCCTCGGCAACGCCCTTTAACAATGTGGACGGTATGTTGTTATATCCGTAAATCCTTGCAACCTCTTCCGCAATATCGGCTTTGCAAGCAATGTCTATTCTTACATACGGCGCATAGCATTTTCCGTCCCGAACCTCAAAATCAAGTCTTTTAAGATATTCTATCATATCGCTCTCAGGAATATCTGTTCCCAAAAAGCTGTTTATCCATTCAGAATCAAACTCAACGGGGTTTTCACTCACCTGTGAGCAGTCTCTGTCTATAATCGTGTTGTATACCTCTCCTGCCCCAAGCTCTTCAACCAGCTCAAAGGCTCTCATTATCGCTGGATAGCAATTCTTTGGACTGAGTCCCTTTTCAAATCGTGCTGACGCATCACTTCTCATACCAAGCTTTTTTGCAGTTCTTCTTACGCTTGCCCCGTCAAAGCAGGCTGCCTCAAATACAACAGTAGTCGTATCACTCATAATACCGCTATATTCTCCGCCCATAATTCCTGCAACAGCAACAGGTTTATCCTTATCGGCAATAACAAGCATCTCCTCGCTGAGCGTTCTCTCCTCGCCGTCGAGCGTAACTATCTTCTCACCCTGCTTTGCATTGCGGATTATAATGCTGTTTCCGTTTACATACCTTAAATCAAACGCGTGCATAGGCTGACCATACTCTAGCATTACATAGTTTGTAATGTCTACAAAATTATTGATTGGACGTACTCCGCTTGCGCGAAGTCTTTCTCTCATCCATCTCGGTGACGGCTCTATTTTAACATTCTTGACAATTCCTGCAATATACCTCGAACACAGCTTAGGATTTTTTATCTCAACTGAAAGCTCATCTTCAATGTTGCCGTCAATACCCTTGTATGAAGGCTCTTTAAGCGTTCTTTTTATTCCATAGGTAGCGGCAGCCTCTCTTGCCAAACCTAAAACCGACAGGCAATCGGGTCTGTTAGAGGTTATTTCAAACTCAACTGTTGTATCGTTAAATCCAATAGCCTCTTTTATTTCTTTACCAAGAGTTTTATCGCAGTCATCTCCCAGAATGAAAATTCCGTCTTCAATAGCATAAGGAAAATCGTGTACTGTCAGTCCAAGTTCTTCAAGAGAGCACAGCATACCGTTGCTCTCAACTCCCCTGAGCTTTCCGTTTTTTATCTTAACAGGCTTGCCGTCGTGCAAAACCGTTGAATTGTTCAAAGCTACAGGCACATAGTTCCCAGAATTTACATTTTGAGCTCCTGTAACTATCTGAAGCCGCTCCGTTCCCACGTCTACCTGACATACTACAAGGTGGTCGGAATTATCATGCGGAACAACCGACAAAACCTGTCCTACTACTACGTTTGTAATGTCCTTGCCCTCAGGGGTATAACCCTCTACCTTTGAACCTGACATTGTCATATCATAGCAAAAATCCTTTATACTTTTATCGCTGACGTCAACAAAGTCGCTCAGCCATTTCATTGATAAATCCATTAAATAAACCTCCCTTACGCATTAAAACTGATTTAAGAAACGCAAATCGTTTTCAAATAACAGTCTCATATCGTTTATTCCGTATCTTCTCATAACTATTCTCTCAAGACCAAGCCCGAATGCAAAGCCTGAGTAAACCTCAGGGTCTATTCCGCAGTTTGCCAAAACCTTAGGGTGAACCATTCCTGCGCCTAAAAGCTCGATATATCCCTCGTCCTTGCACATAGAACAGCCCTTTCCGCCGCAGTTAAAGCACATTACATCCACCTCGGCGCTGGGTTCTGTAAACGGAAAATGATGCGGACGAAGTCTTATCTTGCAGTCGTCGCCGTAAAGACGCTTCATAAGCAGTTCTAGTGTTCCAACCAAGTCAGACATTGTAATGCCCTTGTCTACAACAAGCCCCTCAATCTGGTGGAACAGCGGTGAGTGTGTTGCGTCAACTGCGTCAGAGCGGTACACTCTGCCCGGAGAAATTATTCTGAGAGGAGGTTTTTTCTCCTCCATAACATGCACCTGAACGGAAGACGTCTGAGTTCTGAGCAGGATATTATCGGTAATATAAAATGTATCCTGAGTATCCCTTGCAGGGTGATCAGCCGGAAGATTTAGAGCCTCAAAGTTGTAATAATCATATTCAACCTCAGGACCATCAACAACATCAAAGCCCATACCCATAAATATCTCTTCGATCTCGTTCAAAACGATATTAAGAGGATGCAACTTTCCAATAGTCGCCTTAGTACCCGGCAAGGTTACGTCAAGCTCCTCATCTTTTAGCTTTTTCTCAAGCGTCATAGCCTTTATTTCCTTAACTCGGTTTGTTATAGACTCCTCAATCTCTGCTCTTACCTGATTTGCAAGCTGTCCGATAACAGGACGCTCTTCAGCCGAAAGCTTACCCATTTGCTTTAAAATAGATGTAAGCTCTCCCTTTTTTCCCAGAAATTTTACCCTTAATTCCTCAAGAGCCTTAGTGTCGTTTACCTTTAAAAGCTCATCAGCCGCAAGCTCTTTGATTTTTAAAAGTGCATCTTTCATTTATAATCCTCCTTAATAAAATAAAAAAGCCCTATCCCTATCAGGACAAGACCGTATCTTGCTATACCACCTAATGGTTAAAAGAGCCAACACTCCCTTGAATTTTAACGGTTTCAAAATCCGTTCCCGCTTACTAAAAATTCGGCAGAACCACTCGTGAGTGAACTTCAGTCTGATTTTGCTTAGGGAATTTTCAGCAGACATTCCCCTCTCTGAAAGCTATACTGCAAACCTACTCTCTCAGTCATAATGTTTAAAATAAATATAGCACAAAATATTTCCTTTGTCAAGCAAAATTTTATCTCATAATAAAACGCGAGATAAAAAATTCACGTTTTACTAATGCAAAACGTGAACCAGTTGCACTTAACCGTTGCTGGTGCCGGTGACCGGGGTCGAACCGGTACGGTGTCTCCACCACTGGATTTTGAGTCCAGCACGTCTGCCAATTCCATCACACCGGCAAAATGTTACTAAAGTATTTTATCACATATGTTTAGCCTTGTCAACATTTTTTATAAAAATATCGGACAAATATTTCAACACTTGCCCGACTTGTACCTAAATTGATTTTAAATACCAAACTTTATTTTATTCTAAATTACATCCTCAGCGTGCCTCGTAACGTGACAACCGATGTTTACTGCCACAGGCAACCCAGCTATATGTGTGGGTGACTGCTCAATGTTCACAGCTAGTGCTGTTACCGATCCTCCAAAACCCTGAGGACCTATACCTAGTTTGTTTATTTTGTCTAGCATTTTGTTTTCTAAATCTGAATAAATGGCTTTAGGATTCCTTATAGAAACAGGTCTGCATAATGCTTTTTTTGCATTGTAAGCACAGCTCTCAAAATCACCGCCTATGCCTACTCCCACAACAATCGGAGGACATGGATTAGATCCTGCATTTTGTACGGTGTCAACAACAAAATCTATTATTTCTTCAAGTGTTGCCGATGGAGTCATCATTTTTAATGCCGACATATTTTCGCTGCCAAAGCCCTTAGGAGCAACAACAATTTTAACCTTGTCTCCTTCAACTATTTTCGTATGTATGACCGCAGGTGTGTTGTCGTTAGTGTTGATCCTTTCTATTGGATCTGATACTATCGACTTTCTGAGATAACCGTCTGTATACCCCTTTGCTACACCCCTGTTGATCGCCTCGTATAAAACCCCGTCAACAAAATGAACATCCTGACCTATTTCTAAAAATATAACCGCCATTCCGGTGTCTTGACAAATAGGAATAGTTTCATCTCTTGCTACATTTATATTGTCAATTATATCAGAAAAAACATTTCTTCCGACCTCTGACCTCTCATCACTCGCTTTGCATTTTATACAACTCTCCAAATCCTCAGGAAGACTCAGATTTGCTTTAATGCAAAGCTCTGCAACCTTTTTCTCTATATCTTTAACGCTTATATTCCTCATTTATATCTCATCTCCGTTTATTATTACCATATCAGGACTGCTCATAACCTCAAAAGGATTAGTACCGAACATAACTAAATCCGCGTCCTTATCCTTTTCAATCGAACCAATTCTGTCAAACAATCCCATTTGTTTTGCCGGAGTTTTCGTGACTGCTTTCACAGCCTCATAAAAATCCAGACCGTTTTTTACCGCAATCCCTACGGATATGGGTAGATACTGAATAGGAACTTCACTATGGTCAGTACAAATTGAAATTTCAACGCCTGCCGAGCTTAGAATAAAACAGTTCTCCGGAGTAAGATTTGCAAGCTCTGGCTTTGATTTATCACATATAATAGGTCCGATGACCGCCGTTGCGTTTTCCTCTTTAAGCTCATCAGCAATAAGGTGACCCTCTGTGCAGTGTATTAAAATATAATCTAAATCGAACTCCTTTGCAATTCTAACCGCCGTAAATATATCATCGGCTCGATGACAGTGAAAATGCGCCTTGACTTCCCTTTTGAGCAAAGGTATCAGTGCCTCGCATTTTGCGTCATATTCAGGAGTCTCATCTCCTGATTTCTTATCCTCCATATACCTTTGAGCTTTTCTAAGTGCCTCGCGTATGAGAGCTGCAATAGCCATTCTCGTTACTGGAGAGGAATCCTTATCAAGATATGTCATTTTTGGATTTTCACCCAAGCTTATTTTCATACCCACCTTGCCAAGCGACATTTTGTCAATTCGTTTTCCTGTAGTTTTTACTGCAAAAATACTTCCGCAGATAGCATTAGAACTTCCCGGTGAAACCACAGCAGTTGTAATTCCTGCATTTCTTGCATCATCAAATGCTGAATCCATTGGATTTATGCCGTCTATTGCATTTAGCTGCGGGGTTATCGGATCAGAATCCTCGTTAAAATCCTCTCCTTCTACACCAACGCCGCTTGTGAAAAGACCAAGATGTGTATGTGCGTCAATAAATCCCGGATAAATCGTTTTTCCCTCTGCATCAATCATTTCTCCGTTATTATGTTCGGGAAATCCTTCGCCAACCCTGATTATCTTATCATTCTTTAACTCAACATAACCGTTTTCTATAATTTCATCGTTATCGTTCATTGTATATATTTTTGCATTATATATTATCATAAATTCACTCCATATTTTAAATATCAGAGATATTATACCACAATATAAGCAGTAAAGCAACCAATAAGCGCTAAGGCTATACTGACTTTATAATTATGTTAGTAAAATTTGTTGAATTTATCTAACTTCTATATAAACACAAAAGCGTTCGGAATACTCCGAACGCTCTTATTGTATAGAGATTAATACTAATTACTTTCTTGG
>CANRKQ010000003.1 GCA_947631265.1 uncultured Clostridia bacterium | reverse complement strand
CTGTACATAAATGAGAGTGGTAACACGGGTATTTTCGCTCGTCTCTGTTTTATCGGAGACGGGCGTTTTTAATTAACTGCTATCAGTTCACATTTATAGAAAGAAGTGAGCATTATGATATGCGTAATGTATAACAGTTTTTTTGAGATAAGCGAAAAATGGCTGTTCGACCGACTATGTTATATCTGACGGCGGAGCATTGATTATGAAAAGTAATGAAATTTCACAAGCAGGAAATACCTGCGTATATGATTTATAAGTAAAGGGAGGATCATTATGAAAAACGTACAAAAATACCAAAGAGGCTATTATATGCCTCCGGAGAAATGTCTTAACTGGGCAAAAAAAGAATACATAGACCACGCTCCTATGTGGTGCTCTGTAGATTTGAGAGACGGCAATCAGGCGCTTATTATTCCGATGAGTTTAGAGGAAAAGCTGGAGTTTTTTACCCATCTTGTAAAGATAGGCTTTAAAGAGATTGAAATAGGCTTTCCTGCCGCATCAGAAACCGAATACGAGTTTTGCCGTACTCTGATTGAGAAAGACCTAATTCCCGACGACGTCAGAATTCAAGTGCTTACACAATCAAGAGAGCATATTATAAAGAAAACCTTCGAGGCTCTTGAGGGCTGCAAAAACGCCGTAGTGCATCTTTATAATTCAACTTCTGTAGCCCAGAGAGAACAGGTTTTCCGCAAGAGCAAGGACGAGATAAAGGAAATCGCAGTAAGCGGAGCAAAAATCTGCGAGGAGTACCGTAAAAAAACCGACGGCAACTTCATTTTCGAGTATTCGCCTGAAAGCTTCACAGGAACAGAGCCTGAGTACGCTCTCGAGGTATGCAATGCCGTTCTGGACATATGGCAGCCTACCCCTGAAAGGAAGGTTATAATAAATCTGCCTGTAACGGTAGAGATGTCTTTGCCTCACGTTTATGCTTCACAAATCGAGTATATGTGCAGCAATATGAAATACCGTGAGAATGTAATCGTTTCACTTCACCCTCACAACGACAGAGGCTGTGCAGTTGCAGATTCTGAGCTTGGTTTGCTCGCAGGCGCTGACAGAATCGAGGGTACCTGCTTTGGAAACGGTGAAAGAACAGGAAATGTTGACATTGTAACTCTGGCAATGAATATGTACACACACGGAGTTGATCCAAAGCTAGACCTTTCAGATATGCCGTCGCTGGTTGAGATATACGAGAGAGTTACAAGAATGAAGGTTTACGAGCGCACCCCATATGCAGGCAGACTGGTTTTTGCAGCATTTTCAGGCTCACATCAGGACGCAATTGCAAAGGGTATGAAATGGCGCGAAGAAAAAGATCCCGATCATTGGACAGTTCCCTATCTGCCGCTTGACCCAAAGGACGTCGGCAGAGAGTACGACGGCGATGTTATAAGAATCAATTCCCAGTCGGGCAAAGGAGGAATAGGTTATCTTCTTCAGCAGCAATATGGTTATGATCTTCCCAAAAAGATGAGGGAGGACTTCGGATACTCTGTAAAGGCTGTCTCTGACCATAAGCACAAGGAGCTTATGCCAAACGAGGTTTATGATATTTTCTGCGAAAGATATATGAATATCGACGCTCCCGTGAAGGTTATAGAGTCACATTATATTCAGCAGCCGGACGGAAAAATCACCGCCTTTGTAACTGCCGATATAAAAGGCAGAGAAAAGGTCGGAACATATAAAGCAGACGGAAACGGACGTCTTGACGCTGTTTCAAACGCTTTAAAAGAGGCACTTCACATAGACTTCACTATTGAGGACTACAATGAACATTCTCTTGAAAAGACCTCAAAATCGCAGGCTGTTTCTTATGTGGGAATAGAGCATAACGGAGAGACCTTCTGGGGTGCGGGACGAGATACGGATATTATCAACTCATCTATTCTCGCTTTGGTTTCAGCTATTAATAAAATTGTAAAACCCCTATAACGGAATTAAAACTTTATAAATTTACAATAAATAAATCCGTTTCCGGTGCGAGAATATAATCGGAAACGGATTTTATTTCAGTAAAAATATTGTAAACACAAAATAAAAGGTATATAATACAATAAAGATGAATAAATTTAAGAATTTTGAATATAGATTGGAAGTGATAAAAAAATGAACAAAAACAGAATAACAATTCTTGTTGTCACAATATTTACCTTGGGGGCAATAATTCTTATGACAGGTTCTACTTTCACAGAAAATCATCTTCAAATCAAATGTGGTGCTTTACCTTTAGAAACTTCAGAAATTTCTACAGCTAAGCCTATTTTGTCAGCAAAGCTTGCAAAAAACAGCTTAAAGCTTTCTTGGACAAAGGTTGAAAACGCTGATGAATATAAAATATACAGATCAAAAAAAAGAAACGGCAAATATAAAAAAATTGCTGAAGTAACAGCAGACACTCTCAACTTCTCAGACAAGGATTACAAGGGTAAGAGAAAAACATATTACTACAAAATAAAGGCAGTTTCAAGATCTGGCAGCAGTATAGAACACATATATTCCAATACTATAAAAAAGACCGTATACAAACACAAATCTAAGGTACACGGTGTAACTTACATAGACGGGATTTTAATAGTTAACAAAACATACAAACTGCCAAAAGACTATAATCCCGGAACGAACAGTGAGGCATATAAAGCCTTCAAAAAAATGCAGTCTGACGCTTATAAAGACAAAATTAATCTTTTTATTGCGTCGGGGTTCAGGTCATACTCATATCAGAAAAACTTATACAACAGATATAAATCAACTGACGGAAAAGATAAAGCAGATACATATTCCGCTCGTGCAGGACATTCAGAGCACCAAACTGGACTCGCATTTGACATAAACAATCCAAACAGCTCGTTTGATAATACAAAGGAATCAAAATGGCTCGCTAAAAACTGTACAAAATACGGCTTTATAATCAGATATCAAAAGTCTAAAGAAAAAATTACAGGCTATAAATACGAATCGTGGCATATCAGATACTTAGGTAAAAAACTTGCTAAAAAGGTAACAAAATCGGGTAAATGTCTTGAGGAGTATCTGGGTATTACTTCAAAATATAAGCAGCGGTGACGCTGCTTACAGATTCAAGAACCCAGCCTGCCGTTGTAAAAATTAATTACAAAATGCAAATTCTTAAAAGGCACAGAGCCACCGAAGGCTCGCCGATCCTGCCTCTAAGGTATTAGTAATCAGCTTTTTTATCCAAGCTTTTAATATACCTAAAGGTTTTGTCCTCGCCCTTTTGAGAAAGCATAACCAACAGCGACTCTAAAAGCTCTGAGGTTTCAGGGTGGATCATTCTTCTTGACTTTCCGTTTAAAAAATACTCCAGCGGATGATTATCATTGTAATTCTCGCCGCGATAAACCTTGCTTGCCGCCACTCTGTCACAGAACATTTCTATAACATATTTCATAGGCATTTTCACAGGAGCCAAACGTTTTTCCGTTTTGCTGTAATCTGTCCAGTATTCAAAGTGATGCTTGTTTCTTCCCTTGTGATGCATCCACGCTTTTGAATAGCCGTACATCTCGCGCTCACCTTCATTGGGGCTTTTGTCGCCCTGATAAAACCTTATTCCTGCTAAAAACTCAGTAGGAGAATACTTTGATAAATCATGAAAAAGCCCCTGCCAAAGAATACCTGCTTTTGCACAGTTTCTGATAACCTTATGGCGGTGCTTTGTTATAGTAACAAAATGTCTAAGCGCCTTAAATGACAATCATTCCACCTCGCTTTTCAGATATTATTTTATCACAATTTACTGCTAAAATCAATTATGATATATATTAATATACAGCAAAATCCCTGACAGACCTTAAAAGTTGTCAGGGATTTTTTATACTTTTATTTATAAAATATATTATAAAGTTTTGACGCAATTTTTTTAGTCATTGGACGCTTAGCATATTCTAGTTTACGATTAGCTTCATCAAGCTTGATCCTTAAATCATTCAGTCTTGTTTCCATATCATTAGTTTTAAGCTCCATCATTCTGCCGCAAATAAGCACAAGCTCCCGAGGCGAATATTCTTTAACATCATCAGTACGTTTTTCAATTTTCTCTTTGAAAAGAACACCGTCTTGTCTGTTCATATACTCTCTTGCAACGGCAGAGTTACCCTCTTTATACTTTTTCAAAAACGCCATTTGCTGTTCATATGTAAAACACTCGCAGCTGGAAATTCTATAATTACCCTCTGCCTCTTCCTGAAGTAAACTCAGGTATTTCGTTGACCATGTAGGCTTGTGGAAATATTCCATTTCGTTCAGCAATCTTTTTACCTCAAGATAACTACCGTGCAGACTTGTGTTGACAACCGCATTAGGCGATACATACATATCGTTTAATTCAAGCCCCAGAACCTTCATAAAGTCTGATATAAGTGAATTTCCGTTTCCCTCGTACTGTTGTTTCTCATATGCCCGAACTATTATATTTTCCTTACCTATAATTTTTGATATATGCTCTAGATTTTCATAATAATTCAGCTTGAAAAAACTATATTCACCTGAATCAATAAATTCCTGAAAGCTAGCAGTTATTTTAGCCTTAACTCTCTGCATCCAATAGGATTCTACAACCAAATCCTGTCTTCTCAGATACACTATTACCTTTAAATCTATTCCGCGTTCATCTAAAGCATTTTTAAGTAATGACCAAAAATTTGTACGGCTCAAATGTAAATTCCAAATATCCTCATCAGACAGTACAATATTGGGAAAGGTATCTGTCAGTTTTTTTATCTTATCCAATCCCTCGTAAAAGCGCTTGTTGTCTGAATTTCTTATTTCTGTTTCTTTCTCCGGACTGAACTTTTGTCTGTATATAAGAAAATGAGCATTACGGTTCATACCTACTCTATTGAATCTATACCCTAAATCGGGATAACAAAAGCCCTGTTCCTCCAGCAGCGTTTCGTTTAACGGCAGAAACCTCTGTATAGCTGAGGTACCCGTTTTCGGAGTACCTATATGCAGATATAATGTTGCCATATTCCTTTTTTGTTCCTTTCAATTACATTTTGAAATCACGGTTTAACTTTTTTATTTTTATCTGTATGCTATATATTATATATCATTATTATACAAGCTATGTGAAACTAAGGTGAAGATTATAAAATTTTTCTAATAAGTTCAGTAACAACTGATGATATGTTCACAGTTTTCTTAAAAAATTATATGTTAATATCTTACTTATTCTTAAATAATGTATGATACATCTTAATAGCAGCCTTCTTATATAACGGTTGAGTTTCACTCTCTATCTGTCTTTTTAGGTCGTTAATCTCTTTTTTCATATTTTCAATTCTGTTTCTCATTTCTTTATTTTGAATCTCAAGTACTCTGCCGCATACAAGCACAAGCTCTTCAGAAGAATATTTTCCGACAACTGCATAGTTTTTAATGATCTCATCTCTGAATAGAATACCGTCCTCATTATTCAAAAATTCCCTTGCAACGGCTTTGTTTCCCTCTTTGTACTTATTTAAAAAGTTTATGCGCTGTTCGTATGTAAAAAACTTAGATGCAGATATACCGTTAGAATTTTCATCTTCTTCCTGTGCAATTTTTAAATATCTTACCGCCCAATTATTTCTTGTTCTAAAACAATCATATTCGTTTAAAATTCGTTTCAACTCCAAGAATTTACCGTGCAGACTTGTATTGACAACTTCATCAGGCGATACAAATCTTTCGTCTAATTCAAGCCCCAGAGCTTTCATAAAGTCTGATATAAGCGTATTTCCTTTTCCCTCGTACTGCTGTTTCTCATAGACGCGAACAATTATATTTTCTTTTCCTATTGCTTGTGCAATTTCTTTTAACTGAGCATAATAATCAAAATTAAAATAAGTTATGTCTTCAGATTCAAGATAATCTTTAAAGCTGTCTTTTATCTTTACCTTTACCCGCTGTGAATAATATGACTCGGCAACCAGATCCTGTCTTCTGAGATAAACGATAACCTTTAAATCTATTTCCCGTTCAGACAAGGCATCACTTAACATATGCCAGAAATTTTCACGATTAACATATCCGTTCCAGATATTTTCATCAGATAGTATGATATTCTGAAAATTAACTGACAGCTCTCTAATTCTGTCAAGCCCTTCAAAGAAACGGTTATCCTCTGCTTTTCGTATCTTTGATTCATCTCCGGGATCGCAATTTTTTCGGCGGTGAACTAAAAAATGACCGTTACGGTATCTATTGACACCATAGTAACGATAACCAAAATCAGGATAGCAGAATCCCTGTTCCTTTAACAGACTTTTATTTAAAGGTAAAAAATTCTGAATTGCAGTAGTACCGGTCTTCGGAGTTCCTATATGTAAATATAAAGTTGCCATTCCCTTCTTTCCTCCTTGTATTTTAAAATACCTTCTAATATAACCAAAACAGCCTGATTATATCTTTTTTCTTTTTTATTAATTATACAAAAAAATAATACAAGCTCTGTGAAGAGAAAGTGAAAGTAAAAACGTTCTTAAACACAAAAGCGCAGCACTATTGTGCTGCGCTAAAATATTAAAATATATTATCAATTATTTAAGTTCTACTGCTGCTTTTATAAACTCTCTGAACAAAGGGTGAGCCTTGTTGGGTCTTGACTTGAACTCAGGGTGGAACTGCACGCCCACAAACCATGGGTGAACATCCTTACTCAGCTCGACTATCTCAATAAGCTTGTTGTCAGGAGAGCTCCCTGCTAAAATCAAGCCATTTTCTTCAAACACCGTTCTGTAATCGTTATTAAACTCCCAGCGATGACGATGCCTTTCGCTAATCTTGTCCGTACCGTACGCCAGACTGCTCTGAGTACCTTTCTTTAACACGCACGGATAAAGTCCGAGACGCATTGTACCGCCTTTTTCGGTAATATCCTTCTGCTCGTCCATAATATCAATGACTGGATCGGGCGTTTCACAAAATTCAGTTGAATTAGCCTTTTTCAGACCGGCAACATTTCTCGCAAATTCAATAACAGACATCTGCATTCCGAGACAAATTCCAAACATAGGAATTTTATTTTCTCTGGCATAACGAATAGACTCGATCATACCCTCAATTCCCCTGTCGCCAAAGCCGCCCGGAACAATAATACCGTTGCACCCCTTTAGCTTTTCCGCAACATTTGAGTTGTCTATATCCTCCGACTGGATCCAGTTTATTTTAACCCTTGCGCCGTTTTCAAATCCGGCGTGGCGAAGAGCCTCTGCAACAGACAGATATGCGTCTTCAAGCTCCACATACTTTCCTACCAAGCCTATCGTAATATCCTTTTTAGCCGCCTTCTGAACTTCGACCATATGCTCCCACTCAGCTAAATCGGGCTTTCTGTTTTCTATGCCTAGATGATAGCAAACTGCGTCTGCAAGTCCCTCGTTCTCCAGCCACAAAGGAACCTCATAAAGCGAGGGTGCAGTAAGGTTTTGAATAACGTCCTCAGGTCTTACATTGCAAAACAGCGAGATTTTCTTTTTCATTTCCATTGGTATTTTATACTCACTTCTCAGCACTAAAACCGAAGGCTGTATTCCGAGCGACAAAAGCTCCTTGACAGAATGTTGAGTAGGCTTGCTCTTAAGCTCCTTCGAGCCTGAAATATACGGCACCAGCGTGACGTGAAGAAACATTGAGTTTTGTCTTCCGACCTCAATGCTCGCCTGTCTCAGCGCCTCGAGAAACGGTGTAGATTCAATATCGCCGACCGTACCGCCGATTTCGGTTATAACAATATCCGAATTTGAGTCCTTACCTGCGCTGTAGAGCCTTTCTTTAATCTCATTTGTTATGTGCGGTATCACCTGAACCGTTCCGCCGAGATAATCTCCTCTGCGCTCTTTATTTAAAACATTCCAATAAACCTTGCCCGTCGTGACATTTGAATTGACAGATAAATTCTCATCTATAAATCTTTCATAGTGACCTAGGTCCAAATCGGTTTCAGTTCCGTCATCGGTAACAAAAACCTCGCCGTGCTGATACGGCGACATCGTTCCCGGATCGACGTTTATGTATGGATCAAATTTCTGAATAGTGACTTTGTATCCCCTGTTTTTAAGAAGTCTTCCAAGCGATGCGGCAGTAATGCCTTTTCCCAAACCCGAAACTACTCCGCCGGTAACGAACACATATTTTGTAGGCATAATTACATCTATGCTCCCTCAGGAGCATTCTTCCTCCTTTAGTTTTTTAATTTCAACCCGCAAGTTTGAAAGACAATTTTCCAAACTTTACCTAATATAATTAAATCAAAATACTTATCTAATATAATAACAAATTTCGAGTAAAATTTCAAGTATGAAATACAACGATTTTGCTGAATCTTTTAAAACCAATAATACAACATTAGCCCTGCAATAAACGCAGGGCTGAAATTTCGTCACTAAGCCTTTACATAGCAAAAGCCTATCTTGTATCGGAATTAAAGCAGATTCCGACTATGTAAGGCTGCCGCAATACTGTTTGCGGCAAAGGCAAAGGCTTGTAATGCTTGCGTGAACGTGCCTGAAAAAGTATTATTCACGCTATTCTCTTATCTGACCGTCGCCGTTTATTAAGAACTTAGTAGTTGTAAGCTCCTTAAGCCCCATAGGACCTCTTGCATGCAGCTTTTGAGTTGAGATCCCGATTTCAGCGCCCAAACCGAACTCCTCGCCGTCTGTAAATCTGGTCGAACAGTTTACATAAACCGCCGCGGCGTCAATCTGCCTCTGAAACTCCTCCGCCGAGAAAAGACTTTCTGTTACAATGCACTCTGAATGACCTGTTGAATACTTATCTATATGCTCTATTGCCTGTGCAAGATCGTCTACGACACGGATTGCAATAATATAGTCGAGAAACTCCCTCGCATAATCATCATCAGTTGCAGATATAATGTCGCGTCCTAGTATCATTTTTGTGATATTACAGCCTCTTATCTCAACATTTTTCTCATCTAAGCGACGTTTTAATATCGGCAGAAACTCCTCCGCAATATCCCTGTGAACAAGACAGGTTTCAATTGCATTGCAAACGCTGGGACGCGAGCACTTACCGTTATACACAATATCGACAGCCATTCTCAAATCAGCAGAGTTGTCAACATAAACGTGACAATTGCCTACACCAGTCTGAATAACAGGAACAGTCGCGTTCTCGACAACGGCATTTATAAGACCGCCGCCGCCTCGCGGAACTAAAACGTCAATATACTCGTTAAGTCTCATCATTTCCATAACCACCTCGCGGGAGGTATCGGAAACTATCTGGATAATATCCTCATCAAGTCCTGCTTTAGAAACAGCCTCGCGCATTATCTTGACCAGTATTCTGTTTGAATGAACAGCCTCTTTACCGCCTCTCAGAATAACTGCATTTCCGCTTTTAAGACAGAGCGCAGCAGCGTCGACCGTTACGTTAGGACGCGACTCATAAATTATACCTACCACGCCCAGAGGCACGCTTATTTTCTGAATTTTCATTCCGTTTGGACGTACAGAACCGCTTTGTATAACTCCGACCGGATCCTCTAAATTGGTGAGATTAACACAAGCCTTTGCGATACTGTAAATCCTGCTTTCATTGAGTGTGAGCCTGTCTATCATAGCCTCTGACATTCCGTTTTCACGCGCTCTTTGAATATCAATAGCATTTTCTTCAATTATCCTTTCAACTGAAGACTCCAAAGCATATGAAATTTCAAGCAAAGCGTCATTTTTCTGTCCTGTTGTTGCAACAGAAATACCTTTCTTAGCAGCCTTTGCTTTTTTGCCAAGCTTTTCTATATAGCTGTCAAATTCAATAAAATCCATCTTGAAATCTCCTATCAATTAATATTATTACTATTTCATTACTCTCCCGATACAAATCGCGTTCCTACATTCTTACCTTCAAACAAGTCATATAATTTCTTAGGGTACTTACCATTCATAATAACGGTATCAATACCCGCAGAAGACGCGATCTCCGCAGCTTTGATTTTAGTTATCATTCCGCCTGTTCCAAGTTTTGAGCCTGCCCCCTTAGCAATTGACTTAATATTGTTGTCAATATCCTTAACAACAGAGATAAGTCTTGCGTCTTCATTTTTCTTTGGGTCGTCGTCAAACAACCCGTCAATATCTGAAAGTATGACCAATGCGTCAGCCTTTGCTACTGCGGCTATCGTTGCCGCCAGAGAATCATTCTCACCCATTTCCAGCTCTAGCTCATCAATCGCTACTGTGTCGTTTTCATTGACTATCGGGATAACTCCCTGCTCTAACAGCTTATTTACTGCGTTTTCAACATTAGATTTTCTTTCCTCAAGCAAAATATACTTAGTAAGCAAAAGCTGTGCGACCACAATATTATATTCCCCGAACATCTTATCATACATATACATAAGCTCGCATTGACCTACTGCGGCAAGAGCCTGTTTTGAGGGAGTATCAGTCGGCCTTTTTACATATCCCAGCTTACCCATTCCAAGCCCCATAGCGCCGCTTGAAACCAAAATAATTTCTCTGCCTGAATTTGATAAATCCGCAAGAATCTTAACAAGCCTTTCCACTCGTCTGATATTAAGCTTTCCAGTTTTATGTGCAAGGGTAGATGTTCCTACCTTTACAACAATTCTCTTATAAT
Source organism: uncultured Clostridia bacterium (assembly GCA_947631265.1). GTDB lineage: Bacteria > Bacillota > Clostridia > Oscillospirales > Ruminococcaceae > UMGS1601. Next base: position 41,076 of record CANRKQ010000003.1, on the reverse strand, counting down.
CTTTAAAATTTCTCATTGTTCTTTCCTAACTACTATGTAATTTACAGATAATACTTTGGCTACCTCTTACGCAAAACTCTAGTTCACCTTGTTTATCGGAGCTCCGTCTATATAAGCCTTCAGATTCTGTGCCACGATCTTCAGCAGCCGTTCCCTTGTCTGCTTTGGAGCCCACGCTATATGAGGCGTGATAGTTATATTCTTTGCTCCTCGCAGCGGACAATCCTCTCTCATAGGTTCGTCTGTTATAACATCAACGCTTGCGTGTGCTATAACGCCTTCATTTAGTGCGTCGGCTAAATCCTGCTCGTTTATAACTCCGCCTCTTGAGGTATTTACAAGCAGTGCTGATCTTTTCATAAGCTTAAGCGTATCTTTATTGATAAGCTCGCTTGTATCCTCTGTCAGCGGACAATGAAGTGTAACAATATCAGACTCAGCCAAAAGCTCTTCCAAGCCGCAGCATTTGACATCACCGCCGATATTATTCTCCTTTTTAAAAGCATCGACCTTTGACAAGGTTCTAGTATACACCAAAACCCTCATACCGAACGCCAAACTAAGCTTTGCGACCTGCCGTCCTATATCGCCGAATCCTATAATACCAATTGTCATATCCTTGATTTCATAAATAGGCAGATAAAAATACGAAAAAAGCTTATAATTTACCCAGTCGCCGTTTTCCACAGTTTTTGAATACTCCGACACACGGTTGAAATAATCAAGTATCAGCGCATAAGTATGCTGCGCAACTGAATGGGTAGAATAGGACGGAACATTGCACACAACAGCTCCGTGCCGGGTCGCCGCGTCTATATCCACATTGTTGTAGCCTGTAGCAAAAAGACCTACATATTTCAAATTAGGACACGCATCAAAGACTTCTTTTGTTATCTTACATTTATTACATATAACTCCATCGCTGCTGCCTATTCTTTTTGCTACTTCCTCAGGTTTTGTTGAACCGTAAACAGTTGTATCTGCAAGCTTTATTATACCGTCAAGAGATACATCATTTTTAGAAACAGTTTCCGAATCAAGTATACATAATTTCATCAGTTATGCTCCCATTACACAGCTTTAACCGCTTAATTTCTAATTTTCTCTGTCGTCTAAATCATTTAATTCGCTGTCGAATGCTTTGTCTAAAATATCTTTGTCAGATATTATTTCCCTCTTCTCACGATCTTTCTGCTGTTCCTCCAATAGACTCTCCTGCTCTTTTTCTGAACGCGTTTCTTTTTTCCTTTTTACATATGCTGCTACAATGTCGATTATACATCCTGCTACCAATAGTAATTCGATTATCTCAAGAACTAGTATTACTCTCTTATTCTCAAATGCAAAATGAGTTATCAGCGTTGCGTCAATCGCCAACGTAGAAAGTAAATAGCATACTCTTTTTTTTCTGAAAAACTGAATCATCAATACTATAGTTGCAAATACGCTGAATAATATATGAAGCTCTAAAGGTAACGGCGTATATACATTCTGTAAGCCTACCTGTTCTATTTCTGTCATTATAATTCTCCTTATCCTTTACACTTTTATATTCAAGGTAAATTGTGCTATTTAATATTTTTATTATACTCTATTTACTGCACAAAGGCAAGAGAAAACAAAAAGTTTTTAAAATTTCTGCTTTAGTATGGTGTTGCTTATATTCTGCCAGCGGTTTGTTTATTAGAAACTTTTTATTTTCACTAGCATATCTGGTAGTTTGTCTAAAGCTAAAATAAAAAGAGCCAACTGATTTTAATTAAAATCAGCTGACGCTCTTGGCAATTAAATTTTACATTTAAAGAAAGATAATCTTTTTCACTAACTCACTTATATATTATGCATATTGACTAAGCCTTCTTCAACTTGCTTTATTGAACTAAAAGGACAACAAATAACGCAGAAGTCAACCAGTTTTATTGCTTTCTTTTTATCTTCTTTCTTAAACTTTTAGGCAAGTCGTCTATATCGTATTCCTCGTCAATGAGCTTTTCGTAATAGTCGCAAACCTCGTTAACCTCACCCTTTGCAATAAGCTTGCCGTGCTCAAGCAAAATAGCTTTGTTGCATATTTCTCTTATCTGATCGGTATTGTGAGAAACAAAAAGCACAGTTACATCGCTTGCCATCATGGATTTAATTTTTTTAAGACTTTTTTTCTTAAACCGTCTGTCTCCTACAGACAGCACCTCGTCAAGAATAAGTATCTCAGGGTCTACAATAGTTGCTATTGAAAAACCTAGCCTTGCCTTCATTCCCGAAGAGTAGTTTTTTATGGGAACATCAATAAAATCTCCCAGTCCGGAAAACTCTACAATTTCTTCATATTTCTCTTTGAGAAACTCTCTTGAATATCCCAAAACCGTTCCGTAAAGGAATATGTTCTCTCCGCCTGTGTACTGCCTGTCAAAGCCTGCTCCCAGCTCAAGCAGAGGAACAATTTTCCCGTCTATAGTTACGTTTCCCTCAGTTGGTTTAAACACACCGGAAATTACCTTAAGCAATGTCGATTTTCCGGCTCCGTTCAAGCCGAGAATCCCCAATCTGTCACCTTGCTTAACCTTAAAAGAAACGTCTTTAAGAGCCCAGAATTCATTATAGTGCAGCTCCTTTTTCAGCATCTTTATCACATACTCTTTTATATTATCAACCTTTTCCTTGCTTAAGTTGAACTTCATTCCTACATGAGAAACGTCCAGTACAGTTTTACCCATGATTATCCCTATGCCCTTTTTCGAGCATCCTCCTGTTTTAATTTTAAATTGCTGTATAATATTTTGTGTTATATGTGCAGAATAAAATTATCCTGCTTTTTATAGAATAAAAAGAATCCTAAAAGCACTACTGCCATACAGCTCAGTGCCGCGTAAAGCATACCGTAAGGATGCAAAGGCTGTCCTGAAAGCGAATCTCTAAAGCATTCAATAAGCCTGTATAACGGATTGAACTTGAAAATATTTATCATAAATGTACCTTCAAATCTTCTGGTCGTATAGAAAATAGCGCTAGTATACATAATAAGCATTGAAACTACGTCCCAAATATATTCAACATCTCTGAAAAAAACATCAACGGTAGCAAGTATCATTCCTATGCCGAAGGTTAAAAAGAAAATCAAAATCAGCGGAATTATCGCCTGAAACATATACAAAGAAGGTTTAACTCCCATAATTATAGCCACTGCAAAAAGGTCTATAAGAGAAATAATAAAAATCACATAGGTATAAAGCGTTGACGACAGCGGATATAAGTATTTTGGTACATAAACCTTTTTTATCATAGATCCGTTTGCCCTTATAGAACGCATTGCCGTTTTTGTTCCCGTTGAAAAATACGTGAACATCAGTCTGCCTATAAGAATATACAATGCAAAAGGAATCTTTAAACCCTTTGCGTCTTTTCCTAATAGCTTTGTAAATACTACCGTCAGCACAGCCATTGTCAGCAGCGGCTCAATTAACGACCATAATATACCCAAATATGATCTTCTGTATTTTAGCTTGATTCCCTTTTTTACAAGCTCGGCTAATAAGTGCCTGTAGCTTATAAACTTCTGAATATACACATTACCCATTTAATATTCTCCATGTAATAAATTATTTCCCGATATTTTACTATGTTATCATTACAAAAGGCACGAAGTAAAATGTAAGAAGCAATAAAAATACCATTGCAATGACAATAAAAGCATTTTATATATTATAACAATTAAAGCTTTAAATCATTAATAACATATTAACTTTTTATTACTTCTCAAATAGCAGATCGATCAGTCTTTTTGCAGACTTTCCATCGCATTTATTAAGATACTTCTCAACCACATGCTGCTGTTTTGTAAAATCATACTGATCAATTTCAATAATTCGCTGAATCAGATCCATAGTGTCAGCAACTATCGGTCCGCCCACTATCTCGTCATAATTTTTATTCAGCTCTTTATTTTCCATATGGTACTCTAAATCGCTTGCAGTAGCATATATAGGAACATTCAGCAGAGAAGTTTCAAAAAAGCAGCTTCTGTAGTCGCCCACAATGACATCTGCAATCGAGAGCAGAGGTCTCAATGCAATAATTCCCTTAATGTCAAAAGCGAAATCCTTATGCTCTTTGGCTATGTGATACTTGTTGTCATTTTTAACCGAGCTGTGAAATACTAATACATAATCGTCCCTGAGATATTTATACATTAGCGGAACATTCAAAAATTCAAGTCTTTTATAAGGCTCTGCCCTGTACCTATGGCTCGGAACATACGCAATAATCTTTTTTCCCCTTGCCTGAGGAAATTTATTATACAAAACCTGTCTTGTCTGTTCTTTGTATTCCTCATCGAAATAAATATCAGTACAAGTGCTTCCCGTAGGAACAATATTCAACCCATCGGTATTTCTGAGAGATGCTCTGAATATCTCCGAAAGAGCCTCTGACGCAGTTGTCACAAGCGAATATTTAATTTTTTCCTTTTCTTTAAAGAGCTTTCTCTCATACGGTCCCATATTGCTGAGATTTCTCATATATCCAAAGCTTGATGACGGAAAGGCGCATTGCCATAAATGAACTATTTTTGTTTCAGGTCTTATATCCAGCATACTTATAATATCTATCTGCTCTCTGATAATTATTATTTCGCTAGTTGCAAAAAGCTTAAGATTGCTATCAGAATATACTTTTTTATTTACATAATAATTTATCTTGATACCGTCAACCTTTGAAAGCTCTTTGTAAACCGAATAAAGCTCAGGCTTTAATTTGGTTCCGCTGATAAACGGGTCAAAAATCAAGACGCTCTTGGGCACAACGGCGAACTCGCTGCACAGCTTTTTGTATTTTTTATTATACACACGCCTATCCCAAGTGTATTTTTCATACTGCTTTTTAAATTCTATTTCTTTTACATCAAGCTTTTCTTTTCTCTTTTCAAGCCTTTTTTCTTCCTTTTCATCCTCGAAGGATTGCATTATACGCTCATATTCTGCAATATCCTCGTCAGTCGAACGGTTAAGGGTTATTGGCAATGAGTATGTCAGCTTTCCTATAGGTATGCCGTTTTCTAGATCCTCAAGCATCTGCTTTGAAAGCGGCGGCGCAAACTCCCTCTTATCTCCGTATGTTCCAACAGAGTCAACAAGAGGTCCTAAACATTCGGTGAATATTAAGTCATCTTCCTGATGCTCAGCGTAATAATTGAACGAAAAGTCAAACAGCTCCCTTTCAAGAGTTTCCTCGTCATCATACCGGCTCTCGCTGTCATAAAAATCTACGCAGAATTGCTTTAAAAACCTCTCCAGCGAATAGTGAAACTCTTCATCGCATTGTATCGGTTCTATTACGGGAACGACCCTAGAGCCTTCATACTTATATTCTTCAATGCTCTTATACGGAATATTCGCAAAGATAGCCTCAACAAAAATCAAAGACTGAACATGCGTCGTAAAGTTTTTCTTGATGCTCGCGCCCTCCGATGAATAGATACTTCTCATATAATAATACGGAACGTCTATCTCTTTTCCTGCCGCCGTATGCATAATTCTTACATGACAGTCCTGGGTATATCCCCTGCCCCAATACTCGACAAACGCAAACTTTTCGTTAAAATCAATTTCCTGATTAAAGTATTCATTTATGATTTTTCTGCCTTTCTTTGCATAATCAAGAATATACCTTTTATACTTGTCTGAATTTGAAAGCACAATTTTTATATCGTTAAGCGTGTTCTGATCTATCCTCTCAACGTCCTTCAGATAAGCAAGCTCAGGAAATTCCCTTTGAAAGGTTTCTTCATCAAGACAGGTTGCATCAAGCAAATGGTCATAGCTCTGAACCTGTGAAAAGTTCCCGAACCCAGTAAAAAATTCCTCATCTATCTCGGTTACAAATGACGGAACTCTCCATGCTCTTCTTGAACCGTAAATATACTTTGTTTTCATATCTATGCCTTTTGCTTTGATAATAGCGTCAGCAATTCTCTTTAAGTGATAACCGTCTCTCGATATAAAATACAAAGTTTTAATTCCGTTTTTAACTGCGTCTTTTATCGCATAGCTTACATAGGGAACCATATACATTGATACATGAGCATATACATAATAATCCTTTATGTTTGTATTTTCATCTCTGAACCTTGCAAGCTTTGCGGCAACCAGAAAGGCGTCGTATGTTCCTATAGATTCAACCAAAGCTGTCTCATATTCATTGAACTCAGGAACGCCGTGAACCTTTGCGTTGATACCCAACTGTCTAGGTTTCTGCCCGTCAGCAAACTGGCTGTCACCGAAATGATGCCACTCTGAAAAATTGTATTCGTCAAAGCTTTTATAAACCTCAAGATACAAAAGCTTGGTTGTTTTTTGAACTCCGTAATCCGATGACAAAAACAGAGGCAGCTCTGCAAGGATCGGATTTGCCTTATAAAGCAACTTTCTTACAAACTCCTTCGGAAGATACATATCGCTTATAAGAACAGCCGTATCTCCTCTTTCAAGCAGATCCTCTATAAATCCTATTTTCTCATAAAGAGGGATTGAATTCTCATACTCAGCCTCAAGCTCCAGATCTTTGAGCATCTGTTTCTGCTTATCAGAAATGCCGTAAACATACTGTATTCTGTCAAATATCTCGTCGAAGTAAATTTCTCTTCTTCCGTCATCGCGAAGTAACAGAGTCTTTATATAGTAGTCGCGGACATTTTTTTCAGCCTCCTGCCTTATCTTAGGATACTTTTTCACCAAAAACGGCGGAAACTTTTCATCTGATTTCTCAATTTTCTCTTTGACATAATAGAAAATTCCGATTGGATTTAACACCTTTCTTGAAATAAGGGTATCAAAAATATCAAAAGAATACAGCACAGGCAGTTCTCTTTTTTCGGGAACAAAAGTAGATGCCCTTTCAATAATTATTTCAAAGGTATCTTTTCCGGCGTATTCCCAAAACAGACTGTCAATACGCTTGGTATCCTCCTCGTCTTTCTTTGTGTTCTGGTAGCCGAACGAATTCAAAAGCTCGTCGAAATTATTGCATATCTTGCCCGATGTCATTTCAAGCAAATCAAATACAAGATCACGGATAGTATTTTCCTGTCCGTAATCAAAAATATATCTCACAAAATTCCTGACTCCTGCCGCCAGTAAATCATAATAAATAGATGAGTAGTCTATAATGGCAAGGTCAATCTTATCCATTATCTCATAAAAATCCTTTGAATTATCCCAAAACAGAAAATTAGGGCAGTCCTTGTAATACTCCTTTACCTGCACATATACAGAATCACGCTCCATAAGAGGGTGCATCTTAAAAATCAAAAGAATGTTGTTCTCTTTTAATTTTTCTAAAAGAGCAGCCATATCAGGTATTGCCTTTCCGAAGAAATCAAAAGGTGAAGAGTCGCGGTAGGTAGGCGCATAAACTGCTATTTTTGCATCAGCAGGCATACCCTTTTCCGTCAAAATGTCATGGTTGAATGTCTGAATTTTTTCAAAATACTTTTGGTATTCGCATCTTGGATATCCAGCCCTTATAACCTTGTCGTCGTCAATACCGCACTGCTCCTTGAAGTGCTTTTCCATAAGCGGAGAAGTTACCAGAAAAAGCTGATTATTCTTATATCTGGAATTGTGCTTTATATATTTTTTAGCAATCTTCTCAAACAAAAAGCCGTAATCCACCTTGCGCTCAATAGACTTGCAACCAACGCCGTGGAAAAGATTTAAAATAACTGCGTTATTATTCAAACGCGCGGGAAAAACCTCCTTTACGTTTTCAACAACATACACCTTTGCCTTAGGCTCATAAGCATAAGCCATTTCAGAATTGTAATTATGAGCCTCATATCCCAGCTTTTTTATATATTCAACAGTATCGTCATCATCGCAAAGCCAAACCGCCTTTATATCCTTTCTGTATTTATTTATATATATAAACAGCCATTTCGGGTTTCCCGCAAACAGATTACCCGCATTAAAAAGCCATAACGGTCTGAGATCAGCCACCGGATCATAAAACGACATAATCCTGTACTTCACCTTTGACGCTATTTTCCTTGCGACGCTTCTGTTGTCTGTGTTCTGTACATTTGAACTCATTATTATTTCTCCTCCAAAATAAAGCTAATTAAATAAAACGGTGCAGCTGCAATTATAAAGGACACAGTTATAATTTTAGAATACTGCTTTTTGGTTACGATATTCAGATCATTTATTTATTTTAAATTTTCTTATCATTCTGCTTGCCCTTAAAGCAAATCTGACGCTTTTAAGATTAATTATCTTTTCTTTATCGGCTATTATTTTATTTTTTTGCTCTATTATCTTATTTTTATAGTTTATCTGCTCCTTGAGCTTTTTTCTTTCAACAATTTGCGCATCAATTCTTTTACTAAGCCTTGTTTTAAGTCTTCTTACAGAGCCATTTGAATATTTAACAAATTCATTGGTTCGCATAACAGCCTCATTCCTTGAGCAGGAATTATATGTTGTTACAACTGGCTGCAGCTCCGTATTTGAAATTTTTATGTCAAAAGGAGTGTCAGCCGGATTATCCTCATTTTCAAAAATATTTTCAAGCCCGTTGATTTTAAGGAAATCACGGTAGTTGTCAAAGTTTTTATGATGGTTCTTACACGGAGATTTAAAATCAGCCTTTTCAATCAAATCCCATATGCTTGTATCTTTATTAATTTCACCGTATCGCACTCTCGTAAGATTATGATATTCGGCAATTTCCCTCATTCTTGCGTCCTTGGGAATGATCAGACTAGGAGTGCCTGAAAGAACAGAAGATATATTCCCATGCATTCTTGCGCCAAAGCAAAAATCCGCTTGGGATAAAAATTTACTCCACTCTCTGAAATTTATAAAAAACCTTACTCTGTCCCGTTCATATAGGTAATGCTCAATGTTATGCGGATAATTAGGCTTATCCTTATCTAACGGATTTGGTATTCCGAAATAGGTCATTTTCAGTTCGTTTAACCGTTGCGGAATAAAATATACGTTTGAAAATTCTCTGCTGCTGCTTTCAATAAAGTCCAGAACATTCTTAGGCGAAAATGAAGAATTATTCACACAGACAAACGAATCCTTTGTAATTTTCGTATCTCTTATATTCAAATCCCTGCCGAACATATACATCGAAGGACATCCGATAACCATATGGTGTTTTCCCTCGATATATCCGAGCTTAGTCAGATAATCCGCCGTGATTTGCCCTCTTACTCCCACAATTGCCGACTTTTCTAAAACCGCATTCATAAAATCCTTTACTGCCTCATCAAAGGGAAAGCCATTTTCCAGCTTAGGCTCAAAGGAGGCTCTCAAGCCAACGCCTACAACAATTGCGGGAATTTTAAGAAGTCTGACCAGTCTGGTGATAGCTTTTAAAGAATCCACATATTCTTTTCTGAAAGCATCTGCGAGAGGTATTACAAAGCAGTCATAATTTTCGTTTATCTTTTTGATTTCCCTTTCGGTGTAATCAAGACGGTAATATGTTGAATCAATCTCTGTACCCTCTGTCATAAGCGTACGAAAAAGACTGTATGCATATACCAGATTTCCGGAGTTACTTCCGATCGAGTTTTCAACTATGACCTTGCTTGGGTTAAAATTGTCAAACGGAGACATACCGGATCTCATCAAAATTTTTGCCATTATAATCACCATACCCTTGCACAGCAAAGGCTCTTTCTACAGAGGGCTATGTTAATACCCTGTTTTTGGTCTTTTACTTTTAGTAAGATTATTTTTTGTGAGCCTTTAAAGCATCTCCGAACGCCAGTTTTAGTATACGATCTGTTGCTTGTCCGTCACAAGAGCTCATAAACTTGTTCTTAAAATCAATTATCTGCTGCTTGTCGAACATCGTATCTATATTCTTAATGTAATTTATTATCTCTTCGTTTGTTTTATAAACAGGACCCGGTGTAAGCTCGTCGTAATTATAATAGAATCCGCGCCAGTCGAGATATTCATCAATATCGTAAGCAAAGAAAATCAAAGGACGTTCAAACAGAGAATACTCGAACACAAGTGATGAATAGTCCGATATACAAATATCAGCAACGCATAAAAGCTCGTCAATAGTCATATCGTTAGTCATATCTGATGCAAAGTCATTATACTCGACAGGCACCTCAGGAAGATTCTGTACAATAGGGTGATGCTTATATAAAAATACATATTCATCAGAAAATTCATCATTGAATCTTGCTAAGTCTATTTCATCAGATGTTTTAGCTTTTTTTACTCTTCCCCTAAAGGTCGGAGCGTATAAAATAACCTTTTTTCCCTTTGCCGAAGGCATAAGAGAATATAGCCTTTCATATGCGCTTTTAACTGTACTTTCCCTAAAAAACGTATCAGTTCTTGATACTCCGGTAGCAACTACCTCCGTATCCTTATCCTTAAGCATCATAGCCTCTTCATACGCCCATATAACCTCGGGAGAGCTTACAGTTACATAATTCAGATTTTCATAAAACGGAAACTTTTCCATAGATTCACGGTCAGAACCGAAAATCAAATCTGCTGTAGAAAACCCAAACTTCTTAAATGCTCCGCAGCCGTGCCATAACTGAACTACAATAGTTTCTTTTCGTTTTTTAAAAGAACTGAACGGTCTTGACGCCTCATCTAAGAAAACATACTTAGCCGTTGCGACCTCCTTTACCATATCTATGCAATTTTGCTCATATTCATCTCTTGAAACAAAAACATCTCTCAGCAAACATATCTTTAAATCGAAATTGTAATTTTTTTCAAGAGTATTATAAACCTCAAGAAAGCTGTTTGATAAAGAATTATATCTTGGCTCTAAAAAAACTACTTTTTTTTCATCAACAGGCATATCCATACAGCTTTCGTATGCGTCAGGCAGCGTGTGATGCAGAAACTTCTTCATATGCTTTTCATTTCTTATTTTTCTTATTCTTTTTTTCACTTTTTTTAAAAAATTAATTATCAGCTTTATCAGAAAGATTTTTTTTATCTTCCACCAAAGATGATTAAGCCTTAACGCCCTGATAATACTCTTTATAAAGCTCATTTTACTAAACTCCTTAAATTTTATGTTCTGCAAATTTAATCTTCAAGCGCAAGATCAATTATTCTTTCTGTGGCGTTACCGTCGCAGGCGCTCATAAATTTTTCTCTGAATTCAATGATTCTCTGTTTGTCAAACCGCTCATCAATATTTTTTATATAATCTATAATTTCCTCATTTTTTGTGAAAACCGGTCCGGGAGTAAGCTTATCATAATCATAATAAAATCCACGCCAGTCGTTGTAATCATCTATATCATAAGCGAAAAATATAAGCGGTCTCTCAAACAAAGAGTACTCAAAAACAAGTGATGAATAATCGGAAATGCAAATATCGGCTGCGCATAGTAGATCTTCTATATCGGCATCATCTGACAGGTCAGATGCAAAATCCTTGTATTTTTCATCTATAGAAGGAGGATTCTTAACATACGGATGATGCTTTATTATCAGAACATACTCGTCGCTTAAAGCTTCACAGAACTTTTCTATATCAACCATTCCCGTAGATGCGCGCCTTACCCTTCCCCTGAAGGTAGGTGCGTATAGAATGACCTTCTTACCGCGTGCTTTAGGAAAAGCAGTATATACTCTTTCTCTTGCGCTGTTTAAAAATTCATCTTCAAAAAACAAATCGGTTCTTGAGACCCCAACGGGCAAAACCTTGCTGTTAAAGTGTTTGCTGCCCATTGCCTCCTCATACGCCCATACCACCTCGGGACTGGATACCGTAACATATGAAATGTTTTTGTAATACGGGTATTTAAGCATCTTTTTTTCGGTTTCGCCGAATTTTAAAAGCGCTGTTGAAAAGCCAAACTTTTTAAATGCTCCGCAGGCGTGCCATATCTGAATGAGCTTAGTTTCTTCTCTTAAATTTACGCAGCTTGTTATCTGACAAGCGTCCGTTATAAAGGCTGCCTTTGCCGTTGCAAGATCCTTTACACATACAAGACGCCTTTTCAAACAGCCGAATACCCCTAATATGGTTTCGCCTAGAAACTGATAAGAAATCTTTATGTCATTTCGCTCTTTAAGTTTTCTTTCAAGCACAGCATAACTGTCAGTAAGGCTTAGTGAACGAACCTCTATCAGCAAAACCTTTTTATCATCGACTGGCTTTCTTCTGTATAAATTATATACAAGCGGATAAATAACCCTCAGCGTAGCGAATTTATAAATACGGGAAACAACTTTTTTATTGATTTTAACTAAATATTTTGTTATAGTCATAAATTGTAATCCTGTTCTGATATTTACCCTAATACTCCCCTACTTATCCCAGACCATGACCGTCTTTCCGATAAGCTTGTGAATATCTGTTTCAAACGCATAAGCTATATCTTTTACATCACGGACTTTTATAACCGTTCCGACGATGTTTTCAAGATAAGCCACTACCTCCGGCTTTTCTTTATAAAGCTCGATAAGCCCTACAAAGTCTTTTCTTCCGCTCCTTGAGCTGCCGAAGACTATCAGACCCTTTTCAAGTATCATTCTTGTGTTTATCGGAGCCAGATCCTCAGAAACTCCCAGAATAGAAATAGTTCCCTCGGGATTTATATAATCAATAATCTGATTTATTGCTCTGTGAGCGGCTCCTCCGCCCACACATTCAAATGCGTGGTCAAGTTTCAAATCGTCAGGGATCCTGCCTATATGATACGCCCCGTCAACAAACGTAAAGTCGTTCATCTTAGACTCGTCTATTCCGAAAACATACAGCTTTACTTCAGGATGAAGACTCTTCAAAAGCAGTGAGGTAATGTACCCCAGATTGCCGTCTCCCCATACGCCGATACTATTTCTTCTCTTGTGAGAAAACCTATAAAACCTGTCTATTGCGTGATAGCTTACGCTTACGATTTCTGTAAAAGCGGCGACTGTTTTATTTATCCCCTGCGGAAGAAGAACAAGCCTGTCTGCCGTTGTCTTAACATATTCCTGCAAAAAGCCGTCAAATCCGCTGCCTCTGAATTTACTTGAACGTAAATAATTCTCCGCAATGATTTCGTCCACCTCTTGGGGAACATTGGGTATCATAACAACCTCGTCGCCGCAGCTGAATGTTCCTGTTGGATCGTAAACTACCTTTCCTATTCCCTCGTGTATAAGCGCCATAGGAAGTTTCTTTGATAAAACTTCTTCACTTCTTGTTCCCTGATAATATCTTTGGTCAGCATTACAAATCGACAAGTGCGTAGGTCTTACTATAACGTGCTTATCATCGAGTGTAATATCCTTAAATAATATATCGAGCTGTCTGGGTTTTTTTAGCTGATAAACTGTATTAAGCATATTACTTCTCGCCTCCTAACAAAGACTCGGCAACGCGAAGATCATACGGATAGGTAATCTTTATGTTAAATACCTCTCCGTCAACCAGGTGAATTTTCTTGCCCTTCAGAACCAAAATCTTGCAAGCGTCGGTAAGCACTGTCTTTTCTTCTTCGGTAAGAGAGTTATAAAGCTCCCTAAGCATCTGGGCTTTAAAGGTCTGCGGAGTTTGTCCCTGATACATTTTTGAACGGTCGGGAATATTGCTTATCAAACTATTGTCCGTGCTCTCAACTATCGTATCGGTTGCAGGAATGACAGTATCGCAAGCGCCGTACTCCTTTGCGTACTTTACATTCTCCTCTAAAATTCTGTGGGTCACAAAAGGTCTTACCGAGTCGTGAGTAACTATAATAGTTTCCTCGTTTAAGCAGCCCTGTTCGTCTATATATTCAATAGAGTTCATTATTGTTTCGTTTCTTGTTGAACCGCCCTCTAAAACAACTACGTTGTCACAGCAGGGTATAAACTTCTTTATCAAATCCTGAGTATGATTAACCCATTGCTTTGGTGAAAGAACCAGAACCTTATCAAATTCCTGACAAACAACAAACTTCTCAATAGTATGAATAATAATAGGCTTGCCGCCGATTTCCATAAACTGCTTAGGCTTTTCAACATTGCCCATTCTTGTACCCTTTCCGCCGGCAAGAACTACTCCGTAAACATTCTTCATTTTGATGTCCTCCTTATTTTTCTTTTTGTTTTTAATTCTCTGACATATTCTATTATTCTATCCGTTGAACTTCCGTCACACGAAATCATATACTTTTCCAAAAATCGATTTGTTTTATTTTCATCAAACTCTGTTATGGCGTCTTCAACGGTCTTGACAGTCAGATCGTCCGCATCTGTGACGATTTTAGCCGGCAAGGTCTCAATATCAAGATAAAAGCCCCTCTCCGACTTGTATTTCTCTATATCGGGCGCAAAAATTAATATCGGTTTTCTATGCAATGCGTATTCAAATATAACTGAAGAATAATCGGTTATAAGTAAATCAGCACAGGGAAAAATCATTTCCGTAGGAATATCCGACGCTGTCTGTATAAAGTCGGTCTTTTCCATTTTCATATGAGGGTGCAGCTTTGTTACAAAATACCACTCCCCGGTGCTTAAAAGCTCCTTTGCAAGCCTCGCCACAGCCTTATCTCCCGCCTGATACGGATTGCCCGGATTTCCTCGGAAAGTAGGCGCCCACAAAGCAACCCTCTTACCTCTCGCACTCGGGTTTTCCCTGAAAAATTTTTCTTTTGACTTTTCTTTTAAGCTATTGTCAAAATAAAAATCCGTGCGGCTTACCCCTATTGGCTTGAAAACTTTTTTATCAAGCCTCATTGCGCTTGCAAAATGCTTTATACATTCATCTGATGAAACCGTGACTACATCGTAATTTTTATATACATTGCCCTTATAATACTTAGGAATATCCCCTGCTGTATCATATCCGAATTTTTTGAAAGCTCCGCAGCCGTGCCAAAGCTGAATAACCACAGTACCCTTTCTTTTTTTGCAGGAGGACACAGGCAGAAAATTGTCACATATAAAAACAAACTCCGCCCTTGCATAAAGTCTCATAAACTCTATTGAGTATTTTAAACTCTTAAAATTTCCGCAGCGTTGAAAGTCATGATAAAATTCCAAAACCGAAAAATCATCATCGCGTTTCATTCTGTCTGAAACGCACCTCATACTTACAGGACATTTATCATTATGAGCGTCTGCAAAAATCACCAATCCCTTTTCAATCGGTCTTATTTTAGCAAAGAAATACACAATCGGCAGAATGATATTCTGAACAGCCATTTTAAATAACTGTTTTAAAAAGAAATTAATATCATCACCTGCTTTTTCTTAAAATTTTACAGAAAATCTGGCTTAAATTTCTAAAGTATACTCGAGAGTATTATACAACAATATATAATAAAAGTCAACAAATACGGCATTTGTAGCGAAATTTTCAAGACAATATACGGCAAGTGCTTATACAGCCGATAACTGTATAATATCAAACTTGTACATATACAAATAATATGTTAAAAATTCCTTACAAATTACATATATCTATTATTTGATTATAATTCAAATAAATACTTAAAACATCATGCAGCCTAAATCTCTTATTTCTTATTTCTTGCTTATTACTTATTACTTCTTTTTATATGCACAAAAAGCATTGACAAACAGATAAAATCATCATATAATATTATAGAAGTAAATAATTCGGTAGGTGAGGCTACCACAGGGATACGGAACGCTGCCGCGAAATGGTGGAGACACTATCAGTTGGTCAACAGGCTATGTCGAATACAAGGCATAACCTAATGCAGTTCCAAAGCAATAAATCTACGCCCTGCGAAGCTGAAGCTTGAACGTCTATAGCCATTTTGAATATTATAACACAAAATACAGTGTATTCTAATCTTCTGATTTGGTCTAAAGCATTCCTGCAGCGCCTATGACGAGGATTATTTTTATGCAATTAAAACATAGGGAGATGAAATTATGGACAGCGAAAGTACAAATAAAACTTCAAAGCCGCGAGCGTTGCTTATAATTCTGTCACAGACTTTAGCTGTCTATGATGTAATATAAAGTAGCTCCGGCTATCCTGACAAATGCTGATAAAAGGAGGATATGCCGATGGAGGAAAAAACAATTCAGGAAACTGCAATAGAATTTATTGAAAAAAAGCAGTATACAAAGCTTAAAGCTTTTTTAAAAGATCAGAATCCATATGACGTTGCGTTGCTAATGGAAGAAATAGACGATATGGATATAACTCTTGTATTCAGAATACTACCCAAGGATAACGCCTCGGAAGTATTTTCATATCTGCCGGGTGAGATTCAGGAAAAGCTTATAAACTCATTCTCAGAAAACGAGCTGCGAAGAGTATTAGATGAGCTTTTCCTTGACGATACAGTAGACCTAATTGAAGAAATGCCGGCAAACGTCGTATCGAGAATTCTGAAGAACACCGATTCTCAGACCAGAAAGAGAATAAATGAAGTCTTAAACTACCCCGACGACAGCGCAGGAAGTCTTATGACAATCGAGTATGTTTTCTTTGCGAAGGATATGACTGTTGCCGAGGCTATGAAAAAAATAAGACAGGTAGGCGTTGTAAAGGAAACCATATACACCTGTTATGTGACCGAGTTCAGAAAGTTAATAGGAACAGTAGAGCTGCTTGACCTAATAACAGCAGACGAAGATACAAAGATAGAAGATATTATGGATACCAACATAATATATGTCAATACCCGTGATGACCAGGAAGAAGTCGCAAACACCATACGCAACTACGACCTTATGGCTATTCCTGTAGTTGACAACGAAAACAGAATTGTCGGAATAATAACAGTTGACGATATTATCGATGTTATCCACGAAGAGACAACCGAAGATATTCACAAGATGGCAGGTATATCTCCTACAGACGAATCATATTTCAACACATCGGTTTTCTCACACGCAAAAAGCAGAATACCTTGGCTTTTATTTCTTATGCTTTCCGCTACACTTTCGGGCGCTGTGATAAACCACTATGAAAATCTTCTGGTATCAATTCCTATATTATTTTCTTTTGTTCCTATGCTTACGGGAACAGGAGGTAACTGCGGTTCTCAATCATCAACTATCGTCATCAGAAGTCTGGCTCTTGACGAAATTGAGTTCAAAGATTTCTTTAAGGTAATGTTCAAGGAATTCAGAATAGCTCTTCTGGTGAGCTTTATTCTGGCTACCGTGAACGGTTTCAGAATATGGTTTGTCTACCGAAACGACGCTGATATAAATTCTGCTCTGCTTGGATTTGTCATAGGTCTTTCCATCATTGCAACCGTCGTACTTGCCAAAACCGTCGGCTGTGTTCTTCCTATGATAGCAAAAAAACTGCACTTTGACCCTGCAATTATGGCTGCGCCGCTTATTTCAACAATAGTTGACGCCTGTTCGGTATTTTTATATTGCAATATCGCTATAAAAATTTTTGATGTTTTGGGATAAGGATAAACCAATATAAAGTTTGTATGTATAATATAAATTAATACAGTTTAATACAGCCCATTGGGCTGTATTTTTATTTTAGAAAACTTTGAAAAATTTTCTTAAATAAGTATTGACATTTCTATTTACTTGCGTTATAATACATATTTGTAAAGGCAGTATGCTTTACATTGATGCTGCTTGAAAACTGTTTTCAGCGTTTTAATGATATAAGAGAGGTTAGATTTCAATGGCAAAGAATCTTGATATAACCATACTGATTGATATTTACGGTTATATGCTTACAGACAAGCAAAAGGATGTTCTTGAGCTTTATTACTTTGACGACCTTTCCCTTGCAGAAATTGCTGAAAATCTCGGTATCACAAGACAAGGCGTCCGCGACAGTATCAAGCGCGGCGAAGAAACTCTTATTGACCTTGAAGAAAAGCTGGGCTATTTGAAAAAGATAAGAAAATATGACGACTTTGTAAAAAATTTAAAGGAACAAATCAAGCTTATTATTGAAGAATGTAAAACAATAAGCTTTACAAGAGGGATAGTCGCAAGAAGCGAGGCAATTATCGGTTATATCGACCAAAACAGCAATCTTTTCGAGATTGAGGAAAATGCCGATGCTCCTAAGGAAAGCGGATTCAAGATAGTATAATCAAGATAGTATAATAATATTATTTGAAATCAATAATTTATGATAGAATGTCAATTATCACTTAATTATTTGACTTTCAATTATCAGTCAACTATTAATAATACAAGGAGATTGCCTATGGCGTTTGAAGGTCTTTCAGAAAAATTAAACGGCGTTTTCAAGCGTCTTAAAAATAAAGGAAAGCTTAACGAATCTGATGTTAAAGCTGCAATGCGCGAGGTCAAAATGGCTCTGCTTGAGGCAGACGTAAGCTATAAGGTTGTAAAAGACTTTGTATCAAAGGTTTCCGAGCGCGCAGTCGGCGAGGAGGTTTTGAACAGCCTAACACCGGCTCAGCAGGTTATAAAAATAGTAAATGACGAGCTTATAGCTCTTATGGGAGAATCAAACGCAAAAATCAACTTTCCTAACAAGCCGCCGTGCGTCGTTATGATGTGCGGACTGCAAGGAAGTGGTAAGACGACCCATTCTGCAAAGCTTGCAAAATACTTTAAAGAGAAACAAAGCAAAAGACCCTTGCTGGTTGCCTGCGACGTATATCGTCCTGCCGCTATCGACCAGCTAAAGATAGTGGGAGAAAAAGCCGGAGTACCCATTTTTGAAATGGGGCAGATCGACCCGAGAAAAATTGTTAAAGCAGCTTTAAAGCACGCCAGCGATTACGGAAACGACTTTGTTATTCTTGATACAGCGGGAAGACTTCACATTGACGAAGAGCTTATGAAAGAGCTTTCTGACATAAAGAAAATAGCAGAGCCTGATGAGATCATACTCGTTGTTGACGCAATGACAGGACAGGATGCTGTTAATGTTGCCGAAAGCTTTGACGAAACGCTCGGCATAGACAGCGTTATCCTGACAAAGCTTGATTCTGATACAAGAGGAGGCGCGGCGCTTTCTGTTCTGGCTGTTACAGGAAAGCCAATAAAATTCGTGGGCATAGGCGAAAAGCTGGACGAGTTTGAGGTGTTCCACCCTGAGCGTATGGCGTCGAGAATTCTCGGAATGGGCGATATGCTAACGCTTATTGAAAAGGCGTCTGAAAATGTTGACGAGCAGGACGCAAAACGCCTTGCAAAAAAGGTCAAGGAAAAGGGCTTTGATCTGACCGATCTTTTAGATCAGCTCAAGCAGATACAAAAAATGGGTTCTATCAAATCTCTGTTGGGTATGATCCCCGGTATAGGAAATCAAATAAAGGACGCGGACATAGACGAAAAACAATTTACCAGACTTGAGGCGATAATTCAGTCTATGACTCCCGGTGAACGCGAAAAGCCTAGCATTATAAACCCTAACAGAAAGCGCAGAATCGCCTCGGGCAGCGGTACTAAGGTAGAAGACGTAAACCGCCTTTTAAAGCAATACGAACAGATGAATAAAATGATGAAACAGCTTGGTATAACAGGAAAGGGCAAAGGCGGCAAAAAGAAAATGCGAAATATGCTGAGCGGAATGAGAGGAAATCTTTCCGGAATGCCGGGTATGCCGGGAAACAACGGTTATCACGGGAATGGTATGCCGTTTTAGAATTTAGTTGATTATTGCAATAGCATAATTTTAATATATTCTGTATGGAGGTGAAGTTTAAATGGCAGTTAAAATAAGACTGAGAAGAATGGGCGCTAAAAAAGCACCTTTCTATCGTATTGTTGTTGCCGATTCAAGATACCCTAGAGATGGAAGATTCATCGAGGAAATCGGATACTATGATCCGACTAAAGAGCCGTCTGTTGTAAGCGTTGACGGTGAAAAGGCTAAGTCTTGGATCGCAAACGGTGCTCAGCCGACAGATACGGTCAAGACGCTTTTAAAGAAAAACGGTATTCTTTAATACTATCTCAAAGCAGGAGTTTTACACAAGCCCCACATATTTTACAAATCTATCCTGCTTTTTTAAGCCTACCGCAAAATGCGTAGGCTTCCTCTAAGTGGGGTGCTAAGGATAAGACAGCGTGAAGTAGTTTTTCACGCAAGCTTGCGAGCCTTTTCCGCAAAAATGGGTTAGGTAACAGATTCCGATACAGGAACGGCTCGTAAACCGAAAAAAGGTATGGTGATTATAATGAAAGAACTACTAAAAGCAATAGTTGAAGAGCTGGTTGAGGATAAAAGCTCAGTAGAAGTTATTGAAGACGAACCGAATGATGAAGGTGTTATAACATATCATCTTCACGTTGCACAGGACGATATGGGCAGAGTTATCGGCAAGCAAGGCAGAATTGCCAAAGCTATCCGTATAGTAATGCGTGCAAAGGCCTCAAAAGAAGGCAAGAAAATTATGGTCGAAATCGAAGACAAAGACTGATTGTAATAATTAATATTGAAAAATTTAGCATCAACTCTGTTTGTATAAATAGTTTTGGTGCTTTTTTATTAACAAAAAACTGCTTAGGAGATTTTTATGAACAGACAGGCTTTTTTAAACGCGTGCGACAAAATCGTCGGAAACAAGCGTGACAGAAAAGGAATAGGCACACTCAGCGAAAAAACAATGCACGCAGTCTTAAAGGAATACTATCAACCATTTTCCGACAGTCAGGAGGTAAGGATAGGAAACTTTGTAGCCGACATAGTAAGCGAAACAGGAATTATAGAAATTCAGACGCGCGCTTTTTACAGGCTTATTAAAAAGCTTGACTGCTTTTTGGAATTCTGCGATGTAACAGTTGTAACCGCCCTTCCCGCTGTGAAATATCTTTCTTGGCTGGATCCTGAAACGGGAGAATTTACAAACCGCAGAAAATCTCCGCATAGGGCGACTATTTACGATGCAATTCATGAGCTTTATTCAATAAAGTATACACTAGACAATCCGAGAATGCATCTTAGGCTTTTACTTTTAGAGGTCGAGGATATAAGATACCTAAACGGCTGGTCAAAAAACCGAAAACGCGGCTCATCGCGGTGCGACAGAATACCTATCGATATCATCGACGAGGTAGAGTTTAACTGCCCGGACGACTACAGACAGTTTATTCCTGAAAACCTTCCTGAGATCTTCACGTCAGATGATTTTGCCAAATGTGCAAATATCAGCCTGAATACAGCCCAGACAACGCTTAATATACTTTCATATCTTGAGCTTGTGGATAAGGTAGCAAGATCCGGCAAAGCATTTTTATACAAAGTTAGTTCAGTTATATAAAAGCTGTCTGTAGTTATTATCAGTAAAATATGCTTTTAGGGATTTACATATGAAATCATCTTTTAACTTCTGAATCGTAACCCTCATAGAGTGAAAATTGTTAATATTTACTTATAACAAAAATAGTGAAATTTATAAAAAACTCTTTTCAAAAACAATTATATTTGTTATAATAATTAAGTCGAATATTAATATATTTTTATATTTAAACATATAATTTTTTATAGTACTTTGATAGTAGAGGGATACATAATGAAATTCTTTGGAAATAAGAGAGTCCATCTGAACAGGCTTGCAAAAAAAATAAGCTTTATAACTGCGTTAGCAGTAATGTTTTCAGCAGCGTCATATACGTTTGCTTTTTCCGCTGACGCTTACAATTTTACACCAGAAGGCGTAAAGCTTAAATCTGAAACAGTATATATGGAAAACTTAGATACAGAAAATACGATTATAGACATAAACTCAGACAAACAGTATTATCCTGCGTCGCTTACAAAGATTATGACCTGCGTTTTGGTTCTTGACGAGTTTAAAGATGATGTTGAGGGTCTTAAAAAGACTAAGGTCTCAGCCGGAGCTGAGGCATTTAAAGAGCTTGAAAACACATTTGCTTCAACTGCGGGAATAGAAAAAAATGAAAAGCTGAGCTACTATGATTTGCTATGTGCATTGATGCTTCCGTCTGCCTGCGAGGCTGCAAATATTCTTGCGGTGAACATAGGCGGTTCTATAGACGGCTTTGTTGAAATGATGAATTCAAAAGCGGGCGCTCTTGGAATGAAAAACACAGTTTATTATAACGCACACGGTCTTGACCTTGGTGGTAATAACAATGTAACAACCTGTCGGGATCAGGCTATTCTCTGTAAGTACGCATTAAACAACTACCCTATCTTTACCGAGATAACTTCAAAATACAGCTATACGCTGTCAAACGGTACAACTGTTATAAACACAAACTCCCTTTTAGATGAATCCTCTGACTTTTACTACGGATATGTAAACGGAATAAAAACAGGCTTTTATGACGAGGCAGGAAGATGCTTAGCATCGGTTGCGACTAAAGACGGTTATACATATTTAATTGTTTCTATGAAAGCTCCTGCTAAGGACAAAAACGGCAACGATGTAATGTATAGCTGTCAGGATCATAAAAATCTGTATATGTGGGCATTTGAAAATCTTGATTACAGCGTATTTGTAGAAGAAAATGAAGAAATAACAGAGGCTACTGTTTCATACGGCAAGGATGCCGATTTTGTCACGCTTAAGCCTGCCAATGAGGTTTCAAAGATCTGGCTCAACTCTATTGACATAAGCAAGGTCGAGCGCAAAATTACAATAGATAATAACATTATCGCACCTGTTTATAAAGGCGATACACTAGGTAAGCTTGATTTGATTTATGAAGGTGAAACAATAGGCTCGGTAAAACTTGTTGCTACAAGCGATCTTGAACGTGCCACTATAAAAGCAGAGGCGGCAATTGCAAGTGAATTTTTTTCATCAAAGCAATTTAAGATTGCACTTTTTATAATAATTTTGGTAGTTATTCTTTATATTGTTATCTTTAAAGCTTTGACTAAAAAGAGATACAGACAATAGGAAAAGAATTTACAGATAAAAACAAACAATAAAACATCAATACAAAAAACAGCACTTCATTTTGAGTGCTGTTTTTATTTACTGATATGAATTCCCTACTCATCTTTTGACGCATACTCTTCATTCGGGTTTTTAACCCTCCAGTCAAGCACAGGATGCTTTTTCATATATATTGCGTGAGCTGTTACATATCCGACAAGGCACAGTATAAGCGTTACGCCTATACTTATAAGCGCTGAAACCTCATAGGTAAGAGAAAACCGCTCGCTTATCCACTTGCACGGAAAATAAAATCCCTTAAAGCCTGTTTGAGTATTGCCTGACGTTTTGTTCATAAACAAAACAGGAATATAATAAACCGCAAACATCAGTATCAGTACAATTGACGTTGATGTGCTGTCATAGCTTTCATACGCTGAATGTTTTACCCCGTCATCAATAAATAAAATCAACAGAATAATAAGTACAAGAATCCACGCAACAAAAGAATAGATCCCGCCCTCAAAGAAAGCCTCCTCGATTTTGATTTTTCCTCCGCTGCCAGTTACAAACAAATTAGATACCCACGAAACCAAGGTTATTGCAAGTATCGAGCATATGACATTCGCCATAAGCAAAATGCCTATTCTGGCAATCGTATAAAGTATTTTTTCTTTCATAAAATCACCATATCATTTTAATGTATACACTTACTATTTAATAGCATTATACCATATTTATAAAACTATAGCAACTTAAATATCCAAAATAGACAATGTGAGTATTTTATGCTATACTTAAAGTATAAAATACTAAGAAATGAAAAAGCTCTTGTTTAATTGATTATATAGTCTTGACCTACCGTTGATGTTTAAGAAAATACAAAAAAGCCGATTATTTGACTTTTATATGTAAAGACTATATAATATGCAACATAATGCTGCGATCCATTATTAGATAAAACCTCTGAAAAAAACAAAAGGAGAAAATGCTCTCTAATAGCATAAACATAAATATGAGACAAAACAATAACAATTCCGTAAATAACGACGGAACATATCACTTTAAAGGCGATAAAAACAAAGAGAACTTCACCGATTATTATGACAAAGCCTTTAACGCAGAGCCTCATGATGAGGAAGAACTCGGCGCAGAGTTTGCTGAGGGCTTTCACGAGGAAATTAATATAGATATAGATCCATACCGTGATAACAGAA
Organism: uncultured Clostridia bacterium; assembly: GCA_947631265.1. Lineage (GTDB taxonomy): Bacteria > Bacillota > Clostridia > Oscillospirales > Ruminococcaceae > UMGS1601. The sequence continues at coordinate 17,091 of CANRKQ010000003.1, read as the reverse complement.
AGGAAAACCCTTTCCAAAATCCGAATTACAGACGCTCAAACAGCGACAGATACTATTATGACCAAAACGGATATAATGATTACGAGCAAACTCCGTATGACGATTACTACAGAGAAAACGGTCAAAATCCGTATCAGAGACAAAATCAAAGAAAAGGAAACGGACAGGCTAATATGAAAAATAACGATTTCGGTTATGAGGACCGTTATACAAGGCGCAGCCAGAATCAGAGCAGAAGAAATCAAAACAGGAGCAGTCAAAGCAAAGGCAATCAGAACAGAAACTACCCTAACAGAAACCAAAATTCTCAGCAAAGAAGAAACAGCGCTTATAACAACGGTCAGACTTATCCAAACAGGGGCAGTTCTCAATCAAGAAATCGTCAGCAGAGAAATTATAACAACAGGGATTATAACAGAAGTATCGATAGAGATTACAGACCTCGTGACAGATACAGCGATTATGACAAACGCGATAAGCGAAATAAAAATGGAAAGAAGAAAAGAAAATTCTCTTTCAGGAAATTTTTACTTATACTGATTTTGTTGGTTCTTATAATATTCGGTCTGCTGTCAGCATTGATTCTTCACTATATCGGACTTATGAAATTAGTCGATACAGGCGACAGAGTATCCAATTCGGCAAGTGTTATTTCATCAAGCAAGGTAGAAAATATTCTTATTATCGGCAGCGACTCAAGAACCGAGGACGAAAACGCTCGTTCTGATTCTATGATTCTCTTGTCTGTCAACAAGGATAGCAAACAGATCGTACAGACCTCATTTATGAGAGATATGTATGTTGAAATTCCCGGTTTTGGAGAAAACAAAATAAACGCCGCTTATAACAACGGCGGTCCCGAGCTTGTTATGGATACTATCGAACAGAATTTCAATATTCAAATTGATCACTATATACAGATAGACTTCTTCTCATTTATTGATATTATAGACTCGCTGGGAGGACTTGACATTAAAATTTCAGATGCCGAGGCACAGGCTATGACCGATCCGCTCGGCGAGCAGAATAAATATCTTGATAATAAAAGAGGTACCGACTATCTCACAAAGGGCGGAAAGATCCACATGAACGGCAATCAGGCTCTCGCGTACGCAAGAATACGTCATATTGCAGGTACAACAGGTACAGATTTTGGCAGAACTGACCGTCAAAGAAAGGTTCTGAATATGATTATAGACAAAATCAAGAACGCAGGCATTTTTGACTTAAATAAAATGCTGGAAAATGTTCTTCCTAAAATCACTACTAATATGACAAAGAATCAGCTTTACTTTCTGTCAATCAGAGCGCCGTTTATTCTCAGTTATGAGCGCGTCGAGCTGAGAATACCCTACGGAGATGAGAACAGTACGTCAGACGAAAGATACTGGGAATACGGTACAGGAGCAGGAGGTTCTTCAATACTTATCGTAGACTTTGACAAAAATTCAGCCTTGCTGAGAAAAACTATCTACGGTTATTAAGCTGTTTATAAAAAATTAAAAAATTAAAATGGGTGTACCGATAAAGTACACCCACATTTATTTTACAGAATAAATAACAGTTCCATGCCGAAAGCTCCCCTATGGACATAAATAAATACACATCCGCAACATATCCATTTATGCCACTCCCGGCATATGTGGAGCTGTTAAATACGCTGATAAAATATAATATTCCAAAAATCACTACAATGTGACAAAAATTTAAGACCGATACATGTTTGAATGTATCGGTCTTTATTTATATTATAACTAAAATCTTCAGTTTTTTCATCAATGTGTTATTAAAACTCGCTCGAAAACAGTCGGAATCTGTTTAAAATTACGCTTAAATCGCTTAAATCTTTATCAGCGAATCTATCTATCATCTGAGTTTCGATTTCATCTATATGACAGCCGAGCCAATTTTCAAGCTATTAAACATCGATGAACCTTCTACTGCCATTGGACTCGCCTCTTTCTTTCTAAATTTCAAGTAACCGGTCTTGATAGGTTTTGTATGAATATTTTAACATTCCTATCACGCCCCTTTATTAGTTAATTCTGATTTGATAACCAATTGCTTAATAGCATTAAACTTTTAACCCTTCAGCTTTAACTGTTCATCGGACTTATTCTCCTACTTAAAATTTACTTGCATTAATACTTTTCAATACATTTAGCAGCACATTGGACTACACTCTCCATCTTAAATTTTTGTTAGAAAAAACTTAACAAATCATTGGACCCGTTCTCCTTAATCATAATTGAGAAGTAAGATTTGAATAAAAATATTTACATTTGTTTTAATTTATTTTACTCTTATCTTTCTTCAACTATAATATAACACATCTTTTATAAGATGTCAATAGTTTTTTTCAACTTTTTTTCGATTTTTTTATTTAATTTTACTTTTACAAAATCTGCTTGACAATTAAAATAATATATATTATAATGTTAATGTTGTGGTGATAATATTGCTAATAAAGACACCATAACTTTTTTATTAATCAGAAAATACTAATAATAATTACTCAATTATCTTAAGGAGGTTTAATTATGAACGAAGAAATGGATATGCAGCCTGATTTGTATACTCTTGTTGATGAAGAAGGAAAGGAACAGATGTTCGAGCTTTTAGATTCCCTTGAATATGAGGGCGACACATACTATGCTCTAACCCCTTATTTAAAGGACGCTGAGGCTATACTCGCCGATGACGGAGAGGTTGTTATCTTAAAATCTACTTACGAGGGCGATGAAGAGGTTCTTGTATCTGTTGACGATGATGATCTTTTTGATAAGCTGGGCGATTTGTTTATGGAGCGTTTTGCCGAGTTGTTCGAAGACGATGACGATGATGAAATTGAAATTGAGGGCAGCGACAGAGTTGACCTAGAAAACGGAGAAGTTGATTTAACCAATCCAGACGATTAATCTTTGTTTGTTATTTTTAATATTAATTTGTCGGATATTACCACTTGTATACTCGTATTGCAAGTGGTATAATACTAACAGTAAGAAACATTTCATATAACTAACGATTAAAAAACACTTTCTGCCTTGTACGAACAAGCATAGTTTTTATAATCCAACACATAGAATAAGGGAACTAAGCTCTGGCTGAGGATTGCAGACCTCCCGGCAGGCAGCTGACGGACGAAGGGAGCGAGAGACTGTCAGGCCGTTACCCACCTGCACGAGTGCGGGTTTTATTCACTGTGCGACGGCAAGGCGGATATATTGGAAATTTAAACTGCCTATTTTAGTTATTTAAGATAGGCAGTTACTATTTTTTAAGCAAAGGCGGAAAGATAAAATCTTTCCGCCTTAATATTATATAATTATTTTAAATTCTATTATTTATTATTTATTATTTATTATACATACAGCAGTCGCAGAAATTCCCTCGCTTGTTCCTGTAAAGCCAAGACCTTCTTCGGTAGTCGCCTTTACCGATATGCAGTCAATACTGCATTCCAAAGCGTCGGCGATATTCTTTCTCATATCATCAACATAAGATCTTAGCTTAGGCGCCTGACAGCAAACAGTCGCGTCAATATTCTCCAGAGTATATCCCTTTCTTTTTATCTTATTACTAACCTCTTTCAAAAGTCTGATACTGTCCGCTCCCTTATACCTTTCATCATTATCGGGAAACAGCTTTCCTATATCCCCAAGAGCGCACGCTCCCAGCAGCGAATCCATTACTGCGTGAGTTAATACATCAGCGTCGCTGTGTCCTGACAGTCCTTTCTCAAATGGTATTTCAACTCCGCCAAGTATAAGTTTTCTGTTTTTTACAAGCCTATGCACATCATAACCGTGTCCAATTCTCATACAAATCACCTTTTGTTTTATTTTATATCAGTACAAATCGCTGTTTAATATAATATTTAGCCTTTTTACAAGCTGACTAAGCTTTTCTCTTGTTAAGCTCTTATTGTCACAAAAGCTTACCATTGCCCTCAGAGGAAGTTCATTAAACATTTCCATTGCCGTCTGCTCAGAGCCTTCTCCCATTAACCCTGAATCTCTGTCAAAACCGACATTAACCTCTTTTAAAAACTCCCTGAACAGCTCTTTGCCCGTTTCGGTAGACATAATGTCGCCGCATGTACTGTTTAACGTATATTCTACTCTTACCTTGTTTGTAGGCGCAACATATACAGACGCTTTTAGCTTTATGTCTCTTGAGCTTGCGCCGACAAGAATATTATACTTTCCGTATTCGGTATACCAGTCGGAAATTTCAGTATTGTAATATGCAAACGAACGCTTGTCCAGTACAAAAGCTATTTTCTTTTCCTCTCCCGGGTTCAATGAAACCTTTTCAAAACCTTTGAGTTCCTTTATAGAACGGATAACGCCTGACTGCTCGTCGTTTACATAAAGCTGAACAATTTCCTTACCTTTTACTTTACCTGTGTTCTTTACCGCTACGGTGACTGTAAGTTCCTCGTCATCATTCATTTCGTCTTTTGAAACTTCTATATACTTGTATTCAAAATCAGTATAGCTAAGACCGTATCCGAATGGAAACAGCGGTTCAATTTCCTTTTTATCGTAATACCTGTAGCCGACAAAAATACCCTCCTGATAGCGTACTCTGTCGCCTTCTCCCGGAAAATTGAGGTAAGACGGATTATCGCTTAATTTTTTTGGAAATGTTTCGGCAAGCTTTCCGCAGGGATTTTTCTTTCCGAAGAGAATATCGACCTCTGCCTGACCTACTGCCTGACCCCCTAGATAAGCCTCAAGAATACCCTTTACGTCATCTGCAAAAGGCATCTCTACCGCCGAGCCGTTATGAAGTACTATTACTGTATTTTCATTAACTTCGGCAACCCTTTTTATAAGCTCAAGCTGACAACCGGGAAGTCTTAAATGTTCTCTGTCATACCCCTCTGATTCAAACATATCAGGCAGACCGACAAACAGTACTGCTATATCGCAATCCTCTGCAATTTTTACCGCTTTGTTAAGGATACTTTTATCGATCTTATCTTCATTTGTCAAATAACCCTCGGCATAAGATACTTCACAGATATCCTTTACTGCGTCAAGAGCAGACGTTACCTTGTATGAATTTATATGAGAACTTCCGCCTCCCTGATAGCGAGGAGATTCTGCAAACTTTCCGATAAACGCTATTTTCTTACTCTTATCGATAGGAAGTATATTATCCTCATTTTTAAGAAGAACCATACATTCGCTTTCAATTTTCGCAGCTAGCTTATTATCCTTTTCCTTATCCCAGACTACATTTGACTTTTTACCGTCCTCATATTTCTCCAAAAGCTCCAGAACTCGTCTTACGCACTTATCAACATCTTTAATATCAAGCTTGCCCAACCTGACCGCCTCGACAATAAGCTTATCATTCTTACCCATAGAAGAAGGCATCTCTAAATCAAGTCCTGCCATAACGCCGTTTACACGGTTATCAACAGCTCCCCAATCGCTCACTGTCAGACCATTATATCCCCATTCGTCTCTTAATATATCTGTCAGCAGCTTTGGATTTTCTGACGCATAAACGCCGTTCACCCTGTTGTATGAACACATTACTGCCCAGGGCTTTGCATTTTTAACAGCACCCTCAAAGGACGCCAAATAAATCTCACGAAGGGTTCTCTCATCAACCTCGGCAGATACACTCATTCTTCTGTGCTCCTGATTGTTTAGCGCAAAATGCTTTAGTGATGTACCCACTCCTCTTGACTGAACTCCCTTAATATATGCCGTTGCCAACTCAGATGATAAGTACGGATCCTCAGAGAAGTACTCAAAGTTTCTTCCGCACAGCGGAGAACGCTTTATATTCGCACCCGGACCTAAAAGCACGGCTACATCCTCTGCCTGACACTCATCGCCGAGTGTCTTGCCCAGCTTTTCGAGTAGACCTCTGTCAAAGGAACAGGCAAGCGCTGACGCCGTCGGAAAACAAACAGCCTTTATGCTTTCATCGGTCACGCAATCCTTTTCCTCGTTTACCTTTCTAAGCCCGTGAGGTCCGTCTGAAACCATTATTCTTTGAATGTCAAGCCTTTCAACAGCCTTAGTGTGCCAGAACCCCTCGCCCGAACATAACGACGCTTTCTCCTCTAATGTCATTTCATTCAATATTTTATCAATATTCATTATTTGTAATCCTCCCTGAGAAAGATAAAAGTTCTTATTGAGGATATTATACCATTATTTTAACTAATTGCAATAAACAATTTATAAATACTATGTTATAGCAAAAGCGTTCAGGTATTCCTGAACGCTTTTAACATTATTTGTATAAGTAACTTATTTGTATAAGAAACTATAATACATTTTTATGAAATTGTCAAGAATTTTTTCAAATTATACAGATTATTATATATGGTGAAAAACTTTGCGGCAGATCGGTTGACAATTACTTTAAAATAAATATAATAATATCATACAATTTGATCGAGGGATTTATATGACTTTACAGCAATTAAAATATATAATGACCATTGTTAAATGCGGGTCGATAACCGAGGCAGCTAGACGGCTTTTTATTTCACAGCCCAGCCTTTCAAACTCGGTAAAGGATCTGGAATCAGAGCTTGGAATTGAAATTTTCAACCGTACAGCAAGAGGAATTTCGCTTTCTGCCGACGGAGAAGAGTTTCTTGCCTATGCAGGACAGGTTATCGAGCAGACCGAATTGCTTGAGCAAAGATACAAAAACAAAAAGCCTTCAAAGCAGCTATGTTCGGTATCAACCCAGCATTATGCATTTGCGGTAAACGCTTTTTCAAACCTGATAAGCGGACTTGATTCTGATGAATATGAATTTACACTGCGTGAAACACGCACCTTTGAAATCATTGACGACGTTCACAATTTCCGAAGTGAAATCGGTATTTTATATATAAACGATTTCAATGAAAAGGTTATGAGAAAATTGTTTTCCGAAAACAGACTTGAATTTCACCCCCTTTTTACGGCAAATCCTCACATATTCATAAGCTCTGAACATCCTCTGGCTGACTGCACGTCTGTCACAGCCGACGATCTAAATGATTTCCCCTTTCTTTCATTTGAGCAGGGTACCAATAATTCTTTCTACTATTCAGAGGAAATTTTAAGTACTGTTCCCAGAAAGAAGATTATCCATGTAAGCGATCGTGCAACTCTTTTCAATCTTGTTATAGGTCTTAACGGTTATACGATTTGCTCTGGTATTCTCAACAGCGACTTAAACGGCGATAATATAGTTTCTGTTCCGCTCGAAACAGATGAAAATATGACTATCGGCTATATAATAAATCCTAAAATGAAACTTAGCCGCTTTGCAGAAGATTATATAGCAGAACTGAAAAGACTTATTTCAAACTGCGGATATGATATAATAGAATAAAATACGATAAAAAACTGCTGTGCATTTTTTAGTGTACAGCAGTTTTTTGTAAATATCTTAATCTTACTTTTTTAAATTTCTACTATGTTCAATTCACCGCTAATCAATTTATTCTTTAAACAAGCATCTCAAAGGCAGCAGGATACATCGTCACCGTTGTCTCATAATATTTGCTGCCTTTACCAGATTTTCAAGGCTCGGAAGAGTTTCCTCATTGCCTCTGGTTTTCAATCCGCAGTCAGGATTTATCCAAAGCTTTTCCTTAGGTATCTTCTTAAGCATCTTTTCAACCGCAGAAACGATTTCATCAACCGATGGAATCCTCGGAGAGTGAATGTCGTAAACTCCCGGGCCTACCTGTGTTCTGAAATTATTCTCCTTAAGTGAATCAAGAATAGTAAGATCCGAACGTGATGCCTCGAAGGTTATAACGTCGGCGTCCATATTGTCAATATCCTTGATGATGTCGGTAAATTCGCTGTAGCACATATGAGTGTGTATCTGAGTTTCTGCCTTTACACCGCTGTGAACAAGTCTGAATGCAGGAATAGCCCAGTCAAGATAATCGGACTTCCAGTCTGATTTTCTAAGCGGCAGCTTCTCTCTGAGAGCCGCCTCGTCAACCTGAATGATTCTGATACCGTTAGCCTCAAGGTCGAGAACCTCTTCACGAATTGCAAGAGCGATCTGATAAGCACACTCCTTGAGAGAAATATCCTCTCTGGGAAAAGACCAGTTAAGAATGGTAACAGGACCTGTGAGCATACCCTTCATAGTTTTTTCTGTAAGGCTCTGTGCGTAAACCGACCATTTAACAGTCATCGGCTTTGCTCTTGAAACGTCCCCCCAGACAATAGGCGGCTTAACGCAGCGCGTTCCGTAAGACTGTACCCAAGCCTTTGAGGTGAATATAAATCCGTCTAAGCACTCTCCAAAATACTCAACCATGTCGTTACGCTCAAACTCTCCGTGAACAAGCACATCCAGCCCGATTTTTTCCTGTAATTCTACGCAATCTTTTATTTTTTTCTTGTTAAAGGTCTCATACTCCTCTGCTGAAATTTCTCCTCTGCGGAACTTAGCGCGGTTTTGTCTTACATCTACTGTCTGAGGAAACGAACCTATCGTAGTAGTCGGGAAAACAGGCAGGTTAAATACTGATTTCTGAATCTTTTCGCGCACTGCAAACTCAGGAAGTCTTTCAAAATCCTTTTCGCTTAATGCGGCGGTCTTTTCCTGAACTTCAATGTTATCGCAATCCCTGTCCTCTTCAAACAGCTCAACATTTTCTTTATACTCTTCTGTTTGAGACGGATTCTCACTGCTCAAAATCCTTTTTAAATCACTCAACTCACCAAGCTTTTCCTCGGCAAAGGCAAGGTGTTTTATGTAAGTCTCATCAAGCTCAGTCTCGCTTTTCAAAGTATATGGGCTGTGCAAAAGCGAGCATGACGTGCTAAGTACAATTTCTCCGAAATGTTTTTCAAGCCTGCTTATAATGCTTAAAGTTTTTTCATAGCTGTTTTTCCAGATGTTCTTTCCGTTTACAACACCCGCAAACAGAACCTTATTACTATCAATTTTATCAGCTATCTCAAGCGACATTTTTCCTTCAACAAAGTCAATGCCGACGCCGTCAAAGTCAAGCGTACTTATCTCATCGCAGCAATCACGGACATCTCCGAAATATGTCTGAATAAGAACCTTAACACTTCCCTTTTGCGACAGTATTTTCTTATACAGATCAACGAAAAGCGATCTATCGTCGTCGCCTAAATCTCTAACAAGGTAAGGCTCGTCAAACTGAACCCACTCTGCGCCTAGGTCGTTGAATTTTTTTAACATCTCACAATAAGCCTTTGCTACGCTGTCTGAAATATCCGCTGTCTTTTTATTTCCGGTAAAACGGCAAAGCTTTAAAAAGGTAAAAGCGCCGATTATATCAGGCTTTGTTTTTATACCGTTTTTTTCTGCCTCTGAAAACTCATCAAACGGCTTTGTCCCGCTCAATGAAATTTCAGTATCATCTTCAATTTCAGGAACCATATAGTGATAGTTTGTGTTAAACCACTTTTTCATAGCAAGAGCCTTTACATCTCCGTTTTCACCCTGATAGCCCTTCGCCATTGCAAAATATGTATCAAGCTCTGATAGATTTAATTCCCTGTATCGCCTCGGAACCGCGTTTATCAGTATCGCTGTGTCAAGTACATTATCGTAAAACGAAAAGTCGTTCGATGAAATATAGTCTATTCCATTTGCCTTCTGAACCCTCCAATGAGATAATCTCAAAGCTTTAGCAGTTTCTAAAAGCTCATCTTCGGTGATTTCATTTCTGAAATATTTTTCTGACGCAAATTTAAGCTCTCTGTCTTTTCCTATTCTCGGATAACCTATTACTGATGTTTTCATATAATTACACCCTTCTTTACTTATTTTTTATATTATAACATTTCTCCGCGCCATAGTGTAACACTTATTTTTTATGACTATATATAGTTTTAAACTATACCTTTCAGATTATTAACACATTACACACATTACAATTGACTGCTCTATAAAATAAAAGCCCGGAGCAACGCTCCGAGCCTCAAAGTCGATAAAACAATAATCAGTATGCTATTCAGCTGTGTATGGGAGCAATGCAACGTGGCGTGCCCTCTTAATAGCGGAAGTAAGCTCTCTTTGGTGATATGCGCAAGTACCTGTAACACGGCGAGGGAGAATCTTAGCTCTCTCTGTCATACACTTTCTCAACTTGGCAACATCTTTATAATCAATTTTCTCTGCTCTGTCTACACAGAACGCACAAACCTTTTTACGGCTTCTCTTATTCGGTTTACTGATTTTATCCATGGTATTTTCCTCCTTTACTTGATTTGACCTAACTGCATTATCTGTTTCACACTATTAGAACGGAACTCCGTCATCTGAGATAACAACCTCAAAGTCATCAATGTCGCCGATAGCAATCGACTCATTTAGTGATGAATTATTATCAGTAGTATTCTGAGCAGGCGTGCTGAACGTAGAGCTTGTCGTACTGCCCTGCTGTTTAGGCTCGCCTGTGAATGATACGTTATCAACAATCACCTCGGTAACATAGTGCTTAACACCGTTCTTGTCATCATAGGTCCTTGTCTGAAGATTTCCCTCAATGGCAATCATTCTGCCCTTTGCAAAATAATTGTTAATAAACTCAGCCCTCTGGCGCCATGCAACACAATTTATGAAATCCGTCTGTCTTTCTTCGCCTTGTCTTACATATCCTCTGTCGACAGCAATAGTAAAAGACAAAACACTTATACCGCTTTGTGTCTGCTTTAGCTCCAAATCCTGTGTTATTCTTCCCATTAAAATTACTCTGTTCAACATAACGTATCTTCCTTTCTGTTATATCAGCTAACTGTAACTAAAAATCTCAGAACACCGTCAGTAATCTTAAGAACACGTTCTAACTCTGCCGGAAAGCTTGGCTTTGAAATAAAGTTCCAGAGAACATAATAGCCTTCGTTTTCAAAATTGATAGGATAAGCAAGCTTTCTTTTGCCCCATTCATCAATTGAAACCTCCTCGGCATTTGCTGAAATCAAGTCGCCAAACTTAAGCGTAAGAGCTTGTATCTCTTCTTCGCTTAGCTTTGTACTGAGTACTACCATAGCCTCGTACTTTTCTTTAACCTTTGCCATTTCAAACTGCACCTCCTTTTAGATTTCGCCTGCGCCTTAAACGCAAACAAGGATAACTTGTAAATTATAACACAATAATATTTTATTGTCAACCCCGGATTTTCTGCGCTAACTTTATGATTAATTTTTCCAGATCGTCTTTTACCTCGGGATGAGTAAGCCCTACCTCCAAAGACGCCTCTAAAATACCGTATTTACTTCCGACATCATACCTGTTACCCAAAAAATCAATGCCTATCATTCCCTTTTCTCTGGCAAGGACCGCCATAGCGTCGGTAAGCTGATATTCTCCTCCCTTACCCTCAGGAATTTCTTTAAGTATATCAAAAATCTCATACGGCAGAACGCATCTGCCCAAAATAGAAAAATTGGAAAACTTGTCATCAAGACTGGGTTTTTCCTTCATATCGGTAATTGAATAAACATTATCCTTGATTTTTTCGCATTTCATTGACGAATACTTTATTATAAACTCGTCTGATACTTCTTTTATTGCAACAGCTCCCAGACCGTATTTTTCATACGCGTCGCAAACCTGCTTGCAGCACGGAACTTCTCCTATTATCACATCGTCGCCGTATAAAACGGCAAACGATTCGCCGCCGACAAAATCTCTTGCAAGAGAAACAGCATGTCCCAATCCCATTGCCTTTTCCTGTACAACGTATGTTATATTTGCCATTCGCGAGATTTTCTGAACTTCATTTAATTTCTGCTCATATTTACTGCCGCCGTTTTTTAAATGCCTTTCCAGTCTTTCATTAGTTGAAAAATGTTTTTTTACTATGTCCTTATCCGGACTTAGAATTATACATATATCCGTTATACCGCTTTTGACAGCCTCTTCAACATTGTACTGAATGGCAGGCTTGTCAACAATAGGCAAAAGCTCCTTGGGCATTGCCTTTGTTGCAGGCAAATCGCGTGTTCCCCATCCTCCGGCAGGAATTACAGCCTTTTTTATCTTCATTTTTACAACCTGCTCCTGAGGGAGCATTCCTCCTCTAGAAAATAAAACTATCTTTTTATGCCCTTTAAAGCATTTATCAGACAGTATCACATTACACCATAGTAAACCAGAGGCAAGAAAGAAGAAAAAGATTAGATATATCGGGATCGGTTTATAGTTTATAGTTGAAATAAGAAGTTCTTGTCTCTTTAGTATAACATCTTTATCTAGTTATATCTAGCTTATCAGCATTGCTATTATTCTGATAATTAAATAATAAGCCGCAATAGCCATTATAGCAATTCCAAATGATGTTCCGCCTTTTTTTGCAATAGTATCGCGTCTATGAACACTCGACTGTGCAACCTGATCTATTTGCTGTATATCATTCTTTGTCTTTTTAAAATACCAGAAGTTTGAAAACATTCCACTGATAATATATATAACCAAAGACAACAATGAAAGTCCCACAATTAATCCCGACCATAACGGTGAAGAATAAACTTTCTCGGCGATCTCCATTGTAGTCATTTCAGACGACATACCGAAATTTATAAGCATACTCTGCATAATAACAGACATCACAATCTTGAATGTCATAAAGAAGAACCCGTGACCCAGCATTTTTCTGTAAAAATAATAATACTCGGGAAAAAGAAACGCACAGAAATTAAACGACCTCTTTATTTTAAGCTTTGTAAATCTCATAAACTGTGCAAGAAAGTAAAACTTGTTGCTTCCTACATAATCGGCAATATCCCTTGCCTTTATGCCGTCTATATCAGTATCGTCCTCAATAGTCACAAAACCGCCCATAAAAGGATTAAACGGCTGACCGTTCTGATACTGACCTTGTTGTCCGCCAAAGCCACTGCCCATAGTGCCGAAAGGATTTGCGCTCTGGTTATTTTCCTCATTGAAATGCTGTGAACTTGATCCATTGTTAAAAGGAAGTCCGCATTGAGAGCAGAAATTCTGATCATAGTCGTTGACAGATCCGCATCTCGGACATACCTTATCCTCAGCTTCTGAGGTATTCTCTGACGTTACTTTTTCATTATTCTTCTGACTCCAAGATATTCCCTCGTTATGAAGTTCAGTATTAATACATTCACCGACCTGATTGTAGCAATCTCTATGATAGGGTGTTCCGCAATCAGGACAAACAACTATGTCGTCAGATTCTTCAAACACTCTTCCACAGACAATACATTTTGAGCCATTGAAATTCGCCATTTTAAATCTTGCTCCGTACGGAGCATTCCTCCTTTGTTTTTTTCAATATTTATATTAGTATAACATATATATTTTGAAAAATAAAGTATTTCTTAAAAATCTTTACTTTTTATCCAAAAGAAAGTATAATAGAATATAATAAATTTAATTATAACATTCGGAGAATACTATGGTTATTTTAGATGAAATAAAACAGGAGCTTGAAAGCTATTCACCCAAGCTTTCAGAGCTTTATGAGGTTTTGGAAATCAACAGCAGCAATATAAGACTTAAAGAGCTTCAGAAAAAAACGATGGACAGTAACTTTTGGAACAGCTCTGAAAATTCTCAAAAAATATTAAAGGAAATAAAATCGTTGGAGGATACAATAAAATCATACACAAGCGCAAAGGAAAAGTATGATGAGATTTCGCTTATGCTGGAGATCTCCGATGAAGACGGTGACGAAAATCTTGCTCTTGAGGCTAAAACCGAGCTGAGAAAATTCGCTGAAAATCTCGAGACCTTAACTATAACAACACTGCTTACAGGTGAATATGACCGAAACAATGCTATTGTTTCATTTCACCCGGGAGCAGGCGGTACAGAGGCTCAAGACTGGGCAGAGATGCTTTTAAGAATGTACACGAGATATGCTGAAAAGCATATGTTCAAGGTAACAATGCTTGATTATCTTGAGGGCGGAGAGGCAGGAATCAAAAGTGCTGCCATTCTTATCGAGGGAAGAAACGCGTACGGTTTTTTAAAAAGCGAGGCAGGAATTCATCGTCTTGTTAGAATTTCTCCGTTCGACAGCTCGGGCAGCAGACACACCTCATTTGCAGCGGTCGATGTAATGCCGGAAATTGACGATAGCACTCCTGTTGAAATTAAGCCCGAGGACATAAAAACAGACACTTACCGTGCAAGCGGAGCGGGCGGTCAGCACATAAACAAAACAGATTCTGCCGTGAGAATAACGCATATTCCGACGGGTATAGTCTGCTCTTGTCAGACTCAGAGATCACAGCATCAGAACAGAGATTACGCTATGAAAATGCTGAAAGCCAAGCTCATTGAAATAAAAGAACGTGAGCATCTGGAGAAAATTGAGGATATAAAGGGCGAGCATAAAGAAATCGCTTGGGGAGCGCAAATCCGCTCATATGTATTTATGCCATATACGCTTGTTAAAGACCACAGAACAAACTGCGAGGTCAAAAATGTTGAATCTGTTATGAACGGAAATATCGATCCTTTTATAGACGCATATTTAAAGCAACGGCAGGGATAAACCCTGCCGTTTTGCATGCCTTAACATACACATCACTATTCTTCATTAAAGGCGGCAGAGACAGCAGCAGTTCGCCACTATAAATCCTGCAAATCCGCATCAGGAATATCATTTTCAAGGTTATCTCTTGCCAAGTCGTTATCAATTACAGGATAGACATCTGCAATCGGCTTATCTCCGCTTTGCTTGTGTGGCGTAGAATGATAAACTTTCTGTGCAGGCGCACTTGTGCCTGCAATAATAGGACGAGCCTTCTCCTTACCGCTTTTAGCCTTACCCTGAATTTCAGGAACCGCCGCTTGGTCATTTAAAGGACTTGTGTGAGTTCTGTCAGGGCGTTTCATACCTTGCTTTGCCATAATTTATCTGCCCCGTTTCGGAGCTTTCCTCCCTTCTTGATTTTAATTCTTAATATTAATTCTTGATATTAATTCTTGATTTTAAGCTTAAATAAAAAATCACCTGTAGGAATTAGTTTACCCGACAGGTGATTTTTATATCCGTACTCTTTAAAAAATACAATAATTTATTCATACATACAATCATAGCATTTAAATTCGGATTTTCCGTTAATTGCATAAAGTGCTATTATAACTCCGGTAAAGCCCTCCGCAACCTCGCTGGAAAGATATTTTGGATCGCCCCAGCCGAGTTTTACTTCATTACAATCGTCAATGACATAGAAATTATAGCTAAAACGGTCTGCACGAACAATAAGCCTTGTACTGCCGTTTTTTATACTTACTCTGTTCTGAATATGCTTTATTCCCCCGATATTAAGCTTAAGCACAGCCTCATAACCGTTTTCAGTCCTGCAAACGGCAATGTCATAATGCTCTTTTTCGGTCATATATAAGGTTATCCCTCCTTCACCGCTAAATACTGTTACATCACAGGACAAAATCAGATTAAAATCCCTTTGCCTTATGCCTATAAATGTAGGTGAATCCACATCATCAAGAGTTACATTCGTGCCGTTAAGAGTCAGCTTGCTATCAGTAATCTCATAGTTTTCCATATACGGATGACGCAGATAACACCAGTCAATGTTCCATTTAGTGTTATCGAATGTATAGTGTTTCTTCTCCTGCTGAACAAAATTGCCTTGTATTTCGTAACTTTCATCTGTTGTACCGTCTTTTCCCGCTGTGAACCAACCGCTTTCATCAAATTTAACAGGAGTGAGAAAAACCTCTCTTCCCAGCTGATGATACGGTCTCCAGAGATCCATCTGGCGAAATCCCAAGCTTAAAATATGCCAGTCTCCGTACTTGTCCTCTATCAGATCGCCGTGACCTATACCCTGAATTATAAAAGGCGCCTTATTGCGGTTAGTCAGCACAGGATTACGCGGATAGCCTTCAAACTCTCCCCAAATATTATCAGCCCTTGCGTATGTTATCATATGACCGTATTCAGTTCCGCCCTCGGCAGCCATAAGATAGTATTTACCATTTATTTTATACATATGAGGGCTTTCAAGAAAACGTCCTCCCGAGCCCTGCCAGATAGATCTGCTGTGTGAAAGCTTTTCGCCTGTTTCAATATCTATTTCACACTGCACAACTCCGCCAATGCCGCAATCGTCAGTTCCGTTACTGATGAAATACGTTTTTCCGTTCTCAAAATACAGAGACGGGTCAATCCCGCCCTGATCTACATAAATCGGTTCAGACCAATCACCGTAAATGTTGTCGGTATAAACATAGAAATTCTGATGCGTGGTATCATTTGTAGTAACCATATAAAATCTGCCGTTGTTGTATCTTATGGTAGGTGCGAAAATTCCTCCCGAGCTGCTTATCTTCTCGAGCATAACCTGACTTTTACGGGTAAGAACGTGTCCTATCTGAGTCCAGTTCACGAGGTTTTCGCTTTCAAAAAGCGGTACCCCCGGGAAGTACTGAAACGAGCTGCAAACCATATAGAATTTACCATTAGCAAAGCAAACGCTTGGATCGGGATAAAAGCCCTTAACAACAGGATTAGTGTATTTCATAAATGCCTCCTAGATAACAGTTTATAATAATTTTTTTAAGTGATTCTTTAATAATAATCGGGTCTAGTTTCAATATAACATTTTGCACTAATTTTATTAGTTTCAAATTTTTAAAAATTAAGTCTTGACATCTAATTTTGAATAGTGTATAATATTTAAGTAATTTGCAGCTGTGGCGGAATAGGCAGACGCGCTAGCTTGAGGGGCTAGTGGTGGTAACATCGTGTGAGTTCAAGTCTCATCGGCTGCACCAGCAACGGTGACGTTGCATCCAGTCCACGCATTAATCTGTGCGTGGATTTTTTGTTTATATCTCGCGTTAGTAGCTACATCTTTTTTGCTAAGTATTTACACCGGCGAGGCGCCGGAGCCTGTCCGCGTTTCACATTTTGTGGAACGTGAACTTTTTGTATCTCGCGTTAGTGGTACATCTTTTTTGCTACCTCTTTCCAAGGCACCGCCGAGCCGGCGGAGGCTCTCTGCCTTTGGAAAGTTCGTAAAGTGTATTCTCATAAACGAATAAAAGACAGGATAATACCTGCCTTAAATTCGTGTGTTATGTGTTATGTAAAACTTAAAAGCT
>CANRKQ010000002.1 GCA_947631265.1 uncultured Clostridia bacterium | reverse complement strand
GCTTGTTTTAGTGCGTCTGTTTTCAATTTCTTAAAAAATTTTTAAAAGTACTTGACTTTTAATAGTTAGTCACCTCCTGAAAAATTAAAAAACCCAAGGATAATAAATACCCTTGGGACGATAAATCGTGGTTCCACCCAACTTCTCGTAGCCATAGCTACAACTCATTAACACCTTTAACGCAGGTTTACGTCGTTTATTAGACGATGCTCAAAGGCGGTATCTGAAGACCACTTATTCATTTCGCTTTCAGCCCGGGCGAAACTCTCTTTTGAATATGTTCTGGAATTCAGTTTCCTTATCATCGCATTTACTATTAATATTTCTTATATAGTTTATCACTAAAAACAGAAAAAGTCAACATATTTTTTCAGCTATTGAAAATTTAAGTGAGTTTTTTAAGATTTTTTATTCAAGCAATCAAATTATTTTTTTACTGCTTGACTTATTGCACAAAATATAGTATAATAACGTTGTATATTATTGTATTTATACAACAAGGACTGTTTTTCTTATTATAATATCCTTATTGACGTATAGATATTATTACTTTATTACACTTTACTTTTGAAGGTAAATGTTACTATACAGTTATTGAAAATTTAATAATATTGAAAATTTAATAAGCAAATAGGGCATACCTTCCTAAGTAATATTACTTATAGAAGGAGGAAGCTATTTTAATGAACACATGGTTGATTATTCTATTGTGTTGCGGTGCTTTTTTAATTGGTGCTCTTTTATTTAGTTTTATTGCATTTAAGCAAGGTATAAAGTCAAGAATCCGTACTGCCGAAGCTGAAATAGGCTCTGCTGAAAAAGAGGCTGAGCGTATTATAAATGAGGCTAAAAAGAACGCTGAAAATATTAAAAAAGAAACCTTGATCGAGGCTAAGGAAGAGATACATAAACATCGCTCCGAGGCTGAAAGGGAAATAAAAGACCGCCGCAATGAAGTATCCAGACATGAGCGACGTATCCAGCAAAAAGAGGAAACCTTAGACAAAAAGCTGGATAACATTGAAAAGAAAGAAGAAACTTTACAATCAAAGCTTAAAAAAGCTGATGAAACCCTTGCTGAATCAGACAGAATTAAGAAAAGCCAACTTGATATGCTTGAGAAGATTTCAGAATTCACCAAAGAACAGGCAAAAGAACATCTTTTGTCTAGCCTTGAAGATGAACTTATTCACGAAAAGGCTGTAAAAATTCAAGCATATGAGGCAAAAATCAAGGAAGAATGTGAGGACAAGGCAAGACAATACATTTCTCTTGCGATTGCAAGATGCTCTGCCGATCAGGTTTCTGAAACAGCTGTTTCAGTCGTTCCTCTTCCGAGTGACGAGATGAAAGGCAGAATCATCGGTCGTGAGGGACGAAATATTAGAACCATTGAAACTTTGACGGGAGTTGATTTGATTATCGATGATACTCCAGAGGCTATTACACTTTCCTGTTTTGATCAGGTAAGACGTGAAATAGCACGAATTTCACTTGAAAAACTTATTCAGGACGGAAGAATACATCCGACAAGAATCGAGGAAGCTGTTGATAAAGCAAGACGTGAGGTTGAATATAAGATTAAACAAGAGGGTGAACGTGCAATTCTTGAGACTAATGTTCACGGCATTAATAACGAGCTTGTTAAACTTCTGGGAAGACTTCACTATAGAACAAGTTATCGTCAGAATGTACTTAACCACTCAATTGAGGTTTCGCATCTCGCGGGTATGATGGCGTCTGAGCTTGGTGTTGACGCTAATCTTGCGAGAAGAGCAGGATTACTGCACGACATAGGAAAAGCTTTGAGTTATGAAATTGAAGGCTCACACGTTCAGATAGGCGTAGATGTGTGTAAAAAATACAAGGAAAGCCCTGATGTTATTCATGCTATTGAGGCGCATCACGGCGACGTTGAAACTAGAACTGTTGTTGCTGCACTTGTACAAGCTGCTGACGCTATTTCAGCTGCAAGACCTGCGGCACGCAGTGAAAATTACGAGAACTACATCAAGCGTTTACAAAAGCTTGAAGAGCTATGCTCGGCATATGAAGGCGTTGAAAAATCATATGCAATCCAAGCAGGTCGCGAGGTCAGAATTATGATTCAGCCGGAAAAGGTTAACGATGAAAAAATGACTATTATAGCTCGTGATATTGCAAATAAGATAGAAGAGGAAATGGATTATCCGGGACAGATAAAAGTACACTTGATTCGCGAAAGCAGAGCGGTAGAATACGCAAAATAATTATAACTGAAATATTAATGGCACTCACCTATCGTGGTGGGTGCCATTTTATTATATAATTATTTAATTATGCAGTTACATTATTCACAGAATGCAATTTTATATAGGTAATTAAATACTAGCATATGGTGTTAATGGTCTATACAAATTGAAATGTTACTTATGCTTAAATGATACGTATTGTCATTCAAATATTATTTTCTTGCAAATTTAAAGGGGACTAAACCGATTAGGTTTAGTCCCCTTTTGAAGTAAACAAATCTATTGAAAATCTGAATACTTTAAATCAAGTAAGAAAATTACTTAACCTTAACTTTTCTCAATACATAGTTCCAGTTACTATATGCTGTCTTAGTAACATTATTGGAATCTTTGTATGTTGTATACGCTCTAACACGTACATAGTAGGTCTTTCCGCTCTTGAGTTTCTTATTCTTGATCGTTAATTTCAACTTCTTAGTAGTCTTGGTAAGTACCTTTGCCTTTACCTTAAAGCTACTGCTCTTTGAAACTTCAATCTCATAACCCTTAGCGCCCTTAACCTTCTTCCAGTTAGCACTAATCTTCTTTTTAGCCTTGCTCTTAACCTTGAGCTTTGTAACTTTAGCCTGTGTAATCTTAATTACCTTAGTTGTTACCTGAGGTTTCTTAGATGTTGTAGGTGGCTCATAGTTAGGTTGTTTTGCACCGTCTCTTGTGCAAACACCGTTTACATAATTGTGACCTAATGCCGGGATTACTACCTGTTCTACGATAATACCACCGCAAACTTCACAATGTGAACCTTCTGTCTTTCCTGACTTAGTGCAAGTAGCCTCTACTGCCTCATCAACTACAGGTTTGTGTGCCTTTGGTGGAATTACAGTCTGTTCCTCAATGATACCGCCGCAAACTTCACAATGTGAACCTGCTGTCTTACCTGACTGCGTGCAAGTAGCCTCTACTGCTTCGTCAACTACAGGTGTGTGTGGCTTCTTAGGAACAACCTGCTGTGCTGTAATTACTGCGTTACATACTGAGCAGTGTGTACCCTCTGTCAAACCTGTCTTTGTGCAGGTAGCCTCTACTGCTGCATCAGTTACAACCGTATGTGCAGTCTTAGGAAGTATAGTCTGAGGTACAAGTATTGCATTACATACAGAACATTTTGTTCCATCTGTAAGTCCAAACTCTGAGCAAGTTGCTGCCTTACCAGTAATAGTCTCTTCTGTGTGTCCTGTTGCAGGAATTACCTCAGTATATGTCTTTTCACAAGTTTCACAAGTAAATGTCTTAATACCGTCTGCTGTACAGGTTGCTGCCTTAGTTACTGTTCCCTCTTCACCATACTTATGTCCGGTTGCAGGAACTACCTCTGTGTATGTGCTGCCGCAATTATCATTCTGGCAAGTGAATGTCTTAATACCGTCTGATGTGCAAGTCGGATCCTTAGTTACAACTCCTTGATCGTAGTTGTGTCCTTTTGCCTTAACATATGTCCTTGCCTCAAGAACCTTTCCGCATACTGAGCAGTACTTACCGCCAGTCCAGCCAGGTGTTGTACATGTTGCTGCAACATCATCATATGCTACTGCAACCTTTGTATTGTATGCCTCATCTAAGTGGCTTGCTAATGGAATAACTAAATCTGCATCATTTGCCTCTTTGAGATATGCCTCCAAAGGTAATGAAGTTGTAACGCTAACAAGTTCAATACTGCTTACTGACTGATCAGTTGCAGGACTATTTTTCTGCTTAATGTTAATTCCCATATAACTGAATTTAGCTGTTCCTGTAAATGCTGGTCCTGTATAGCATACTGTATAAGTTCCGTCTCCAGGAATAGTTATTGATGGATTCTTAGCTGGATCAGCACTCCAACTAGAGCCATTACCAGATGTATTATAATAGAAATTAGCTAATGCACCACCAGCAGGAACACCTGTAACAGTAAATGTAAAGTAAATAGGTGTTTTATCCATAATACCTGATATGTCCGTAGGTGATGTAATGAATTCAATCTTAGCTTTATTTGTTACTGAAGTTACTTTCCAAGTTGTCTTATCAGGAGTAATATTCGTAGGAACATTCTCATAATGCAAATCATAGTTCTTCTCATCTGCTTCTAAGAACAACTTTTCACAATCCATGCACTTATAGTGTTCTTTGATACCTGTTGTGATACAAGTTGCATCTACAGCTTCAACCTTTTCAATTGCTTTGTGTGGTGTTATTGGAATAACTATATCTTCCTCATTTGCCTCGTTGAGATATATAGTCTCAGTCACTGATGGTGATGTAACGCTTACAAGTGTTATGCTTGTTACTCTTTCGTCAGTATTAGTATTAGAAGTGTTCTTAATGTTTACACACATATACTGAATTTTAGCATCATCAGGAATTGCTGGTCCCTTATAGCTTACTGTATATGTTCCATCAGTTGGTACATCTATTAACGGACATGCATTTGTAGGATTCCAGTTCTGTGAACCACCGATTATTACTGTAGGTAAATATGCTTTTGCACCACCTGCTGGCACGCCTGTTACAGTAAATGTTACATCAATCTCTGTAGCTCCAGCAAGCTTGGAAATTACTGTAGTTCCATAAGGAACAAATTCAAGCTTAGCACTACTCTTTACTGATGTACTACTATATGAACCCTTATCAGGAACAATATTCACAGGCATAGCATAAGTTATATCACAATTCTCTGAATCTTCTGTTTCTAAGAATAACTGACCGCAATCACTACACTTATAATGGTCTTTAATTCCTGTAGAATAGCAAGTTGCTTCTTTACCTTCAACAAATTCAAAGTGCTTATGTCCTGTAGCTGGAATAACTAAAGTTTGATATTCAACTTCATGCTCGTCTGTTGCATCAAAATACTTCTCGCAAACTGAACATCGATAGTGTGCCTTTAATCCAGGTTCTGTACAAGTAGCATCCTGTTGTGGAATAAGATCGCCTAATTTGTGTCCAGCCTTAATTTTAAGATCTTCTTCAGTAGGTTCAGCACCCTCTAATACCTCGATTTTTTCATAGGTCTTTGTCTCTTCGTCTATAACCTTGTAGTAATTTCCGCAAACATCGCACTTGAAGTATGCATATTTACCGTCCTCAGTACAAGTAGCCGCTTGAGCTTCACCTAATAACTTCGTGTAAACATGTGCATTCGGGTCTGATGAAACGAAAATCTGATCCTTAACCTTTTCAAATGTATCCGGAGTTGTAAGATCTTTGCCATCGATTGATATTACGCAGTTACAATCCTTACACAATACATATGCTTTTCTACCTGATTCTCTACAAGTAGGAGCAATTGCGTCATATGACTCTCTGTTCTTGTGATTAGTAGCACCAATAGTAACATCACCTTCTACTGGTGTTTCACATGCCTGATCCTTAAAGTTAAGACCACATCTATCACAATGGTAGTGATATATATTTCCAGCTTCTGTACAAGTCGGAGCCTTAGCTGCCTTCTTTGTCGGCTGATGTCCCAAAGGATCTACATTTTGAATTTCGGAAAGTACACCGCATACGCTACATGTTACTCTATAAGTTCCGCCTTCTGTACAAGTTGCCTCTTTATAATCTAGGTTGTCTTTTCCATTCTCTGGTTTAAAATCGAATGAGTGTCCCTTAGCTTTTGCTTCTCTGTACTCCTCTGCACCGCATTGTTTGCACTCTCTGTACTCCCAACCAGCTTCGGTACAAGTTGGAGGTTCATATTCTCCATACTTGTCAGAGTCTTGGTCAATTGATTTCCAATCGCCCCAAGCATCTCCACCATTTGCGTCTTTGTGGTTGTCTACATCAATAAGAGTATTGACCTGAGGAACAATTATATCACCACAAACTTCACAACTATAACCGGTGCTCTTTCCCTCAGTTGTACAAGTTGCTTCTGTACCTTTAAGCTCTTTAATACTTGCATCTGGGTGGTCGCCGTATTTTGCTATATCATGCTGGTCAAACTTTTGATCACTAGTTTGATCTTGTGCTTCTGTCAACTCTGTATATTGTCCTTCATCTCCGCTTGATGCGTCAAAATACTTTAGACAACGTACGCAAATCGCATAAGTTAATTTTGCATTATCCTTGTCATCGCAGCCAAATACCTTTATAGGATCGCTGTATTCGTGACCTAATGCGGCAATTGTCTCTGCTTGCTCAATTGGATTTTGTGCCTCATCATCACTAAAGAGCTTTTTACAGTTTTTGCACTGCCATGAATCTTTTGTTCCTGTTTGTTCACATTTTGCAGGTGTACCTTTAACAAGTACAAGATTATGCTCGCATGTGAGTATTTTACTCTCCTGAAGTGTTGAATCTAAACCAACTTCAGCTTTGCTTGATAATTCTAATGAGAAATTCCCGCTATCACTTACATCAATTTGATTTCTTTGATCGCCGCTTGCACCAGGTTTCAGACTTGTAACTTTACCGCCTGTTACATTAACACTTGCCTTACTAACAGTACCTGTAATATTCGAATAGTCTGAGCCTGCTGAACCTACATAAAGGTTAGCTATTTCACCGCCTTTAACTGTAACTGCTGAGCTTTCCATAGTACCTCTGTTTACAGAGTAAAGGTATGTAATCGTACCGTTTTCAATGTTAACCTCAGAATTAGTGGTAGCACCGTTAGAACCGCCGGCACATACAGAATTAATTGTACCGCCCTTAATATTTACGGTTGTGTTCACAGTTTTGCTGTAGCCTTCACCGCCGCCATAAACGTCTTGTGCTACTGAACCGCCTTCAATATTAACCTCTGCCTTTTCAACTAAAGTTTTGGAATTAGCTGCATCGTTCTTCCAACCTTTGTCATTACATGCGTCTTCCTGGCAATGAACAAGACAATTTGCTCCGCCTCCGCAAACCCATTTAAGTGTTGAATCGCCTTTAACTGTTATTTTTACATTTTTAACAGTTGATTCATGAAGTCCTCCGCCGTAAACAGTGTTTAATTTTGCTCCATTGATTACGATTTCTACAGGATCATCATCAGTACCTACCGGCGTACTACTGCCGTGGCATCCGGCGAACACATCTGCAGTTGTAGGAACAGACGGTAACGTCTTCCTAGCACCTTCTGCGTCAGTCCAAGATACAATATTGAAACCACTTGCATCGTCATAAGTAACCTCAATATCTGTACCATTTGCAAATACAGCAGTTACGTTATTAGGGGTACCATTAATTGTTACTAGCTTTGGATCACCCGGACTAGTAAGGGTATCCCCTTGAGCAGAAACAAAGACCGCTGTCGATGGTATTGAACTTACCAAAAGTGCTAAACAGCTTAAAAGGCTTAAAGCCTTTCTTTTGATTTTCAATGTTGTTTACCTCTTTTCTTTTTAAAATTTTTAAATTTATATATAATGCTAAACGCATGCTAAGCGCTTAGAATTATAACTAAGATAATTATATAGTACTGGATATTTTGATAAGTAACGTTTTTATTAAATTTTTATGAGCAATATGTAAATTGTCCCTTGGAAATGAATATTTAACATTAATTGATAATTACATTTTCACTTTTTTACGACAATTAATGAAAATTGTAGGTTCATTATAACATAACACTTTTAAAAATGCAATACCTAAATATCACAATCGTAAATGTTATATAATAAACATTATTGTATAAAATTACAAAATCATAAAGATACAGGAACACAAATTTCCATAAAAACTTTTCTCAAGAATAAAATAATAATTTAGCTGACAAAAAGCCACGGCATTGGAATATTATTAAAAATCTCAAGGAAAACATTACTTAATAAAATTTTTCATAAAAAAGAAACCGTTAAATTAATCCCCGAAAATCAGAAAGACGCCGACCTTCGAGGATTAACACTTCCGGGGTTATAGAATTAAAACTAAGATAAAAATTAATTAACGACTGCCTTTTCAGTATCCTTATCAAATATATGAATTCTATTTGGGTCAATAGCGACCTTAATTTTATCCTGAGGTCTAACATTATTACGCGGTGAAACTCTTGCTGTCATCTGAATACCAACGCAATTGAGATACAGATAGGTTTCAGCGCCCATCATTTCAGCCACCTCGACGGTAGTATCGATAATACCTGTCTTAGCAGAAGAAATAAACATTTCCTCATCGTGAATACACTCAGGACGTATGCCCAATACCACTTCTTTACCTACAAGCGGTTCAAGCACATTCTTATCGGCTTTAGCCTCTGGCACTTCAACGGTATACTTAACGCCTCTGGTTTCCTTAGTATCCTCTGTACCGAACTCAATCACATACTTACCGTCCACCTTAATAAGCTTAGAGTCGATAAAGTTCATCTGAGGCGAACCGATAAATCCTGCAACGAACTGATTAACAGGGTGCTGATAGAGGTTATTAGGGGTATCGACCTGTTGAATGAAACCGTCCTTCATAACAACGATTCTGTCAGCCATAGTCATAGCCTCAGTCTGGTCGTGGGTTACGTAGATGAATGTAGTACCCAATCTTTTATGTAGCTTAGAAATTTCCGTTCTCATCTGAGCTCTTAATTTAGCGTCCAAGTTTGAGAGCGGCTCATCAAGCAAGAACACCTGCGGTTCACGAACGATAGCTCTACCCAAAGCCACACGTTGTCTCTGACCTCCTGACAGGGCCTTAGGTTTTCTGTCGAGAAGGTGGGCGATGTCAAGAATTTTAGCTGCCTCTTCGACTTTTTTAGCGATTTGATCCTTAGGCACTTTTCTGAGTTTTAATCCGAACGCCATATTCTCAAAAACGGTCATATGGGGATAAAGAGCGTAGTTCTGGAAAACCATAGCTATATCTCTATCCTTAGGAGCGATATCGTTGACCAATCTGTCACCGATATAGAGTTCTCCGTCGCTTATTTCCTCGAGGCCGGCAATCATTCTCAGCGTTGTTGACTTTCCGCATCCAGAAGGACCAACAAGGATAATAAACTCCTTATCCTTGATCTCGATGTTGAAGTCAGAAACGGCCACGACATTACCCGGATATTTTTTATAAATTCCCTTTAGTGATACACTTGCCATTTATATATGACCTCCCGTTATTTAATAATAAAAATATATTGCCCAATAATATAATAACAGATTTAAGAGGATAAATTCAACGGTTTTTTCACTAAAGTTTAAATAAAGAAATTATTTATAATTACTAAATCTGTATAATTTTTCTTTCAATCAGACAAAATCTTTTCAACATCTTTGTGCAAAAGTTCCAAACACATACCGCTGGCCAGATTTTGATCAAGAGCGAGACTGCCGATACATATTCTTTTTAAAAACACCACCTCATTAGACAGTGCATTAAACATTCTTTTTATCTGATGGTACATACCCTCTTTCAAATAGACGTAGCAAGCGTATTGATTTTCAGGTACAAATTCAATTCTTGCAGGGAGGCAGACGTCGCCGCCGTCGATTAACAAACCTTTTTCAAACTTAGCGACATAGTATTCTTGAACGGGAAATTTAAGTTCGACATAATATTTTTTCTCTACGTGGTATTTAGGGGATAGCATTTTATGGGCGAGCTCACCGTCGTTAGTGAGCAGCACAAGTCCCTCAGTATCCTTATCGAGCCGACCCGCAGGAAAAATCCCCTCACGATACAGTTCAGGCGGAACAAGCTTGAGTACAGTTGGAGATTTTCCGTCTTTAGTTGAACAGACAAACCCCTTAGGCTTATTAAGCATAATATAGATATACTTTTTATAAGCAACATTCTCCCCGCAAACGGAAACGATATCTTTTCCTGCAATTATTTTTTTATTACTGTTTTTCACGACCGAACCATTCACCAGAACCTCATTTTTTCTGCAAAGGGTTTTAGCGTCTTTACGGGATATACCGTTCATCTGTCCTGAAATATACTTATCGATACGCATTATTTCCATTTTTTTATTCCTTTATTTTGTTTCTTTATTTTTTCTTTATTTTGTTTCTTTGTTTTTCCCTTGTTTTTTCTTTGTTTTACCTGACAAGTTTATCACCTTAACACTTGCAAGCCAATGTTTTGCTTGACAAGCAGCAAACCTTAACACTTATTTAAGATTCAGCGTTATTTTCTGTAGCAGAAGTATTTTCAGAGTACTCAGTACTGCTTTCCTCTGTTACCGAGCTATCGCTTAAATTGGTATTATCCTGCTCGGAATCCGACTGACTGTTATTTTCCTCAGTACTGCTGCTGTCGAAAGTATTTTGCGATTGTTTCTTATCGGAACTATCAGATTTTGAACTTTCATCTAAGCTGCTGTTTTTATTTTTATTCTTTTTTATTTCTTTACTTTCGGTTTCAGAGCTGTCAGAGTCGGTATTTTCGCTGCTGCTTTCATCATCAGAGATTTTTTTCTCTGTAACATTTTTATCGCTCGGATTTGGATTTTTAAGACCCTGCATAAAACCGTCGAGCTCATTGCAGGAGACATCTCCGCCAATCAGCTTACCCTCGAAGGCAATCAAGTTAATAACCACATTATCAGATTTTCCGGGATAATTATACACCTGATAGGTATAGATTTCAACCATTTCGCCCTTATATTTTTTGAGATTAAAGCCCTGTTCTTTTTGAAGCTCGTTATAGCTCTCATATGTATCATTAAACTCCTTTGGAATAGATATAACCTTACAGCTTGTATATTCCTCTGAGACCTCCCAGCCCATATCGCTCATAAACTTTTGTCTTTCACTCTCGGTTTTCATAGAATAGGTTTTTGCAGTAGCTTTATGAACAATTCCGCAAACTACCAGTATGACTAAAAGTGCAATAAGTATTCCGCCGCAGATAACCAATCCCTTTTTCCTGACTTTAAATGTTTTTACAATCATATATAAGCCCCGCTTTCTATATAGTTTTTCATTTATTTATATGAAAGTACAGACATAAATATGTCCAGCGAGCAGCCGGCGCCTATGCCGCCTATAGGAAATTTAATTTAATGTGTATCATTTCAATACAGCGGGTCAGTATATTGGAATTAGATATTAGAGGTTAGAAGTTAGAAGTTGGAAGTTAGAGGTTGAAAGCAAGAGTATAGAAAAATAAGAAACACCGTCTTACTCTTTTCGGTAACGGTGTTTCCAAACATCTAAGAGAGATACCGCCAAGACATTGATTTGCCGTGTGCAGTACTCTCTTATATTTAATAAAGTATATTTTAATATTATAAAGTGATTTAAAACATAGTATAATTAATAGCTTATAAAATTTTACAATTCTCCTTGATTTTCGCAAATGTCTCCTCCGAGATAATGTGCTCTATCTTGCAAGCGTCAAGCTCGGCGTTTTCCCTTGATACGCCTAAGCCCTCCAAAAAATCAGTTATTACTAAATGCCTGTGATATACTGACTCAGCTTTCTTTCTGCCCTCGTCTGTAAGAATAATCTGTCCCGACGGTTCAACGGTGATGTAGCCGTTGGCTTTCAGAATACTCATTGCACGGCTCACGCTGGGCTTTGAATAACCCAGCTCTGTTGCAATGTCAATAGAGCGAACATATCCTGTTTTGTTGTGAAGTATTAAAATGGTTTCTAAATAATCCTCTCCCGATTCGTGAAGACAGCATTGTTTCATTATTAATCCTCCGTTCTTAAGTGCGTGAAATATCCTTCACGCTATATATTATAAAACTATAAAATTCTAGGATTTTTCAAAGCCTCAATAACAGCCTCGGCTGAATTTTCCTCAGCGTGAAGAAAATTCACAGGCTCGTTTATATCGCGAAGATAGTGAGCGTCTGAGTTTGTTATAACCTTACAACCGTTCAAATAATCGTGCTGAGCCTTAAGCTCAGGCAGATTTTTTAGGTTTTTAAGCTCTACCGTTTTAAATGTAGAATCCGGCGGAATAAAGCCTAAGTTTGCCAAAAGTGAGTTAGCCTGCTTGTCAATATGAGCCGGAATTGCTACTCCTCCCATGCTATCAGCCAAAGGAAAAACCTCCGAAAAAGAAATGGTCGTCGCATTGATAAGCAGCTTGTTCTCATATCCGATAACCTCGTCATCGCTGTTCATTATTAGTTGTTCGCCGAATATATCGGGATTATTCTCTACAGGCATTATTCTCTGATTTACATATTCGTCAAGTTCAAGCGCCCTATCCAGACAAGGCATCAGACAAACAACGTGAACCTCCTCCGCAGTAGTGATCTCCATTCCGCAAATGAAGGTTTTACCGTAAGCCTTGGCAACCTCGCTCGCGGCTGTACAGTTCTTTGACGTGTTGTGGTCGCACAGAGCAATTACATCAAGCTCTTTAACGTAAGCCATTCCGACAATATTTGCAGGAGTGGATTCATTATCTCCGCACGGAGACAGGCAGGAATGTATATGTAAATCATAAGACAGGCTAAGCATTTTCTTTAAGCAGGTTGTAAATCATAACCGCCGTCTCATAAATAGGCTTGTCTGATTGCACAACCGTTATACCCTGCGCCTTAGCCTTGGGCAGCATATTTTCATCTATTGCAGTACCCTCGGCAAGAACAATTACGCTCATCTCGGTAAGCGCAGCAACTGCAACTGCGTTTATATTTCCCATAATGGTAATCCAAACGCAGTCCTCAAACCCCTTGGACATTACAACACTTAATAAGTCGCAGCAATATACTCCGCTGATGTTTCTTTCTCTGTTTTCGCCGGGAAAATTCAGAACCTTGAATCCTGCCTTTTCAATAAGCTGTAAAGCCGTCATATTGATCACCCTGCCTTTGCTTTGCAAAGGTCTCCTTTCTTAACTCAAGCCTATACCGCAGCGGAAATTCCAATGAACCGCCTATCTACCCACAAAGGAAACTGCGGAAAATACTTTTTACGCTTTCCATCTGTTGATCTATCAAAGTTATAAACTAAATCTCTTTTAAATCGCTTGATATTTTATGTATATACTCTCGAAGAAGATGAATACAATCCTTTTCATTTGCAATTCCCCTGACAATATCCTCTGCCAATGCCTTGCAGGTAGGGGCGCCGCACGAACCGCAGTCAAGACCCGGGAGCTTATTACACAGCTTTTCGACTTGCTCCATTTTAGCCAGCCCGTCAGCAAAATCACGCCCCAAATTAAACACAGGCTGATATTCCAAATCCTTATCCCAGTAAGCCTTGTTGACGTCGCTTGTTTCTTCAATATGGTTTTTGGCTACAGGCATATATTTTCTAAGATGCTTTAGCTTTGATTTTGCAACATATGGGTTTTCCACCTGTAGAACTCCGCCCACGCAGCCTCCCGAGCAAGCGTTAAGCTCTATAAAGTCAAGGTTTGAGATTTTCTGGTCTTCAAGCTCCTCTAAAACCTTGATAACATTTTCTATTCCGTCAGCGGCAAGATAGCTGTCTGTAAGAAGTCCTCCTGCCTCTCCGCCTGACGCGCCCCAGCTTATGCCTATTTTACCTGACTGTAAAAGGTCCTCATACTCGTTCTGAGCCTCAACCATAAAAGGAAGTATTTTTTTATAAACGTGCTTAATAGCTACAACCGCGTCGATCTCAGATTTTTCATTTACTATGGGATACTTTGCCGCAGTAACCTTCGCAGGACACGGAGACAAAAAGATTATTCCTATTTTTTCTCTGGGAAGTCCTGTGTCCTTCACGGCTTTTTTTACAGCCTCCTCGGCAGCTATGTCAACAGGCGCGTTGATTGGCAGAATATGCTCGATTAGATTTGGAAACCGCACCCTTATCAGCCGCACCACCGAAGGACAGGCAGAGCTTATAAACGGAGCTTTATCCTTATGCTTTTCTATGTATTCCCTTGACAGCTGAGATACAAGTTCTGCCGCAGCAGAAACCTCGAACACATCGTCAAAGCCCATATGCTTTAGTGCGCGCAGTACTATATTAATGTCCTCTAAATTATTAAATTGAGCATAAAACGACGGCGCAGGCAGAGCTACTTTATATTCATATTTATCAATAACGTCAAGCGGATCATAATGAGTTTTCTTAGCGTGATGCGGACAAACCCTTATACATTCGCCGCAGTCTATACAAAACTCGGGAATAATATGTGCTTTTCCATTTCTTACTCTTATAGCCTGAGTAGGACATCTCTTTATGCAATGAATACATCCCTTGCACAAATCCTTATCAAGCCTTACCGAATTTATAAAATTCTCCATTCCCCACACCTCACTTCTCTTAAATTATACTATATATATATAACAACTAGTTTATATGTACTTTCATAACAACGGTAGTTCCAACGCCCAGCTCTGTGTCAATCGTAAGTTCATCAGAATACTTTTTCATATTAGGCAGTCCCATTCCTGCTCCGAAACCAAGCGACCTGATATTTTCATTCGCAGTCGAATACCCCGCCTGCATAGCCTTTTCTACATCGGGTATTCCCGGACCTACATCCTTCAGAGTCATAATTATCTCTGACGGAGTTACTTCAACGGTAATTTCGCCGCCCTTTGCGTGAACTACCATATTTATCTCGCCCTCATACATAGCAATAGCAACTTTTCTGACAACGTCAGGACTTACTCCCATTTGCTTTAGCTTTCCTTTAACATTGCTCGACGCCTCTCCTGCACGGGTAAAATCCTCTCCGTCAACAATGTATTTAAAAGTCATAGATGTACTCAATGCTTTGCACCCCCGCGAAGTCCCTTTTCGTACAATATTCCGCAGGATTCAAACATTCTTAAATCTGTCGCCATCAAAACAAGTCCTCTGTCTGCCGCCATTTCAATAATAGCCTGATCAGGAACCTTTCCCCTAACAAAACAGATACAAATAATATCCATCATTTCGGCAGTTCTTATTACCTGAGGGTTGTTTAGTCCCGTTATAAGCACAGACTGATCCTTGACAAATGCGAGAACATCGCTCATCATATCCGAACCGCAAGCTGTATGAACATCTTTACCGATATGCTCTTCGCCGCAAAGTATTTTTGCGTCAAGAAAATCCTTTACCTCTGAAATTGTCATATTAATCCTCCTTAATTGATGCGGCGCTGTGTTTTCAGCGCGTCTTACAGAAAATCTCCTGCGTAAAAAACCATTTACTCAATGTGCTTGATAATTTGTCATTTCTGACAAAACTTTGTCGAATAAATATTTCTAAACAAAAAAATAAAACATATATATTTTAATAATAACATTATTTTAATATATTTTCAAGACCAATTTGCTCGTTTTAATTATGCGAAAATTTTGTCAACTAATAAAAATTTATTTATTAATGAACAAATTGTACAGTTTAAACAAAAAATAAGGCTTGTGTATGTATATAATGTTCATAGCAGTTTAATAAATAATATGTTATAATGGTCTATAAGTGATTATTATGCACTTATTGATATTTTACTGGGGAAAGGTTCTGCCTTTTCCCGCATTTGGCTGAATGTTATATTTTACTTGAATTCGGCTGTTTTACTAATGTCTATATTACACTAAATATTAAGGAGGTTCACAAATGGCAGCAAAAGAATGTTCTATCCCATTCTCAGGCACTAAGGAACAGGAAACTAAGCTCAGAGAAATTATTTCTTCTCACAAAAACGACAAGGGAGCATTGATGCCTGTTCTTCAGCAAGCACAGGGAATTTACGGATATCTTCCGATCGAAGTGCTGAAGATAATCGCACAAGAGATGGATATCCCGCTTGAGAAGATTTACGGAGTAGCTACCTTCTACTCACAGTTCACGCTGAACCCAAAGGGAAAATACACTATTTCCGTTTGTCTTGGTACGGCTTGTTATGTAAAGGGCTCTGGTGATATTTTCGACGAGCTATCTAAAAAACTGGGTATCAAGGGCGGAGAAACAACATCTGACGGTAAATTTACTCTATTAGACTGCAGATGTATCGGCGCTTGCGGACTTGCTCCGGTACTTACTGTCAATGACGACGTTTACGGACGTCTGACAGTAGACGACGTCGACGGCATTATTTCAAAATATTCAGACTGATGATGACTGAAATTTCACTCAATGTATTAGACGTTGCACAAAATTCTGTCAAAGCAAACGCGTCGTTAGTTGAGATATCGGTTCTGGCTGACACAAACGCCAACAAGCTGACTATTAAGATCAACGACAACGGCTGCGGAATGACCGAAAAACAGGTTTCGCAGGTATGCGACCCGTTTTTCACTACCAGAACAACCAGAAAGGTCGGGCTTGGAGTTCCGTTTTTTAAAGAGGCGGCAGAAAGCACAAACGGCTGTTTTGAAATCAAATCAAAGGTCGGCGAGGGAACTAAAGTTACAGCGGTTTTCACTCTTGACCATATTGACAGAATGCCGCTTGGCGATATGTCAAGCACTATGCACAGTCTTATTACATTGAACAAGCACATAGATTTTGTTTACACCTACACGGTAAACGGCAAATCTTTCACGCTGGACACAAGAGAACTTCGTGAAATATTAGGCGATGTTCCCTTTGATGTACCTGAAATCTCAGCATACATATTGGATTTTCTCAAATCCAACAAAGCTGAGGTTGATCAAGACCTTATTTTTTAGATAAAACTTTGCATTGCAAAAGCACACCTTTATGCGGATTTACGAGCCGATCTCATAACGGAATTGCCGCAAAAACAGAAAGGCTCGAAACGCGCGTGAAAATACTTTTTCACGATAAATAATGATAATAGGAGGAAATAATAAATGAAATCACTAGAAGAGTTAAAGGCTATCCGTGAAAAAATGCAGGGACAAGTCGGACTTCGAGAAGAAGACGATACTGTTACCCGCGTAGTTGTCGGAATGGCAACCTGCGGAATTGCTGCCGGCGCCAGACCTGTACTTAACGCTTTCGTAGAAGGCGTTGCCGACAAGGGTATAGGAGATAAAGTTATGGTTACACAAACAGGCTGTATCGGAATGTGTAAATACGAGCCGATCGTTGAAGTTATGGAGCCGGGCAAGGACAAGGTCACATACATTAAAATGACTGCTGAAAAAGCAAAGGAAGTTATCGACAAGCATTTAATACGCGGTCAGATAGTTTCCGATTATACAATTAGTTAAGGAGGAGTACATATATGTATCGTTCACACGTTTTAGTCTGCGGCGGAACAGGCTGTACTTCATCCGGAAGTGCACAGATCATCGAAAAGCTTGAAACCGAAATTGCCAAAAACGGATTATCTGACGAGGTTCAGGTAGTAAAGACCGGATGTTTCGGACTTTGCTCTTTAGGACCGATTATGATTATCTATCCTGAGGGAACCTTTTACTCAATGGTAAAGGTAGACGATATACCGGAAATCGTATCGGAGCATCTGTTAAAAGGAAGAATCGTTTCACGTCTTGTATATGATGAAACTGTTACCGACAAAGGCATTAGATCACTTAATGACACAGCGTTTTACAAAAAGCAGCACCGCGTTGCGCTTAGAAACTGCGGTGTTATCAACCCTGAAAATATTGAAGAATATATCGGAACAGGCGGATATGAGGCTTTAGGTAAGGTCCTAACCGAAATGACGCCTGACGAGGTAATTCAGACTATTCTGGATTCGGGTCTTAGAGGACGCGGAGGCGGCGGATTCCCGACAGGTATGAAGTGGAAACTAGCACGTAATATTGTACCTGACGCTGACCAGAAATACGTTTGCTGTAACGCGGACGAGGGCGACCCGGGAGCTTTTATGGACCGTTCTGTTTTGGAGGGCGACCCGCACGTTGTTTTAGAGGCTATGGCTATTGCAGGATATGCAATAGGTGCGTCGCAGGGATATATTTACGTTCGTGCCGAATATCCTATCGCTGTTAAGCGTCTGGAAATAGCTATTAATCAGGCAAGAGAGTACGGACTTTTAGGTAAAGACATCTTCGGCACCGGCTTTGACTTTGACATTGGTCTGCGTCTTGGCGCAGGAGCTTTCGTATGCGGTGAGGAAACCGCCCTTATGACATCTATCGAGGGTAACAGAGGCGAGCCTCGTCCCCGTCCTCCGTTCCCTGCTGAAAAGGGCTTGTTCGGAAAGCCGACAATTCTCAACAATGTTGAGACATACGCAAATATACCTCAGATCATCGTTAACGGTGCAGACTGGTTTGCGTCAATGGGAACAGAAAAATCTAAGGGTACAAAGGTATTTGCACTAGGCGGTAAGATCAAAAATACAGGTCTTGTAGAAATTCCTATGGGTACAAAGCTGAGAACTATTATTGAAGATATCGGCGGCGGAATTCCTAACGGAAAGAAATTCAAGGCTGCACAGACAGGAGGACCCTCAGGCGGATGTATTCCTGCTGAGCACTATGATATCGAGATCGATTATGATAATCTTATTGCTATCGGTTCTATGATGGGTTCTGGCGGACTTATCGTTATGGACGAGGATAACTGTATGGTTGATATTGCCAAGTTCTTCTTGGCATTCACAGTTGACGAGTCCTGCGGAAAGTGTACGCCTTGCCGTATCGGTACTAAGCGCTTGTACGAGCTGCTTGACAAGGTCACAAAAGGTCAGGGAACTCTTGAGGATCTGGACAAAATCGAAGAGCTTTGCTATTACATAAAGAACAACTCACTTTGCGGACTGGGACAAACAGCTCCGAACCCTGTTCTTTCGACTCTTCGCTACTTCAAGGACGAATATATAGCACACGTTGTTGATAAGACCTGCCCTGCGGGGGTTTGTAAAGACCTTCTCAAATACGTTATCGACCCGGATAAGTGCAAGGGCTGCACTCTTTGTGCAAGACAGTGTCCTGCCGGAGCTATTGAGGGAAGCGTTAAAAATCCACACACTATCGATCAGAATAAATGTATCAAGTGCGGAGCTTGTATTGAAAAGTGCAAGTTCGGCGC
This sequence comes from uncultured Clostridia bacterium, assembly GCA_947631265.1. Classification (GTDB taxonomy): domain Bacteria; phylum Bacillota; class Clostridia; order Oscillospirales; family Ruminococcaceae; genus UMGS1601. The sequence continues at coordinate 37,759 of CANRKQ010000002.1, read as the reverse complement.
AATATCAAAGAAGTAGGGAGGCGTTTTAGATGGATATGATAAATATTAAAATCAACGGAGCAGATTATCAGGCTCCTAAAGGTTCAACTATTCTGGAAGCGGCTCGCCTTGCAAATGTCGAGATTCCTACACTTTGTTTCTTAAAGGAAATCAATGAAATAGGAGCTTGCCGTATCTGCGTTGTAGAGGCGCAGGAAAAAAGAGGCGACGGCTTTGGACCTAAGAAAATTGTTGCTTCCTGTGTATACCCTATCTCAGAGGGAATGAACATATTCACAAGCACACCAAAGGTTATCGACTCAAGAAAGAAAACATTGGAGCTTATTCTTTCAAACCACAACAGATCGTGTCTTTCATGCGTAAGGAGCGGGAACTGCGAACTTCAAAAGCTTGCTAAGGATTACAAGATAGAAGACGAGGGAATTTATGACGGTGCTAAAACAGAATCAATACTCGACTGTTCATCTGCTCATATGGTAAGGGACAACAGCAAGTGTATTCTATGCAGACGCTGTGTTGCAGCTTGTGCAAAAACACAGGGAATCGGTGTTATAGGCGCTAACGAAAGAGGATTTAATACAAATATAAGCTGTGCATTCGAGGACGATTTAGGTAATACCTCATGCGTATCCTGCGGACAATGTATTGCTGTTTGTCCTACAGGAGCATTATACGAAAAGGACAACACATCAGAAGTTTTCGAGGCTATAGCTGATGAGAGCAAAACCGTTATCGTTCAGACAGCTCCTGCTGTAAGAGCCGCTCTGGGAGAAGCTTTCGGACTTCCTATCGGAACAGATGTTGAGGGAAAAATGGCTGCTGCGCTTCGCAGACTCGGCTTTGACAAGGTGTTCGATACTGACTTTGCTGCAGACCTCACAATTATGGAGGAGGCTAACGAATTTGTAGAAAGAGTTCAAAACGGCGGAAAGCTGCCGCTCATCACCTCCTGCTCACCGGGTTGGGTAAAATACTGCGAGCACTATTTCCCTGAGCTTACAGAAAATCTTTCAAGTTGCAAATCTCCTATGCAGATGTTCGGTGCAACGGCTAAAACCTACTATGCTGAAAAGATGGGTATTGACCCTAAGGATATGGTTGTTGTGGCAGTTATGCCGTGTACAGCTAAGAAGTTCGAGATAGGCAGAGATGACGAGGACGCAGCAGGCGTTCCTGACGTTGACATTTCAATCACCACAAGAGAGCTTGCAAGAATGATTGAAAGAGCCGGCATCAAGTTCTTAGAGCTTGAGGACGAAAAATTTGACGACCCTCTGGGCATATCAACCGGTGCAGGAGTTATCTTCGGCGCAACCGGCGGAGTTATGGAGGCTGCACTTCGTACCGCTGTTGAAACACTAACAGGCGAAGAGCTTGAAAGCGTTGATTTCAAAGACGTTCGCGGAACGAAAGGCATTAAGGAGGCTAGCTATGACGTTGCAGGTATGAATGTGAAAGTCGCAGTAGCATCAGGACTTGCAAATGCAAAAGAACTTCTTAAAAAGGTTGAAAGCGGAGAGGCTGATTATCAGTTTATTGAGATTATGGGTTGCCCGGGCGGCTGCGTGAACGGAGGCGGTCAGCCTCAGCAGCCGGGTTCTGTAAGAAATACTGTTGACATTCAGGCATTAAGAGCAAGCGTACTTTACAAAAACGACGCTGCTAAGTCTATAAGAAAGTCTCACGAAAACCCTGCTATTAAGCAAGTATACAAAGAATTCTTCGGCGAGCCGGGAAGTGAAAAGGCTCATCACGTTCTCCACACATCATATGTAAAGAGAGAGCTTTATAAATAGAACGATTTAATATTATACAAATACAGGCATACGGAAAACCGTATGCCTTTTTTTCGTAAAAAAGCCGTGTACACATAATTTGTACACGGCTGACAACATTACTGTTTATGCAGTATTATTTAGATATTTCATCTTTTATCTTGTCAAATAACCTCTTTTTACCCATTACAACCTCTACTGAGTGTTCTGTTCCGCTTTCAAACATAGGAAGAACATTTCCGTCAATATTCTTTCCGTCTACAGTAATGCTCTTAACTCCCTTAGAAACATTATCAGGATTTTTAAATTTTATATTATATCTTATTCCCCTGAACTCTCTCGAAACCTCAAAGCCGTCCCATTCTTTTGGTATTGACGGGTCAAGCTTAAGTCCTGCGTAGTCAGGGATAATCCCCAGAATATACTGAGAAACCGCAACAAAGTTCCACGCAGCTGTACCTGTAAGCCAACTGTTCTTAGCCTCGCCATGACGCTTTGCGTCTTTTCCTGCAATCATCTGAGCATAAACATACGGCTCTGTTCTGTGAATTTCTGAAATGTCCTCAAGATAAGCAGGTGCAATCTTTGAATAGTACTCAAAAGCCTGATCCCCGCGCCCGATAAAAGCCTCGGCGCATATGATCCACGCATTGTTGTGACAGAATATCCCTGCGTTTTCCTTGTAACCGGCAGGATATGTGGAAATTTCTCCGTACTCAATATAGTATCTAGTAAATGCCGGATTGTTTAAAACAAGACCGTACTTTGTATCAAGATATTTCTTTACGCTGTCAAGCGTCTTTATATCAAGACCGTCCTCCTTGCCTATCTCGCTCATAACGCAAAATCCCTGAGGCTCTATAAAGATTTTTCCTTCCTCGCATTCTTTTGAGCCCACCTTGTTTCCGCAATCGTCATAAGCCCTTAAGAACCACTCTCCGTCAAAGCCGTGCCTGATGATATTCTCCTTCATCTCATCAATAGCCCTCTGAGCCTTTTCCACCTCATAGTCAAGCCCCTTGTATTCGCAAAGCTTAACATACTCAGGACCTATAAACGTAAACATTGCAGCCACCATAACAGATTCAGCAACCTTTCCGTCTTTTGAGGTAGATGTCTGAAAGCTCTCACCCGGAGTGGTTGAAAAACAGTTCAGATTCAGGCAATCGTTCCAGTCTGCTCTGCCGATAAGGGGAAGTCCGTGAGGTCCTAAATTATTTACAACGTGATAAAACGACTGGTGAAGATGATGCATCATTCTTTGCGATTTGGTTTCATCATTATCATATGGAACCATCTCATCAAGAATAGAGTAATCCCCTGTTTCTTTTATATACTGCGCAGTAGAAAGGATCATCCACAGCGGATCGTCTGAAAAATCACCGCCAATCTCGTTATTGCCATTTTTAGTGAGCGGCTGATACTGATGATAGCAGCCTCCGTCCTCAAGCTGAGTGGCAGCCAAGTCTAAAATTCTCTCTCTTGCTCTTTCGGGAATCTGATGAACAAAGCCCAGCAAATCCTGATTTGAATCTCTGAAACCCATTCCCCTGCCTATGCCGCTTTCAAAATACGATGCCGAACGGCTTAGATTAAATGTAACCATACATTGATACTGATTCCATATGTTTACCATTCTGTTAAGATTATCATCTTCTGTTTTTACTGTATATTTAGAAAGCAGTTTATCCCAGCTTTTTTTAAGCTCCTCCAGAGCCTTATCAGCCTTTTCAACATTATCCATAGACTTAATCATATCATAGGCTTTGCTTTTGTTTATTGAACCGTCATCATTCCATTTGTCGTTATCGGTATTTTCTACATACCCTAGAGTGAACACCAGCTCCCTTTTCTCTCCCGGACTCAGAGTAATAGCAATACAATGTGATGCGACAGGCGACCAGCCGTCGGCAACCGAGTTGTTAGGCTTTCCTTCCATAACAGTCTGAGGATCGCCAAAGCCGTTATAAAGACCCATAAAACTATCCCTGTCGGTATCAAAGCCGTCTATATCACAGTTTACAGTATAGAAAGCAAAATGATCTCTGCGCTCTTTGTACTCTGTGATGTGGAATATCGTCGAACGCTCAATTTCCACCTCGCCTGTGTTGAAATTCCTCTGAAAATTCTCTCCGTCGTCCTTAGCGTTCCACAAGCACCATTCGACAAACGAAAACAGTTTAAAGGTCTTAGATTTGTCAGAGGTGTTCTCAAGAGTAACCTTTTGAACCTCTCCCCTGAAATTAAGAGGAACAAAAAACGTAACCTCTGCGCTTATTCCGTTTTTTTCGCCCTTTATAATAGTATACCCCATACCGTGACGGCAGGTATAGCTGTCAAGCTCTGCTTTAACAGGCGACCAGCCCGGCGACCATACGCACTCTCCGTCATTTATATAGAAATACTTTCCGCCCATATCTATAGGAGCATTGTTATAGCGGTATCTTGTAATTCTTCTCAATCGTGCGTCCTTGAAAAAGCTGTATCCGCCCGCTGTGTTTGAAATAAGCGAAAAAAACTCCTGCGAACCTAAGTAATTGATCCAAGGATACGGCGTCTTTGGATTATTGATAACATATTCCTTATTTTCATCATCAAAATAGCCATACTTCATAAAAATCACCATTCCTGCGTGAAATATAATGTTCACGCTATTTAAAATATTATCCCTTATTTTTGCCAGCATAACAGAGCTTTCTTTCTGTTATTGCCTTTTATTCTTGATTTATGAATTTTAACACCTTTTTGTGAAAAATCTCTGCCAGCATGAAAAGGTTTGTCCTAAAGACAACTCTGTATAACCGCTTATTTCACGCTCAAGCGAAAGATTAGGCGCATTAATCATAGCTGTCATTGGCTCGGGGCAAAAGTACCCCTTATTTCCCTCGTCATTCCATATGTTCCAGAACTTAAACTCCTTAGAGACCTCATTGCAAAGCCGAATACCCTTTTTCTTGTCTGTAACATAACAGCCGTAGAAATCTTTATTGTCAAGCTTGTTCATACACGCCGTATACATATCGTTTGAAATATCCTGCAAGGTAGGCATTTTAACTCCGTTTTTGTATTCTTTATCCCAGTCTGAAAGCTCTGTAAGACGCTCAGTAGGCAGGTTTCTGTCATTAAGCTCGCACTTTTTTTCGATAGGAACAGATAAAACCATATCTGCCTCATTTCCACCATCGCAGAAAGGAGCGTTTAAACAGGTATGAGTGCAAATAGACACAGGAAGCATCTTTTCAGCGAGGCTTGTCAGCTTTATTTCCTGTTTAAGCCCGTCCTTTGAAAGATTAAAGGTGTATGAAATTTTAAATTTAAGCGGAAAATACTTAAAGAACTCGTCATTTTCGTCGTAATCATAACAGGTAACCAAAACCGCAGTATCATTATTCATATCGGTATATAGCTCTTTAATTTTGTGAACACGGTTTTGAACAAATCCGTGCAGATGATTGTTTAGTTCAGGCTCGTTTACAGGAAGATTATAAACTGCATCGGAAGTCTTTAAAACTCCGCCGTCGAAACGGTTGGGCAGATAAAGAGTGGGAAGTCCCCAAATTTCTCTGGCTTGATCTATTGTTTCCATAGTTACATCGTCTTTATATCTGAAAACCTCAGCCTTCAGCTCATCATCACGCAGCCTTAAAACGCTAGAACCCATTTTATTTGCAATTACCGCTGTGTATTTGCCGGCTTTCAGCATTACACATTCCTGACCTTTAAAAAGTATTTTTTCAGCAGTTGACAAAACCTTCTCTCCTTTTGTAAAAAGCTTTTAAAAATAAAAATTTATAACAAAATTTATTCAATTATATCACATATAAATTTTTTTGTCTATGCATTTAATATATGTTTATAAATTTTTATTATTAAGAATGAATATTTATTTTACTCAGAGACATAATAAGATTACACACAAAACATTTAAGGTTTTGTGTCGGAGGTGTTTTATTATGTTAGATAAAATCGCTATGCTGCTGTTGATCATAGGCGGTATCAACTGGGGACTTATAGCAGTTTTTCAGTTTGACCTTGTAGCTTTCCTGTTCGGAGGCTCTGCCGCAATTATCAGCAGAATTGTATATGCACTTGTTGCTATTTCAGCGCTATGGTGCATATCGTTATTTTTCAAAAGAGAAAGTCCTCTTGCTGAAGCTCACGGAAGCCGCTAAGGACAACTTCGCTTTTTTGAAAAGACAAAAGAGAGCTTAAAATGTTTTTTGCAATTTATATGAGTTTGCATATTGCGATTAACATTAATATGAGCTCTCTTTTTTCTTTAAAGATATTAATTTGTAATATTACCAAAAATGATTACATTTTTATACCAAAAGGTTACAAAAATAAATACAATTCGGTTAAAAAACGGATTTTCTATTGACTTATTTTACATAAAGTAATATAATACAAGTGATGTTAATTTATTTTTAAATTAACATTCGTTTTGTTGTCTCCTTTCTTTTGTTCTACACATAGTTTTTTTATTTTGTTGCAGTACCAACAGGTGCTGCATATTTTTTTACAAACAAAGCTTTGTTTAAAACAGGCTTTTTTACTTGATTTTACCGAATAAATGTTATATAATAATTTGTATATCAAATAATATTAAAGAAAAGGAGGAGGATAATATGTCAAAGCCATATTATATAACAACACCTATTTATTATCCGTCAGGCAATCCGCATATTGGTCATTGCTATACAACAGTTGCGTGCGATTCTATTGCACGTTACAGGCGAATGCAGGGCAAAGACGTAATGTTTCTGACAGGAACAGATGAGCATGGTCTTAAGATTGAGCAAAAAGCAGCGGAAAAAGGCGTTACTCCGAAAGAATATGTTGATGAAATAGTAAAGGTATTCAAAAGGCTCTGGAAGTATATGAACATTGAATATGACAGATATATCAGAACTACAGATGATTATCACGTTAAAACTGTTCAGAAGATTTTTAAAGAGCTTTATGATAGAGGCTATATCTACAAAGGAGAATACAGCGGCAAATACTGCACTCCGTGCGAGAGCTTTTGGACAGATTCACAGCTTGTTGACGGCAAATGTCCCGAGTGCGGTCGTGAGGTGACAGAGGCTAAGGAAGAGGCTTACTTTTTCAAGATGTCGCCATTTGCTGACAGGATCGAAAAGCTGCTTACTGAAACAGACTATCTTCAGCCGAAGTCAAGAGCGGTTGAGCTTGTAAACAATTTCATAAAGCCCGGGCTTGAAGACCTCTGCGTTTCAAGAACGACCTTTAAATGGGGAATACCTGTAACCTTTGATGAGGGACATGTCGTTTATGTATGGATAGACGCACTTTCTAACTATATCTCAGCGCTTGGCTTTTACAATGATGAATATAACGATTACGATAAATTCTGGCCAGCAGACGTTCATATGGTTGCTAAAGATATAATGAGATTTCACGCAATTATATGGCCTGCTATGCTTATGGCTCTTGAACAGCCTCTGCCAAAACATCTGGCGGTTCACGGCTGGATAACCTTTAACGGGCAGAAGATGAGTAAATCGCTCGGCAATGTGGTTGACCCGTTTATTCTCGGCGAACGCTACGGCGCAGACGCTATACGCTACCACATTTTAAGAGAAATGGCACTCGGAGCTGACAGCTCTTTCTCAAATGAGATTATGATAAACCGCATTAATTCAGACCTTGCAAACGATTACGGAAATTTAGTTTCAAGAACGGTTGCAATGGTAAACAAATACTTTGACAAAAAGCTGATAAAAGAACGTGAAAGCGGAGAATTCGATGACGAGCTGATTTCAATGTGCGAGAGCTTGTGTGAAAAGACCGATACTCTAATGGACAAGACCGAGCTTAACAATGTACTTGCAGAAATTTTCAATGTCGTTTCAAGGGCAAACAAATACATTGATGAAACAACTCCTTGGATCCTCGCTAAAGACGAATCAAAAAGAGCAAGACTTGCAACAGTTTTATACAATCTTTTAGAGGCTATCCGAATTACATCTACGCTTTTATCCTGCTTTATGCCTGTTACTATGCCAAAGGCTTTAGAGCAAATCGGCGCGTCAAACTATGCAACTTATGAAAACGCAAAGAAATTCGGAGTATTACCTCTTGATGTTGAAGTAAATCCGGGAGAAGTGCTGTTCCCAAGAATTGATGTTGAAAAGGAAATTGACGAGCTTAACAATATTATTAAAAACGACGCTCATGATGAAAAACCTAAAGCAAAAACACTTCCTGAAATCACTATTGATGAATTTTCAAAGGTAGAACTTATCGTAGCCGAAGTTTTAGAATGTGAAAAGGTAAAGCGTTCCAAAAAGCTGTTAAAGCTACAGCTTGACGATGGCAGAGGCGGAAGACAGGTAGTTTCGGGCATTTCAGACTGGTATGCTCCCGAAGATTTAATAGGAAAAAAGGTTATTGTTGTTGCAAATCTAAAACCAGTAAAGCTCTGCGGAGAAATGTCTAACGGAATGATTTGTGCCGCTGATATGCCTGACGGCTCAGCTGGCGTCATTTTCCCTGACCAAAGTATTCCTGTAGGAAGTAAAATCAGGTAAAATTATATCCACCGAAAAGCGGTAGTAATATTCGGTGGATTTTAATTTCTGCCCATAGTTTAATGGATAAAATAAAGGACTCCGACTCCTTTGATGTGAGTTCGATTCTCGCTGGGCAGACCAGCGGCGAGCCGCCGCAGGCATTTCGCGTACTGACTTTGTGCGCGTTTTTTTATTTTATTCTCGCGTTAATACAAAGTATTAAATTAAACTAAATTATTTCAAGCGAGCCGCCGCAGGCACTTCGCGTACTGATTTTGTGCGCGTTTTTTTATTTTATTCTCGCATTAATACTAAGTATGACAAAGTGCAAAGCAAATTATTTCACGGTTAATCGCCTCCGTTAGTGTATACCTTTGCTGCTGTATATGAACATAAACTGAAAATCAGAATATAATAATAAAAAGCCTTAACAGAATTCAGTTAAGGCTTATTCTATCGCTTTAATTATATTGCATTGTTAAATCTGACGTTAAGCTTTACGACCTCGCTGTCGGTAAAGGTTCTCATATTCGGTCCAAAAAGTCCCACTCCCGATGTTACAATTGAGGTCATATTGTCTTTTTTCACTTTTCCGCAAGCGTTTTCCCAAAAGAAATCAATAAACAGATTTCCCGGAAACATCTGTCCATCGTGAGTATGCCCCGAAAGATCCAAATCAGCACCCGCATCGGCAAGCATTTGTAATTCTCTGGGCTGATGATCAATTACTATAACGGGTCTAGTTTTATCCAAGTCCCTCAAAAGCTCATACGGCGTTTTACGTTTTTCTTCCTTTCTCGGCTTGAAGTAATCAACCCTGCCTGCAATATAAAAGCTGTTGTCTATTAAAACGCTTTCATCTCTTAACAGCCTTATACCTGCCCTTTTTAAGAAGTTATCCATTTTCTCTCCGCTGGTAGGAGCATAAATAGACTTGAATGTAAAACCTGCTATTATATTTTCCTCAACGTCATGATTCCCGTAACAGGCATATACACCGTAGTTGCTTTTAATTCCTTTAAGACATTCAATAATTTTCTCGGGCTGATATATTGCGTTATAGTCGTTATCAAAAATATCTCCTGCAATTACCACAACATCTGCGTTCATACTATTGATTTTATTAACCATATCCTGCATCATTTCAAATCCGATACTATATCCTAAATGTAAATCTGCCACTAGCGCAATTGTCAGTTCACTATGGGTTTTACACTCCTTATTTATTGTGACATCATAGCTTTTTGTCTTGATGTTTGATGCATTTATTCTACCGTATAAGCTCATTCCGCTTATTGCAATCGTGACACATACACCTAAAACAATAAAAGCCCTTCTCGAGTTAGCAGTACTTTTTTTGAAGAATTTTATTCTTTTTAATATTATAGAGATAATATCCGCAGAAAAAATAAAAATTACAGCGTAAAGCAAAACTCCAAGCCAATATGTGCTTGTCCGTCTAACAATTCTGGTAACAGCCCCTATATCAGGCATAAAAAATGCAACTAGAGGCGAAACAGCAAATAAAACTATTATTACTGATAGTACAATGGTAAACCACTTAGTTTTAAGAGGACTTATACACTCACCTATCCATTTAAGAGTTCTTTTTATTATATAAAAAAGCAGCAATGCATAAACAGGCATTATCAATATTGTAAACATACTCTTCTCCTGAACTAAATTTATCTAAATGCAGATACTCCGCCCATGAAACATTTTTATGTCATTTTAAGTATTATACCACTATATATAAAAGTTTTCAATAAAAAATACAACAAAACTGCATAGTTCTCAGACATATTAATCATATTTTCGTTTCTATATAGTGCAGAAATAAATTAAAACAACATTCGACATATTGTTGCATATTTACATCTTATATGGTATAATTAAAATAAATGAGAGGAGGCTTTTTATGATTAAACATACCGATAATAATGCACCTCTTGATTATCAAAATGCAACAGTTAAATTATCCGCGACCGAGAAATATAAGTTTAAGAACTTAAGACTAAAACATACATATTTAAGAAAGTATAATTTTACTTCTATTGTGTTGATATTTTTTATATGTTCAATATTCGGCTGGCTTTGGGAGGTTCTATTTCACATAATAACTGAAGGTTCGTTTGTAAACAGAGGAATGCTTTTTGGACCTTGGCTGCCTATATACGGATTCGGCGGAGTACTTTCATTGTTAATACCTAAAAAGATTTCTAAAAATCCCATTAACACATTTATCATAATTGCCGTTATTTCTTCAGTAATGGAATATGCAACAAGCTGGTTTTTTGAATATATAAAAGGCGTCCGCTGGTGGGATTATAGTGAATACATATTTAACATAAACGGACGGATTTGTCTGTATGGTGCTGTTTTTTTCGGCTTTTGCGGGTGCTTTTGTATTTATATCTTAGGACCTATGCTTGATGATATTATTAAAAAACTCCCCCAGAAAATTATACTATTTTTATGTATCGGCTTTCTATTTGTCTTTTGTTTTGACTTAATCTATTCAAATTTTAAACCGAATATAGGTGAGGGTATTACTTATTATTCTAAATCTTATATTGCTTGTAATATCGATGATTTTATCGCGCCTTAAATAAAATTCTGCAATGAAAACAAAACCGGAGAGGATTAATTCCTATCCGGTTTTATATTTCATTTTAATATTCATAAAGAAACTATTTATATTTAGAACTATTATTTTAATTTTTCATAATCCTCGCTGTCAACAGGCTCGAGCCACTCGTTAAAAGCACCCTCGGCAGGAACCTCAACAGCAAGATGTGCAAACCAACTGTCAGCAGCTGCACCGTGCCAATGTTTTACCTCAGGCGGAATATTCACAACATCTCCGGGATGCAATTCTTTTGCAGGCTTTCCCCACTCCTGATAATATCCTCGTCCTGCGGTCACCAGCAATATTTGCCCGCCCTTATGATGAATATGCCAGTTATTTCGGCAGCCCGGCTCAAAGGTCACATTCCCGATTGCAACCCCTTTTACAGACAGCATATTCAAATAGCTCTGCCCTACAAAATATTCAGCAAACGCCTCGTTCTTTTCCCCAACAGGGAATACGCTTAAATTATTTCTGTCCATAGAAAATCACACACCTTATTAAAATATTTACTTTCAGTTCCTTGCCACTCAGCTAACTCTGCTAAAAAGCATTTTAAAAAAGCAGTCAGAACCGTTACTGCAAACAATTCTGACTTTTATATTATATTTTTCTCAAATATTTTTATACATATTTTTCAGGATCCTGAGCTACTCCGTTAAGTCTTACTTCAAAATGGCAGTGAGCACCTGTAGAAAATCCTGTCGAACCGACATAGCCTAGCGTCTGACCCTGATTTACCTTGTCGCCTACATTTACTATACAATTCTCCATATGACCGTACAAAGTCATATATCCATTGCCGTGATCGACAATACAATGCCTGCCGTAACCTCCGCCGCAGCCGCAGCTTCCGTTTTTACCATAGTCGTGAGGACAATAATTCTCAGCCTGAACAACCGTTCCTGCATCAGACGCCACAATCTGTGCACCTCTAATTCCGCTTGAGGCTATATCTATACCTGCATGATAAGCCCCCCAGCGCCAGCCCACTCCGTAGGTTATGTTATAAAATCCCGGAACTGGCCATTTAAAGTTCCCCGTTACCTTGGAAGAACCGCCCATCGTTCTGGCAGTATTGCCGCTTGGAGTGTCATTCTGACCCGCAGCCGCAGCACGCCTTGCCGCCTCTTCTTCAGCACGTTTCCTTGCCTCTTCGACCAGCTTTGCCCATTGAGCCTCAGCAGTCTTCTGCTCTTTAGCTATTTCATCTTTCTTCTTTTCATAAATAGCCTTGTCTTCTTCTAAAGCCTTTTGAGCCTCAGCGCTCTTAGCATACAAAGCTTTAAGCTTTTCTCTCTGCTTTGTCTTTTCTTCCTTCTGCTCGTCATATGTAGCTTTTTCTTTCTCAACCGCAGACTTTTGCTCTTCAAGCTTTTTCTCTGCGGCCTCGTATTCGTTTTTAACTACGATAAGCTCATCAATAATTTTATTGTCGTGATTGGCAACTCTTTTTACAAGCTCTATCTTCATAAGCACGTCGTAAAAGTCCTCTGCCCCGAGAATTATAGACGTGTATGAATCGTTGCCTGCAATGTACATCGCCCTGAGTCTTTTCTTAAAATTGCTTATTCCCGAATCAATTTCCGCTTTTTTTGCATCAACAAGCTTTTGGGTCTCTGTAATCTGAGCGTTCAGATTATCAATGTTCCCCTGAAGTTCAGATATATAGTCGTCTAAACTTTGAATAGTTTTCTGGACTGTGTCCATCTGTTTCTTAATAGCCTTTTGATTTTCCTCTTCCTTGGCTATATCGTCTTCAGTATCTTTAATCTGCTTATCATATTCATCTTGCTGTGCCTGATATTCCTCAACCTTCTCCTTTGCATCAGAAATTTTCGACGCAGAGGTCTTAATTAAATCGTTTGTAGAAACACCAGAAAACACACCCAAGGCAAGAGCCGCAGCAATAATACAAGTAAAAGCTCTTTTTAAAAGTCTTTGTACTTTCATTTTTCCCTCTCTTAACTTTTCCACACTCTTATTTTTATTTATGGTTTTGTCTGTAATATTATACTTTTACATACTTGCTTGTGCTGATCGTTGTTCCGATAGCTCCGATAATCGCACCGGCAGCCAGATAAGCAATAGCAACCGGTAAAAATATCGTTCTAAATGAATAAAGTGAATTTATTCCTAAAATCGACCATAGCTGATAGTTGCCTTGGAATAAGTTGAATACCCCTTTGTAAACGAACATTGTCAGAATAAATGCAGCAACAGCAGCAAGAAGTCCTACAATAGTACCCTCAATCTGGAACGGTATTTTAATGAATTTATTAGTCGCGCCAACATATTTCATAATGTTGATTTCTTTTCTTCTTGCAAAAACGCTTGTCCTTGTTGTGTTTGAAATTATAACCAAACATACTATAATCAGCGCTACTACTACCGCCAATGCAATTACAGAAAAAATATTTCGTATGCTTATAAGCACATCTGCAAATTCATTTGACGCCTTTACTGATTCAACACCCTCTAAAGTTGACATACGGTTTGTTGTATCTGCCATCTTCTCTATATCCTTTACAGATACCTTATAAGTATCAGGCAGAGGATTATCTCCTTCTGCATACTGGAAGAGATCCTGCTCTTCTTTCGACATATTCTCAATCATTGATTTCCAAGCCTCCTCCTTTGAATAGAAGGAAACAGTATCAACATTGCCGATATCCTTAATGCTTGATTCCAAAGCTGTAATGACCTCATCGGTAGAATCGTCTTTTACAATAACGATAACCTCGTTCTTACCCTCAATTCCGCTGATTATCTTATTTATATTAATTGACGCCAAAACTGAAAGTCCTACCATCAACAGAGATACAAGCATTATACAAAACGATGCAAAGGACATCATTTTATTTTTCCATACGCTTGAAATACCCTTGCCAACAAGATAATTTATACTACTAAGTTTCATTTGCGCCTCCTATAGTTTCATCGAAGGCAATGCTGCCGGCGTTAATGTTTATGATTCTTCCTCCGAAATGCCTTACAATGTCATGCTCATGGGTAACCATAAGAATCGTTGTTCCGCACTCGTTTATTCCTTTAAGAAGCTCTACAATTTCATACGAAAGTGCAGGGTCAATATTTCCTGTAGGCTCGTCGGCAATAATAAGCTGAGGATCGTTTACCAAAGCACGCGCAAGCGCAACCCTCTGCTGTTCGCCTCCTGATAGTTGTTCAGGATATGCCTTTGCCTTATGAGCAAGCCCTACCAGGGATATTACATAAGGTACTCTGCTTTTTATATACTTTTTAGGTGCGTCAATAACTCTCAGTACAAACGCAACATTTTCATATACTGTCATCGTCGGAATAAGTCTGAAATCCTGAAAAACTATTCCCAAAGTTCTTCTCAGGTTAGGTATTTTCCTTCTCTTCAGCTTTCTCAGATTAAAGCCGTTTACGGTAACTGTTCCTTCTGTGGCGTCAATTTCCTTTAAGATCAGCTTGATAAGCGTAGATTTTCCAGCGCCTGAAGACCCTACTACAAATGCAAAATCTCCATCGTTAATTTTAAGCGAAATGTGATTTAAAGCGTCAACTCCGGAAGAGTAGGTTACCGATACATCGTTAAATTCTACCAAAACTACACCGCCTTTAAACTCAGCCTTTACAAGAGTTTTTTGCAAAGACCATTCCTAAATACTAAAATTTAACCGGATTTGCCGACAAATACTTCTTGACCATCAGGGCGATCTTGAATATTATCGCATGATCAAATTCTCTCAGGTCAAGCCCTGTCAGCTTTTTAATTTTCTCAAGTCTGTATACCAGAGTGTTCCTGTGTACAAAAAGCTTTCTTGATGTCTCTGAAACATTAAGGTTGTTTTCAAAGAACTTCTGAATAGTAAACAGCGTTTCGTGATCCAGCGAATCGATAGAGCCTTTTTTGAACACCTCTCTTAAAAACGTCTCGCACAATGTTGTGGGAAGATGATAAATAAGTCTTGCTATTCCGAGATTTTCGTATGAAACGATTGTCTTTTCTGTATCAAAAACCTTTCCTACCTCAAGCGCGATCTGAGCCTCTTTAAAAGAGCTTGCCAAACCGTTTACTCCCTCTATTACCGTGCCTATGCCAACATTGACCCTTGTATAGAACTCAGAGCTTAATGTGTCAGAAATGGACTTAGCGAGCTTTTCCAGATCCGAAGGTTCAATGCTCTCGTGGACTTCTTTTACAAGTACAATGTCCGATTCTGAAATATTAAATACGAAATCCTTGTTTTTGTCAGGGAAAAGATTCTGTATAACATCGTAGGCAGAAACGTCATTAGTAGACAGTATTCTTATCAGAAGTACAACTCTAGAAACATCAGAGCTAAAATGAAGTTCTCTTGCCTTTACCAGAATATCAGCAGGAAGAACATTGTCAAGAACAACATTTTTTATAAAGTTACCTCTGTCATATTTTTCATCATAGTATTGCTTTAAGCTTGACAGCGATATCGCAAGAATGTTCGCATACTTAGCAGCCATTTCGTCAACGCCCTCAACAAAAACCGCAAAATCAGGTTTCATATGCGTACCAAACGGTTTGTATGTATATCCGTCGCGTACAAAAATATCGTGCGTGTCATTTAAATCGAGGGATACAAACTCATTTGTCGTTCCTATCTTAGAAAGCTCTGAGCAAGCGATAATTGCAGCTGTTTCATCTATGACCCCGATGATACAATCCATCGTTTCCTTCATTTGATGAATAACATTTTGAAACAATCTGTTTGACATATCTTTTTACTCCTCTGAATAAATTTTTATATGCATATTAGGTCAAGCTATCATTATTATAATACCAAAAAAACGATAATTTTGCAATAATTTTTTATTGATTTTTTAGTGAAAAATGATAACATATAAAATTTTTTATTAAAATCATCTTTTTATTTGTATATATTACAGATTGTAACACATTATCATCAATTTTTTGTTAATAAATTATTAATATAGCTTTCAAGCAAAGCAAAAACAGCGGTTTAAACCAAACATATAGTATCATTTGTCAGAATTACTTAAATATAATCGTTTTGAATAATATACATCATTTACATACAAAAACAGCGAGACTTTAAGCCTCGCCATAATTTTAATATCGTTTAATTGATTTTAATTGAGAAATTAAACTTCCTCTGTAAAGCCGCTTTCGACAAGCTCGACCAAGCCGTCAACAGCATCCTTCTCATCTGCACCGTCGGCAATTATTCTTATAGCTGTTCCGCCGACAATACCAAGCGAAAGAATTCCAAGCAAGCTTTTAGCGTTTACTCTTCTGTCCTCTTTCTCAATCCATATTGATGACTTGAACTCATTAGCCTTCTGAATAAAGAAAGTTGCAGGACGAGCGTGCAAGCCTACTTTGTTTTGAACAACAACATCTTTAACAAACATTACATATCTCTCCATTTCATTAATTACTCAAAAGTAATCTTGTGTCAATTGCATAAATATATTATACCCTATTATTTTTCTTAGTCAACGATAATTTAGTATAAAACTGTGAATTGAACAAAATTTCTGCTTTTTGATTACAGACTGCACTACACAACCCATAATATTTGTGCATTTTAACTATAAAATTCTTAACGCACAATGCAATTTGTACAAAAAACTTTAATATTTTTCTCAAATAAAGCTTTATGTCATCAAAAGTCGAGTATAGTTTACATTATATCTACAAAAAAATTGTCAAGCGTCATTCTTTGTTTTTAATATATTCTGATAAAAAATGCCGGTCGTTTTCCGAAAGCTTTTGAAAATCAATCAAATCAGGGCGTTTTTCATAAGTTGTGATAAGAGACTGCTCATGCCGCCATTTTTCAATATTAGCATGGTGTCCCGACAAAAGAATTTCAGGTACCTTTCTATCTCTCCATACCTCGGGGCGGGTATACTGCGGATATTCAAGAAGTCCGTTATAATGACTTTCATCTTTATAATTGTCAGGGCTTGATAAAACTCCGTCAAGCATTCTCACAACAGCGTCTACAATGCACAGAGCGGGAAGTTCTCCTCCCGTAAGCACAAAATCTCCGATTGAGATCTCCTCATCAACGATTTCTTCGATTATCCTGTTATCGACTCCTTCATAATGCCCACATAATACAAATATGCTGTCAAATTCGGAAAGTTCCTTCGCCTTATTCTGACTAAACGGCTTTCCCTGCGGAGAAACATATATAACGTGCGGTTTTATATCCCCAGTTACAGACTCAAAACATCTGTATATCGGTTCTGCCTGCATTAACATTCCCTTTTGCTCGCTGTACGGCGTATCGTCAACACGTCTGTGCTTATCTAAAGTATAATCACGGATGTTGTGACAGTTGATCTCAAAAATCCCCTTTGCTCTTGCCCTTCCGATAATACTCTCAGATAAATACGTTTCGCACACCTCAGGAAACAGCGTTGCTATATCAATCCTCATCGAAAAGTCCCTCCAACGGTCTTATATACATTTTCCCCTCCTGCAAATCGGTTTTGATAACCACATCTGCAATAGCCGGAATATAATATGACTTTCCCTCATCAGACTTTATTTGATACACATCGTTTGCACCTGTTTGAAGAACATCATTGATTTTGCCGTATTCCTTTTGATTATCAGCGTCAATAACAGTAAGCCCTATTAAGTCCTGAAAGAAGTAATATCCCTCCTCAAGCTCGACGTCGTCTCTGTCCATAAAAAGGATCTTATTTCTCATAGCCTGTCCGTCTTCGACAGAGTCTACGCCTTTGAGCTTTATTATCACCATATTCTTCTGAACCCTGCACCGTTCTATTTTGTATGCCCGTTTGCCGTCTTTTGAATATAGTGTGTCAAACTGACAGATAAACTCAGGCTCATTACACCACGGCTCTACCTTAACGTCGCCCTTAAGCCCGTGAACCGAAACTATTTTTCCAACCTCAAGATATTTTTTCATAGGAATTCTTCCTCACTAAACTATATTAAACTTATTTTACAAGTATTCCTTGATACGAATTTCTTCTTGCCATTTCTTTGTCAATTTCATTCATAACACAAAATTTTTTAAGACTCCACATAGGAGCTGCAAGATCCTCCTTAACTCCGTCGCCTGTCACCCTTTCGATAACAATGCTTTCCGGAATTCGCTCAAGCTGGTCGCATACAATCTGAACATACTCGTCTCTTTCAAGCGGTCTTACCTCTCCGTTTAGAAACTGCTCATACATTTTTGTTCCCTTAATTATGTAAAGCAGATGTATTTTCAAACTGTGCGGATTCAATGCTCCGACTGTCTGCGCAGTTTTAATCATCATTTTCCTGCTTTCCCCCGGCAGCCCGTTTATTATATGAACACATATATCTATCCCGCGTTCTTTAAGCATACTGTATCCCTTTAAAAAGTCATAAAAGGTATGGCATCTGTTAATTTTTTCGGCAGTTTTATCATAAATCGTCTGAAGTCCAAGCTCAACCTCAAGATCAGTCTTCTTTGAGAGCCCATAAAGCATATCAGCAATTTCCTCATTGATGCAGTCTGCCCGTGTAGATATATTAATACCCACAGCGTCTTTCAGAGTTAACGCTTTTTCAAAAAGCTCCTTTTGCGTTTCAAGCGGAGCATATGTGTTGGTTCCAGCCTGAAAATAGGGTATACATTTGGCGTTATCCCACTTTTTCAAGAGAACCTTTCTTACATCTTCATATTGTTTTTCAATGTCATAAAGCGGATCTCCCGCATAGTCTCCGCTAAGTTTGCCCGAACAATATGTGCATCCGCCCAAACCCTTTGTACCGTCCCGATTAGGACAGCCGAAGTTTGTGTTGAGCGGCACTTTAAAAATTTTAATTCCGTACTTATGTCTGAGATAATAATTATAAGTATGATACCTCTTATTATCATCAGAATACTTAAAATTATTGCTATTCATTGTACAAATCACTATTTTCGTCAAACGCCGATGTGGGTTCAGTAGCGGCGGCAGTCGGTACTTCGGTAGTTGTCTTAACAGATGAAGCTGTACTCTTCTTCCACGTTGTTGTTCCCTTAAACGACCATGTAGTACCTGTAAATGCCGTGGTGGTTTCAGATGTTGTCTTCTTTGTAGTTTTCTTCGTGGTAGTTTTTTTGGTCTTTTTGGTCGTTGTAAGCTGACCCGGACCTATAAACAATGTTTTGTTCAGTTTTATCGTGGTGTTTGTTGTTTTTCCTGTGTACTGTGTTGTAGTTGTAGGAACTGTCGCTTTGGTCGTCAATGTAACCAAAGCAGTTTCATCATAGGTCTTTATTCCTATTACCTTTCCGGTGTCAGCAGAAACAAAGCCTTTTTCGTCGTTGTAGCTTACAAGACCGTAAGCATACGAGAAAATCCTATGCGTGTCAAACAAAAGCTGCTTTCCCGGCAGCCTTTTGATATAATTCTTTGAAAGCTTTTTTGTAAACTTTCCGTTCAGAACGGTTTCAGCAGATATTTTGTTATTATTTTCCACATACTCATCAGTATTCCTTAAAAGCGCAAAAGAAATACCCATTATCATTATAAGAAGAAAGACAACTGCAACATTAATAAAATTATATTCTCCAACCACGGCATCTTTTCCGATTTTATGCAGCACAACATCACCCACGGATAATTTTGTTTGATTACCCTCAGGAGGCACTTTCAGGCAAGAGTTATCTGGATACACAGCGTTATCAAAATCATAATCATCGGCTTTTATACTGCTCTTATTGATTTTTGATTTGTTTTTATTGCCGACGCTCTTAGCCTGTGAGCTATTAAGCTTTCTCTTTCTTTTTTTACTCATTGATAATTTTCCTTTAAACTAAAACATAAAATCTAAACCATAACGCTAGACGCTGTTGCCATTATTAACAGCAAACATATACCCGCAGTTTGTGTAATTCTCACTACCGCGTAGTTCTTTTCGCCTTTTTCTGAAAAAGCTTTAAGCTGCCTTTTAATAACATTCTTAAAGCCCGGTATCATAATAAGCAGACCTATTATAATCAAAAACAGATATGATAGCGTTTTGTTTCTCATATCGACGCTCCACATATAATCTGTACCTATTCCGAAGAGCGCTTTTAACCAACTCAGAAAATCCTCAAGCCTTGTAAAATATGCAATCGACGCTCCTATAAATACGGCAGCCAATGTATATATATATCCTATAAACTTAGGCAGCTTATCTAAAATGCGTTTCAAAAACAGCTTTTCAATTATCACCAGCAAAGCAAAATACAGCCCGAATATCAATAGGTTCTGACTGAATCCATACCATAATCCGATAAAAATCCCCGAAAGTAAAACGCCCGATATATATCTAACTTTATCCGTTTTAAAAGGAGTTACTAAAAAGTCCGCAAAAAACTCTGTCAAAAGCTTATTAAAGCCTTTTACGATTCCGCACACATATCCGCTTAAATGCAGCGGCGAAAAGTTTTCTTTATACCTAAATCCGTTAAGAGTTCCCAGAGCCAAAGCCATATCGGTGTAACCTGTGAAAACAAAATAAACATTCCCGATAAAGGCATTCATTCCTACCCATGCCCCGATAGGAGTAAGCTCGATTAAATTCAAGCCTGCTGCTTGTATTTTCTCGAATGAAAGCCCAAGTATCATTACCTTCGCAAATCCGATGATAAATCTATTCAGACCGTCGTTTAAATTCTGACCCGTTATTGTCCTTCGCCGTATCTGCTCTGAAATATCTCCGTATCTAACGATCGGACCTACTACCATAAAATGATAGCTTACCATATAAACAAGCAAACAGAATATGTTCTTTTCCGGTTTTATTCTCTTTTTATAAACATCGCCTACATATGAAATACCTCTTATAGTGTAAAAGGCAATGCACAATGGTATAAGCTTTTTTGAAAACGTCAAATGTTCAATACCGAGATTTTTAAACAGAGAGTTCCAGCAAAAGATAATATACAATGAAGAGTTCATCAGTATCGAACAAATAAAACCTAAAGCTCTCAGCCATTTTCTTCTCCCGTATCCCGCTAATAATCCAAATATATAGTCGAATATAATTGTAGAAAATAAAAGCAGTATGATCATCGGTCTGCCGAAGGTGAAAAATACTACCGATGTCAAAACAAGTATAAGATTTTTATACTCTGTGCTCCTGTCCAAAAATGTTATAAGAACAGTTATCGGAAGAATACCATATATAAATATCAGATCCGAATATAACAAATCGCATACTCCTTTAATTAAGGCTTAAGCCCCATCGTTTACAATTCATTTTAACATAAACCGCAGTTTTTATCAAGGTGCATTTTCATATGTACAATAAAATAAAAGGTATCCCAAATATCGGAATACCTCTTTTAGATTTATTTTTTAATATAATCGGAAAGCCATGCACTTGCTATATCTAAAGCGTCATACAGACTGGTTTTCTCAGCAGTTTTATTTATTCTCTGATTTGGCGGTAGACTTTCGTCTGTTGCCATTCTGAAAATTCTAACTTTATTTGCAACGTCCAGACCGTTTATTTTCTCAGTCGAAAGTATCTGAATCATAACAACATAATCATCTGTCATATTGCCATAATATATTTCTCTGCCCTTTCTCACTAACGGTAAACCTTTATATGTGAAAAAGTCACATTTTTTCGTTGCCATTTTACTCCCTCCCTTTCTCTTTTTCTTAATTAAGTATAGCAGATTTTTAATATGAAAATTGTCTTATTTTTAGTCCTAAATCTAATAATTTGCTAATCAACATTAATTTCCTTGCCCTCAATTGCAAGCTTCATATTTGAGATCAGCTTTTTTACATAAGAACTTTCAATGCGATAGCTTGTTTTTCCGTTAAGCTTTACAATAGTTCTTCTGTTTGTATCTTTATAGAACTTCAGAACATCTTTTCCGCCGTCATTTCTGTTCATACTTACCGAAAGATAGCATTTCGTTTCAGGGTCTTTAAAATAGATCTCTGAAGTCGGACATTGAAGAAGATATTGATACCAGCTCTTCCAAGCCTCTACGTCAAGGTAACTGTCGTTTAACTTTACAGAGCTGAGCATCATCGTCTGCTGCTCGTCCTCATCAGCCTCAGCCTCAGGATTTTCAACAGATTTCAGCTTAAATGTATACTTTTCCTTTCCGTTATCAACAATAACCGATTTTAAATCGGTCGCAGCATTGTAAGTCATAAGACTTGAAATAAAGTCCGACGGCTCTACCCCCGCCCACGGAAGGCTGTCAGCAGAAACTACGAATATTACATCTTTACCGCTTACCCCGTCTAGATAAGTATAATATGACTCAACGGTTGAGGTCTCTTTCCCCTGAGAATCCTTTGCGTAAACGGGATTTCCGATTGACAATGTATATGTTCCGTCGCTTGTTTCAAGAATAACCTTGGTCATAGGATCAATAAGCCCATACTTTTTAAAATCCTTTTTGTCCGGCTTTGCCGCAACCGCAGAAGTCGCCGATAATCCCCACATTCCGTGAGTTATATCCGCCGAATTTGTTACATCAAGATAAGCAAACACAGGCTCTGTCATAACCTGAGATGACGGCATATAATCTGAAGATTCTTCAGGAGTTACAATAACCATATCATAGTCAAGAGATTTCACCTTAATTATTTCCTTTATGAAGTCGGGATAATCCTCGTCGCTGACAGGCTTATCAAGCATCGTTAGAGCGATAAAATCCTCTCTTGTATAAAAGAAATACGAAAGCGAACCCGACGCTATTGTATAAACGGTACTTTTACCCTTCTCGCATACATAGTAGTCATCATCATTCGGAGTAATATCACCGATTAAATAAGTTCTCTTTGTGTTTTTTTCATCAGAAAACGCAACAGTAAATTCTGTCTTTGTATCTGCCAGACCGTATTTTGATAGATCTTCTGCATTTTCCTCAGCTACATCTGTTGCAGATAAGTCGGCTATAATCGACGCCAGTCCTGAATAAACAGTATTAGACTGCTCAATTCCATCTAATGCCTTTATCTCCCACTCGTCTGTTTTGCCTTTTACCTGACTTATCAAAAAACTGTCCTTTTCGTTTTTGACCTCTACGGTTTTTACAAAAGTACTGTCAAGATCATTTGCTATGTCATCAGTCAGAGGTATTGTTTTTTCGCTGTCAGCCACGCTTGAAACGGTTTCGCTTGAGCTTTCATACTTCTTACCAGTAAGATTCAAGACAAGCAGCATAACGCCCAGACAAAGTATAACAACAACGCAAATGATTATACTCTTTACTTTAGAATTCATTCAGATTCCTCTCCTAATGCTTATCTGTTCTTTCTTCTTATCCAGATTATAATTCCGATTGCAAGTATGATAACAGGTATTATAACTATAAATACCCATTCAAGTATTCTGATTTGCGTATTGGTTAGATCAAACAAGCCTCCCTCGACGGTCTTTGGCTCAATAGTAATATCAGCGGATTTACCTGTAACTCCGTTTATTAGACTTAATATCCACTGTCTGTTTGAATACTGCGACATCTGAAGTACTGTATCTGCCAAAAAATATTCAGAACCCAAAGCAATCAAATTGCTGTAATTTGTATCGTCTCCGATAAACGTTGCTTTTGAACCTACCGCCGCTGTAATGGTCACTCCGCTTGTAAGCTCATTTCTTTCTTCATCCATTGTATAACCTGTATCAGATGTCTGAATATAAGACTCGCAGGTAAGCATTTGTTTCTCATTGTAATCTATTGTGATAGGCTTCGTATATACGTTAGTGATCAGTCTTAGCGAATCGTCTTTAATGTCGTCCATAAACTTGTCATTTGCACGCTCCATAAAAACATATCCGTTGCTTGCATTGCTTTCGTCAGAATCGTATACAAACTCATCTCTGAACTTAATTCCGTACTCCTCTAAAAGCTCGTCAATATTCGGAGTATCAGGCTGCTGGACGCTTTCAATATATAAAAGATTCTTTTTAAGATCTCCGTCGTTGTCCAGAAATGCCGATACCTTTTCAACCTCATCAGCCGTGTAATCAACGCTCGGAGCGCCCATTACAATAAGATTTGTATCCTTAGGAATATCCTGCGTTGTTATATCAATGCTGTTTACCGTATATCCGTTTGCATTGAGTAGGCTTTGGAAATATGTTAAAGCAGTAAGTTCATTTCTTCCCGTAAGGAATGTAACAGTTACAGGATTTGCGTCTGTCACCTTTAATATTGCAGATGTAAACGCCTGCTCCGCACAGTTGCTTTCTATACCTGAAGTATAGCTTTGAATAGCAGTCATTCCTCCGTAGTACTCAATAAACGCGTCAAGGGTCGCCCCCATATTCTGCTGAAATGAGGTTTCAAAGTCAGATGAAAAATTAACTAAGTCCTGCGGATGTACAACAGTTGTCCTCTCGTGATTTTTCCCCGTTTCAACTATTATGTCATATTCCGAAAGAGTATCCTCGTACTCTGATTTGACCTCCGGATTTGACAAAAGATCTACATATTCAAGAGATATGTTGCCATTGCTTTTTACTATGTTTTTCAAAATTTCATTAGACTGCCGAATGTATTTGGATGTAGAAGTGAATTCGCTTTCTTCAGAAAGAACTGTTATCTTTATTTTCTTATCAATGCTTTTGATGTATTCCGCCGTTTCATCTGAAATAGTGTAAGAATCATCAGAAGTCATATCGATAGTCAGAGGAAATCTTTCAAAAAGACTTGTAGCAACTATATTCACAAGAACAAGAACCACTATAAAAAAAACTGTTAAAACTGTTGCCATTGTGCCGTGCTTTAGCTTTTTGTGATTTTTCTTTTTCTTTGCCTTTTTTACCTTTGCTTTAACCTTTCCCTCTGAATTCCCCTCTGGATTTTCCTCATTTTCGTCCAAAACTTCGGTTTTATCCGTATCGATCTCAGTATCAGCCTCAGAAACATTTAAATCATTTACCGATGTTTCTTCCGTTTTTGTTTCCGCACTTTTATCAGAAACCTCTGATAAATCATTTCCCGGATTATTTTCTAAATTCTTATCGTCAATATTGTTCATCTTTGCTACCTCCTTTAAGCCCAACGGCGTTTTTCAAGCACTCTGACTGTAAAGAACATAAATGCCACGGCAACGCTGATGAAATATAACGCACTCGATAAATCGAATTGACCGTATGTAAATCCGATATATCTATCTAAAAAGCAGAGCTTATTGAGAACAGTTTGTATAATCTCGATCGGTATAAAGCTCGATATTACCGACAGAAGGCTCATAAGACCAATTGACGCCAGACTTATAACCGCTGAAACAACTTGGTTTTCAGTAAGACTGGAGGCAAAAATTCCTATTGAAATGCACGCCGCGCCCAAAAGCAAAAGACCGACAATATTTCCGAATATGGTAGTCCAGTCAGGCTTTGCAAACGCAGAAACAACTACTGAAAATACAAGAGTTATTGCAACTCCCATCATATAAACCAAAAAAGACGCAAGAAACTTTCCGACAACTATCCCCGACAAATTAACAGGCGACGTCAAAAGTATCTGGTCTGTTTTTTGTCTTTTGTCCTCCGATAGTGTTCTCATAGTGAGTATGGGAATTAGAATTACTATTATAATCAGCAGCCATAAGAAAAACTGAGTAAGCTCAGAGGTTCCGTAGCCCTGAACTTCTCCCGCTGAACCAGTCGAGCCTTTAGCTATAGATGTCACCGAATAATCAATTCCTGCAAGTGCGAAGAAAATCGCAAGAAAAATATATCCTATCGGAGTGGTGAAATATGAAACAAATTCTCTTCTGAAAATAGCTTTCATTATTTAATACCTCCATATCTCTTTACAGCGGGAATATTCTCGCCTACAGTCAGCCTTAAGAATATATCTTCGAGCGACATATCTGAAGTTTTGAGCTCCATAATGTACCAGTTTCTTTCTGATATTCTCTTAAAAAGCTCACGGCGAATATCAACGCCCTCCTCCGACTCAACGGAGAACTCGCAAAATTCATCAGTTTCCTTTGAAATTCTGTCAACCGTTTTAACTCCTGAAATCGAGCTTATTACCTTTTCAACCTCATCGAAAGGACCGTCGATCTTAACCAGAATTTTATTGTTGTTTACAAGATCCCTTGAGAGGTTTTCCTCGGTGTCGTCCGCAACTATCTTGCCCTGATTTATTACAACTATCTTATCGCACACAGCCTGAACCTCTGATAAAATATGCGACGATAAAATAACCGTATGATTTTTGCCCAGTCTTTTTATAAGAGTTCTTATTTCAATGATCTGATTAGGGTCAAGACCCACGGTAGGCTCGTCTAAAATAAGCACGTTAGGATTTCCTATAAGCGCCTGAGCAAGTCCCACTCTTTGCTTATAACCCTTTGAAAGATTTTTTATAACTCTGTGATAAACATTATCTATTTTCACAAGCTGGCAGATATCTTTAAGGTGCGTATTTCTGGGCAGCTTACACTTTTTCAGATCATATACAAACGAAAGATACTCTTTTACCGTCATATCCATATAAAGCGGCGGCTGTTCGGGCAGATACCCTATCTTCTGCTTTGCCTTGATAGGGTTTTCCAAAATGTCAACACCGTCTATCAGCGCAACTCCGTCTGTTGACGAAATATACCCTGTAAGAATATTCATAGTCGTGGATTTTCCCGCGCCGTTAGGACCTAAAAACCCGAGTATTTCACCGTTCCCTGCGGTAAAGGAAATACCGTCAACAGCTTTTTTGTCGCCAAAATGCTTTGTAAGATTTTTCACTTCAATCATAAGGTATTACCTCCTCACAATAGATTTATTAAAAGCTATTTGTATTCTAACAGCTTATTGTGATAGTTGTATGAAAATAAAGTTAAATAGCTTTCCTCAATCTAACACAGCAATCCGCCGCATTAGAAAATTTGATATTTTGATCAAGCTATGATGACAGCTTTTCAATCGCCGCTTTAACTCTCTTTATAGATTCGTCTTTGCCTAAAATTACACAAAGCTCAACTCCTCCGCCCGGTGTGAAAGCCTTTCCCGAAACGGCAACTCTAAGCGGCCAGAAAACAACTCCGTTTTTGACCTCCATTTTCTTTACTATCTCCACGACCTTGTTATAAATAGTATCCTGATCCCAATTGTCCCCGTCTATACTTTCTAAAACAGGCAGAACCTCTTTTAAAGACGCCAGAGAGTTTTCCTCGTTTGTTTTCATCTTTTTATGACAGTATAAAGAATTATCATACTCAGGCATCTTATCAATAAAATCGACCTGCTCGGGAATTTCAGTAAAAAGCTCAGTTCTCGGCTGTAGTAATTCTGCAACCTGCCGAAGATCGATATCCTCTCTCTTTATTGCCTGCTTTAAATAAGGCATTGCGCGGCTTTCAAACTCCTCGATAGACATTTTTCTTATATACTCGCCGTTTATCGCCTTGAGTTTCATTGAATCAAAAATAGCCGGAGATTTAGAAAGTCCCGAGATATCAAATTCTTCAATAAGTTCAGAAAGAGTAAAAATCTCTCTTTCTCCTTTAGGCGCCCAGCCAAGCAATGCGATATAGTTTAGTATTGCCTCTGTAAGATATCCCTGCTTTATCAGATCCTGATATGACGCGTCTCCGTCACGTTTTGCCAGCTTGTGCTGTTTGTCCTTCATAATATGCTCAACGTGAATATATTTAGGTACTTCCCAGCCGAATGCCTTGTATAGAAGATTGTACTTAGGCGTCGATGAAAGATATTCGTTTCCTCTTACAATATGAGTAATACCCATAAGGTGGTCGTCTATAACATTTGCAAAATTATATGTCGGGTAACCGTCGCTTTTGAGAAGTATCTGGTCGTCAAGAGTTGAGTTTGGAGTAGTTATATCTCCGTAAAGCTCATCGTGAAAGGTGGTTTCGCCCTCTGTTGGGACCTTTTGCCTTATCACATAAGGTATTCCGGCGTCAAGCTTTTCCTTAACCTCCTCATCGCTCAGACTCCTGCAATGCCTGTCATACATAGGCATTACTCCGCTTGCCTCCTGAACAGCCTTGAGCTCATCAAGCCTCTCCTTATCGCAGAAACAGTAATAAGCCTCGCCTTTTTCAACTAGCTCTATTGCATAGTCTTTATACATTCCCATTCTCTCTGACTGTATATACGGACCGTACTCTCCGCCTACATCCGGACCCTCGTCCCAGTTAAGACCGCACTCTCTTAGCGTGCTGTAAATAACATCAGTTGCGCCCTCTACAAGTCTTTCTCTGTCGGTATCCTCAATCCTTAGAATAAAGTCACCGCCGTTTTTCTTTGCAATAATATAAGTAAAAAGAGCCGTTCTTAAATTTCCGATATGCATATATCCTGTAGGACTGGGTGCAAATCTCGTTCTTACCTTACTCATTATAAATCCTCCTAGCTTTAAAAAATTCTCTCGTTTTATTTATATCAGTCTGAACCTGTTGTTTCAGCGTATCAATACTTTCAAATTTTTTCTCAGACCTTAAAAAATCCAAGAGTTCAACCTGTATAACTTGTCCGTATATATCTTCCTCAAAGTCCAGAATGTTAGTCTCAATCAAGGGCGCAGCTCTGACCTCCACCGTCGGCTTGATGCCTATGTTTGAAACGCTGTGCCGCCATTTTTCATCTATTTTTGTACGGGTAATATAAACGCCGAATTTAGGTAATATATGTCCTTTTGAGATCTCCTGATTTATCGTAGGAAAATCAAGCGTTCTGCCGATTTTGTTTCCGTGCATAACAGGCAGCTTATAATAGTAATTATACCCGAGCATTTCATTAGCCCTTTTTATGTCGCCTTGCCTTATACATTCTCTTATTTCTGAAGAGCTTATTTTTCTGCCATTATACTGCGCCTGCTTAACTACAACCGTCTTTATACTAAATTTCTCACACAGCATATTTAATTTTTCAGCATCGCCTTCAGCCCCCTTGCCAAAGCGAAAATCTTCACCGCATACAACTATCTGAGCATTTAGCCTTTTATATAAAACCTGCTCAACAAACTGAGCAGCAGTCATATTTTTTATTTCTCCAAACGCAGGAGAATATATATAGTCAACTCCCATTTTATCAAAATGCTCTTTTTTCAAGACGTCTGATAACAGCATTTCAATATGTCCGTATCTGCCTTTAGTGGTAACGGTATCAGTTTTAAAGGTGAACAGCACAAAATCAAGACCTTGTTCTTTGAATTTGCAAGCGGTATTTATAACTGCCTGATGACCTCTGTGTACTCCGTCGAATATACCCATAGAAACCACGGTTTTTTTCTCTAAAACCCCCGCATTTTTTGTAATGTCCGTAATCACAATATCAATCCCTTTATTAACAGACGAAAAGTCTGCATATAGCGCAGATATAACTTCAGAGATAAAATCTCTCAACTAAAAGAAGTTCTTTTTTATTCTAAATTCGTTTGATTTGTTATCCGCAAAGGCAAGACCTAAAAAACTGTTATCATCTCCGTAAACACGGTATGTATTTCCTCCCTTTGCAAAAACCTGTTCAAGCCTTAGCTTTACGCCGTTTTTATACAATTTTGTATGCTTGTTGCTTAATACTATCTTGTCGTACTGCTCAAAAGCACTGTCGATAGAATACATAATGCACTCTATTCCTTCGCCGCTTTCTGCCAGTAACTCAATCTCATCAAGCGTATGACTTTGTGAAATGTCATAACCGCTTGAATATGTCCTCTCTAGCGATGTTAAAACACCGCCTGTTCCCAGCATTTCCCCCAAATCGTTAATAATAGTTCTAACATATGTTCCCTTTGAACAACGTATTTTCATAGCTCCTGATTGAGATACCTCGTCAAACTCGGTAACATCTATACTTTCGATATAAATTTTTCTTGGACGTCTTTCAATCTCCCTGCCCTCGCGCGCAAGCTCGTAAAGACGCTTACCGCCGACAGAAACCGCTGAATACATAGGCGGGAGCTGTTCCGTTTCGCCAGAAAACAACTTGACTTTGCTGATAAGCCTTTCTTTTGTAATATTAGACTTCTCCTCAAAAATTACGTTACCTGTAATGTCCTGTGTGTCTGTTTTTAGCCCCAGCTTAAATCCTGCTTTATAGCTCTTTTCATTGTTAGGAAGAATATTGCACGCCTTTGTCGCCTTGCCGACAAATACCGGCAGCACTCCTGTCGCCATCGGGTCCAGCGTTCCTGCGTGACCAAGCCTTTTTATTTTAAGTATTCCTCTGAGCTTTGCTATTACGTCAAAGGAGGTAAAGCCCTTCGGCTTATTTATAACAATAATTCCGTTTAATTCTTTATTCATAACTCTTTGATTATTTAAACATCATTGCGGCTCTGTCTGTTATCTTCTGCATGACCTCATCGTATGTTCCGGTGATTTGGCAGCCGGCTGCACGAAGATGACCTCCGCCTCCAAAGCTTTTGCAAAAAGCACAAGCGTCATGCTTTTCGGTGGTTCTCACCGACAGCTTATACTCGTTATCTCCCTTTTCCTTAACGGTTATGCCTATTTCCACACCCTCTACAGTAAGAGGTATTGTCGCAAGCTCTTCAAACTCAGCAGATTCCACACCGCTGTTATCTATCAAAGTCTTCGGCACAAATTCAATAGCACATCTACCGTCAAAGCAGAACTCAAGATTTCTTATAACCTCTTGCTCTACTTTTATAACTCCCCTTGGCTTTACGTCGAACATCATACGGTTCACATATGCGTGATTGATATTATATGAAATAAGCTCAGCAGCTATCATATGAGTTTTAGGAGAAACACTTTCAAACTTAAAGCATCCTGTATCTGTTGAGAGCCCGATGTAAAGACAGGTAGCAATAAGCTTTGTAATAGGTCTTTGCATATATTTTATTAGCTCATATAATATCTGGCACGCAGCCGCGGCGTCAGGATCTATATAATACTTTTTCGCATATTTTTTATTAGTCATATGATGATCTATACAAAGGTCAACCTTACCGTCTTGCTTATACTCAGACAGATTGTCGCCGAGTAGATCTAAGCTTGCAATATCTACTGCAATAACGCACTTTTCTTCAAAATCCATCGGCTCATAATCGGGATACATAAACTCCTTATATCTTTTCGGAAAAGGCTCATTATTTATGACGTTCGCCTTTTTCCCCATATCTCTGAGAAAATAACACATTGCAAAACCGCAGCCTAAGGTATCGCCGTCGGGACTTTTATGAGTAAGAATAGTTACATTATCACATTCATCGCTTTCCAGAAAGCTTTTAATCATTGAAAAATCCATCAGTATGTCACTCCTTTGCGGAAATATTGTAATGAGTCCTTAGTTAAATAACCTCTGTAATCAATCCTCTTTATCATCATTATCATCATCTGAATTTGTTTTGCCGCCAGAAACATCTTTGAGGATCTTGTTGATTTTTATAGAGTGTTCAATAGAATTATCTGCCACAAATTCCAGTTCAGGACACTTTCTCAGCCTCAGCACATTAGAAATTTCACGCTTTAACAGTCCCGATGCCGACTCAAAGCCTTTAACGGCTTCCTTTGCCTTGTCAAACCCCTCAAATGACGAAACGTAAACCTTACAATATGAAAGATCGTTTGAAACATCACATCGAACAATCGTTATCATACCGTTTTTATTAATTCTCGGATCTTTTAAATCTCTTATTTTTTCTGAAATTATCCTTCTGATATCCTCAGATAACCTTCTCGGTTTGAATCCTGCCAATTTGTTCTCTCCTTAATATAAATTAATCTCTGTACTCTTCCATATAAAATGCTTCTAAGATGTCTCCCTCTTTAATATCGGAAAATTTCTCAAGAGATATACCGCATTCATATCCTTCTGAAACCTCTCTGACGTCGTCTTTAAATCTCTTTAGGCTTGCCATCTTATCCTCGGCAACTACAATTCCGTCACGAACAACTCTTATTTCGTTGTTTCTACCTACCTTGCCGCTTAAAACATAACAGCCTGCAACCTGACCGACGTTTGAAATCTTATACACCTGTCTTACTTCAACGCGCGCGGTTTCTACCTCACGATATTTAGGCGCGAGCATACCCTTCATAGCGTCTTCAATCTCTTCAATTGCGTCGTAAATTATCCTGTACAGACGTATGTCAACTCCGTCACGCTCAGCGCTGTCTTTGGCAATTGGGTCAGGACGTACGTTAAATCCGACAATGATAGCGTTTGACGCCGCAGCCAGCATAACGTCACCCTCCGAAACAGCTCCTACCGCACCGTGAATGACCTTAACCCTTACCTCGTCGTTTGAAATCTTTTCAAGCGACTGCTTAACAGCCTCAACCGAGCCTTGAACGTCAGCCTTAACAATGATAGGCAGTTCTTTTCGCTCTCCCTCTGTTATCTGACTGAACAGATTTTCTAATGTAACCTTTTGATACTGTCCGAAAATCTCTTCCTTTGCCTGCTGTTTTCTTTGCTCTGCAAGCTCTCTGGCAAGCTTTTCGTCGGCTACCACGTTAAAGGCGTCTCCCGCATCGGGAACCTCTCCTAATCCCGTTATCTCTACAGGGGTTGACGGTCCCGCAGACTTTATTTCCTCGCCCTTGTCGTTTCTCATAGTTCTCACTCTGCCGACAGCAGTTCCTGCTATGATTATGTCGCCTGCATTAAGAGTTCCGTTCTGAACAAGAATGGTCGCCACAGGACCTCGTCCTTTATCAAGCTTAGCCTCAATAACAGTTCCTTTTCCAAGCCTGTTGGGATTAGCTTTAAGTTCTTTCACCTCTGCAACGAGAAGAATACTTTCTAAAAGCTCATCAATTCCCATTCCTGTCAAAGCCGAAACGGGAACACAGATAATATCTCCTCCCCATTCCTCACAAAGAAGATCATGCTCGGTCAATTCCTGCTTGATCCTGTCAGGATTTGCTCCTTCTTTATCCATCTTGTTTATCGCAACAATTATAGAAACTCCTGCCGCCTTTGCATGGTTAATAGCCTCAACTGTCTGCGGCATTATTCCGTCGTCTGCTGCAACAACTAATATTGCTATATCAGTAGCCTGCGCTCCGCGCAGTCTCATAGCTGTAAACGCCTCGTGTCCCGGTGTGTCAAGAAAAGTAATCGGCTTTTCTCCGCACATAACCTGGTACGCACCTATATGCTGCGTTATTCCTCCTGCCTCCGAATCGGTAACGTGAGCGTTTCGTATTTTATCAAGTATTGATGTCTTACCATGGTCAACGTGTCCCATAACTACCACTACAGGACATCTTTCAACTAGATCCTCCTCGCTGTCCTCTTCATCAACAATAAGACGCTCTTCAATTGTAACGTGTACTTCCTTTTCAACCTTTGCGCCTAGCTCCTCGGCAACAAGAGACGCTGTGTCAAAATCAATAACCTCATTGATAGACGCCATAATTCCAAGTCCCATAAGTTTCTTTATGACCTCTGTTGCAACAACCTTAAGCCTCGACGCAAGCTCAGATACGGTTATCTCATCGGGTATGGATACTTTTAGCTGCTGTTTTCTTGCACGCTCAAGCTCCAGACGTTTCAGTTTCTGCGCCTCAGTTTCAACCTTGCTGGACTTGTGCTGCTTTCTGTACTGCTGTGACTTCTGCTTTATCTTTTGCTTTTTGGTATAGTTATCTCTGCCCCTGTCAGATCTTGTCTCTGCAAGAGTATCATATTTCTCATTATATTTATCCAGATTGACATAGCTGCCCCTTGTATCGACAGTCTTAGTCTTTGAATAGGTGTTCTCAACACTAGAAACGGTCACTCCGCTTTGCGAAGAACCTGTTGCGACAAGCTTTTGCTTTGTTCCGTGATCCTGCTTTTTAGGCGGAGCCTTTTTCTTCTGCTGCTGAGACTTTTTCACCTCTGGTTTTTTCTCCGTCTTAACAGCTTTGGTCTCAGGTTTTGCCTTTTGCCCAGCCTTGTCAGAGTTTGTAGCCTGCGGTTTCTTTTCTGTTTTTCCCTCAGTTTTCTTAACAGACGTCTTTTCTCTTTTTACAGCCTTTGGTTTTTTATCTGCCTTTTCTTTATTTTCTTTATTCTCATTATTTTCTTTGATAGTATTACCGCTTGCAAAATATTCGTCAAAGCTTTCCACCTGATTTTTTTGAGTGAAATACTCAAACACATATGTCACCTCTTCGGGAGTTAGCGACGAAACGGTTTTTTTAGTCTCACCGAACACTCCGTCAAGACACGCTATTACATCGGCTGACGTCAGTTTTAAATTTTTAGCAAGCTCTCCAAGTTTATAATTTTTTGCCATAGGTTTTAGTAACCTCCTTAAACATTAAACATATCGTTATCAATTTCTATTTCTTCCATATAGGTCTTTGCTTTTTTCATAAATCCGTCATCGTTGACCGATATTATTCCGACGCTTTTGCCTAGCGCAATACCGACAGATTCCATATCCAAACCGAGCGAATAAAGCGGCACATTTTCACACATACATACAAACATAATCTCCTTAAGGCTTTTAGGAGAAATGTCTAAAGCCGTACATACTCCCTTTGAAACTCCGCTTTTGCACGCGTCTTTGCTCATATCCATTCCCAGAGAAAGCTTTCCTGCTTTCCTTGCTATTGTCAGAAGTCCCATTATTTTATTCATTGGAAAGCTCGCCTTCCATTCTGTCATATATCTTATCTGAAATCGGACACGAAAAACTCCTCTCAAGCTTTTTTGCTTTTCTTGCCTTTTTAAGACATTTCAAATCCTTGCATATATACGCGCCCCGTCCTGACTTCTTGCCTGTTAAGTCGAGTGATACTTCACCCTCCTTTGATTTTACAATGCGAATCAGCTCTTTTTTAGGTTTCATTTCACCGCAGCCTATGCAAATTCTCATAGGAATTTTCTTAGTTTTCATATTTGCCTATCTTCCTTTACCTCTCTGTACAAATGTCTGTTCTCAGTTGTTTTCGTCTACAATTGTTGTCTAGCAAAAAACCATTTCGGTTTGCGTGCCGGTTACGCCAATGTAATTATATATTGACCTTTGCAAAAGGGTTCAAAAAATATGAATAAGTATTTTGCTAATCTATCTGGATCGGATTTTCAGGACCGATATCAATCTTGTAACCGGTAAGTCTTGCCGCAAGCTTTGCGTTTTGCCCTTTGTTTCCGATAGCAAGAGAAAGCTGGTTATCGGGAACAACAACCTCGCAGGCTTTAGTTCCGTCTTCAGCAAGCGTAACCTTAATTACATCGGCAGGAGACAAAGCAGCAGCTATAAATTCAGCGTCGTCCTCGCTATAAGGAATTATATCGATTTTCTCGCCTTTTAATTCGTTCACAATGGCAGAAATTCTAGAACGTCTTGGTCCAATACAAGCCCCGACAGCGTCTACATTCTCGTTTTTTGACCTTACGGCAACCTTACTTCTTGAACCCGCCTCTCTTGAAATCGCCATTATTTCGACTGTTCCGTCATAAACCTCCGGAACTTCAAGCTCAAACAACCTCTTTACAAGATCTCTGTGTGTTCTTGAAATTCTAACAGTAGGTCTTCTTTCGGGGTTTACGATTCCTACAACATAAACCTTTATAATATCTCCTTCTTTAAGAACCTCTTTCGGAATTTGCTCATTCTTCACCAAATAAGCCTCGCTGCCGTCTATAGACAAAACAGCGTTACCTGTGCCCGGTTCAACCTTCTGTACAGTTGCCGGAACACATTCGTGCTCCTTATCCTGATAGTGTGATAATAGTCTTTCTCTTTCAATTTCCTTGATATCACTTCTGATAGACTGTTTTGCAGACTGCGCAGCAATTCTCTTGAATTTAGCAGGATTCAGCTTTATTGCTACCTGAGAGCCGACCTTTGCTTTTTTTGTAATTTCAAGCGCGTCCTCAAGACTGATCTCATTAGCCTCGTCCTCGACCTCTTCTACTACGGTTTTATTTATTTTCAGATTAAGCCTGTTTTTCTCCATATCAATTTTAACAACAATGTTTTCTTCGTTTGTATTCGGAAAATCTTTCTTTACCGCCTTAAAAATGCCCTGTTCAATTTTTTCAACCAGTAATTCTATTTCTATTCCGTTTTCTTCTTCCAAAAGTGAAAGCGCCTCAAAAAATTCTTTGTTCATTTTCCCTTATTCCTCCTTAATATTATATGTCGAATAAATCTTCATCATCGTTCAGCCTGACAAATGCACAATCTGACAGCGAGATCGTATCGTCATCGTCAGACCCGTCAAATCGCACTATAATGTTCGGCTTTGAATATCCCTTAAGTATTCCGACCGCCTCTTTTTCGCCATTTCTGGCTCTTATAAACCTTATTTTTATTTTCTCGCCTATAAACCTTTCAAAGTGTTCCTGCTTTCTAAGCTCTCTGCCAAGTCCCGGACCTGATACCTCAAATACATACGACTGACTGATCGGATCCACTTCATCAAGCAGTTTATTAAACGGTCTTGAAAAGCTTTCACAGTCGTCAATATTTATTCCTCCGTCTTTATCTATAAATACTCTCAGATACCACGTTGCACCCTCTTTTTCAAACTTGACGTCCCAGAGCTCAAGCCCCATCTCATCACAAAGAGGCTTTGCAAGCTCGGCAATTCTTTTAACTGTCGAACCTGATTTTTTATTCTTCATATGCTACCTCCGCCAAATTAAATATATAGAAACTTATATTCCTTAACAAAGACGAAAGACCGGAAGTCAAATTTCCAGTCTTTCAATAAAACTATTGCAGTAATTATAACACATTAAAATAATTTTTGCAAGTACTTTTTCTAGTTTTTTATATATTTCTTAATTTAAACCATATTTTGCTCAAACATTACTATTTAAAATCCTTTAACATCTCATTTGCTCTTTTATAAATTTCGCGTTCGTCCTCATCGAGATAATAAACGCCATCTTGATAAAGAATCTTACCTGCGCACATTGTAAGCTTAACATTCTGCTTTGAACCGCTGTACACAAGATTTCTTGTAATATTATGAACAGGCTGCATATTCGGCTTATATAAATCTATTACTATCAAATCCGCCTGTTTGCCCTTATCAATCGTATCGCAGTCAACAAGCCCCATGGCTCTTGCAGAACCTGCCGTACCCATATATAAAACATCTTCAGCAGGACAGCTTGACGCATCTTTGTGTTTTAATTTCTGAAGTCCTGTGACAAGGTACATCTCCCTGAACATATCAAGAGCATTGTTAGATGCCGCGCCGTCTGTTCCTATAGCAATGTTAAGCCCCATACCGAGCATTTTTGAAATATTCGCTGTTCCGCTTGCAAGTTTCATATTAGACCCCGGATTTGTTATCACCCAAAGCCCTTTTTCCTTAAAAATTTTCATATCGTTTTCGCTGAAATAAACACAGTGAAAACCGCCTCCGCCGTAATCATACAGCCCCAGACTGTCAAAAAGCTCAGTAGGCGTTTTATTATAACGCGCAACACATTCTTTAACTTCTCTCTCAGTTTCGCTGTTATGAGAAAAAAACGGCTCTTTGTATTTTTGACATAGCTTTGCTATTCCCTTTATCGTATCCAGCTTAGTAGTATATTCCGCGTGGCAGCCGAACTTATAGGATATCAGGGGAGATATGCTGTTAAATTTTAAGTAATCCTCTTCATCTTGAGCGGGACTGCCTCCGAAATCATTTGTAGACGAGCATATTACTGTCCTGAACCCTGCGTCAATATTCGCCTTGACATAGCTATTCAGTTTAAAATACATATCAAATGACGCCGTAATGCCGCTTGACAGGTATTCTAATATCGCAAGCTTTGTAAAGGTATAAATATGTTCTCCATTAAGCTTTGCCTCCATAGGAAAAACCCGCTTTGTCAGCCAGTCCTGTAGAGGCATATCATCTGCATAAGAGCGCAGAAAAGTCATCGCCGAGTGTGTATGAGCATTCTTAAAGCTGGGCATCAAAAG
>CANRKQ010000001.1 GCA_947631265.1 uncultured Clostridia bacterium | reverse complement strand
CATTTTCTTTAAAATTATATTTTATACTTGAAACTTGTCCTTTTAAGGTGTAAACTAAAATAGGTAATTTACATCTCGCATTTATTTTAAAATCGGTGCGTTCTTATTAATATCAATAATGTGAACATCTATGCCTTTGCTTTTTGCATATCGTATTGTCTGACCTGTACCGCTGCGGTAATTATCTACAACGGCAATAACCTTTGAAGAATTATCTACCATAAAACGATTTCTCTTTTGCATACAGTTCTGAGTGTACTTATCTTCTAAAATATAAACCTTGTCGGCAGAATCAACAATATTGTCATACTCCCATTTCTCAGAGCTTTTCAGACTGTCGCCGTGTCCGTTATACGGTATAGCGCATATAAGCTTTAGATCCGGATTTTTTATCCGTTTTTCGTATATATATCCTGCCGCCCACAGGTCAATACCCCTTGCCATTCCGGTAATAAAATTAGTGTAGCCGTTCTCAATTGTATTTTCAATTTCCAGATACAGCATACTTATAAGCCGTCTTATCTGCGGAGAATTTATATTGCCGTTCTGAGCAAGCTTTTCAGGTCTGTGTCCTGAAAAACAACAGGTACGATTTTTATCAAATCCATCGTTTAATATTGTACTTAATGCCAAATTATTCCCCTCTAACACCGTTCTAGTCAGCAAGGTTATCAGTATAAGCCCATGCTTTTCCTTATATAGCATAACACAAAGCGGAAAAATTATCAATAGTTTGTTAAAAAAAGAAATACATCAAAAATGTATCTTATTATATTTTATGATAGCACTATGTGCTATGAAAACATCTTAGAAACTGTCATATCATACGATTGAAAATGACAGACAGTAAATTTCGATCAAAGAAAGGATTTTTTATGTCTTATCTAAAAAGAGCTTGGGCAGAAACCCATTTGGACCGCATAAAAACAAACGTGGAAAACTTCAGAAAGTTCTTAAACCCCAAAACTGAGCTTCTATGCGTTGTTAAAGCAAACTGTTACGGAAACGGCGATGACGCCATTGTGCCTTATCTTGAAAAAAATCTCAATGTAAACTGGTTTGCTGTATCTAATATTGAAGAGGCAAAGCACCTGAGAGATATAGGTATTAAAGGTGAAATACTGATTTTGGGTTACACTCCTCCCGAATATGCAAAAGAGCTTGTTAAATACGATATAATTCAGACGGTAACCGAGGAAAGCCATGCGCTGGAGCTATCAAAATTCTGCCCCATAGGGAATCGAATACGCATACATTGCGCTCTGGATACAGGTATGACAAGAATCGGCGTATGTGAAAATACAACTAAAAAGACGTGTGACGCTGTAGAGCGTATTTCTAATCTGAAAGGGCTTGAGCTAGAGGGGATTTTCACCCATCTTGCGGTTGCCGACAGCGATAATAACGATGACGTTAATTACACAAGAAAGCAGATTGAAAAAATTACGGCTGCTGCTGAAGAACTTAAAAAGCGTCTTGTCGTATTAAATCAGATACATTTCTTAAACTCGGCAGGTGGCATTTACCATTCGACCGATAAAAGCACACTCGCAAGGCTGGGAATAATTATGTACGGACTAAAGCCTAATTCTTCATTGAAGGTACCGTTTAAACTTGAGCCTGTTCTTGATTTCAAAGCCTGTGTATCTATGGTCAAGGAGGTTGACAAAGACGTCTTTATAAGCTACGGGAGAACATACAAAACTGAAAGCCCCGCTAAAATTGCTACTATAACAGTCGGC
Organism: uncultured Clostridia bacterium; assembly: GCA_947631265.1. Classification (GTDB taxonomy): domain Bacteria; phylum Bacillota; class Clostridia; order Oscillospirales; family Ruminococcaceae; genus UMGS1601. The sequence continues at coordinate 59,718 of CANRKQ010000001.1, read as the reverse complement.
TATGCAGACGGTTATCCGAGGTATCTATCGAATAAGGGAGAGGTTCTGATAAACGGCAAAAGAGCCCGTATTGTCGGCAGGGTATGTATGGATCAGATTATGTGCGACGTCACAGGAATAGATGTCAAAACAGGAGATGTTGCAACTCTTATAGGCGCTGACGGAGATGAAGTCATTACCGCTGACGATATAGCCGATATAGGCTCAACTATCGGGTATGAAGTAATATGCAATATTTCAAGGCGTGTTCCCAGAGTTATTTATGAAAACGGAAAGCAGATTGACGTTTTGAAATATTGATCAACTTTTATGGAGATTCAAATATTTTCTATTACATTCTATTGACAATTTATTAATAATGGTATAATATATAATTGAAAAATACATATTGGAGGATTGTAAAATGCCCAAATTTTGTACACAATGCGGCTCGCAGTTAAGTGACGATGCATTATACTGCAACTCATGCGGAGCTAAGGTAGAGCAGGCAGAAGAACCGACAGCCGAAAATACGCCGACTGTACAAGAAGTAACTGCTGCTCAGACAGAAAACGAATCTTTAGAGACAACAAACGATAATGAAGTTTCAGATAAAACGGCAGAAGGTTCAGAACCGGCAAGCGCAAGCGTAAGTGAACCTGAGGGAACAAATGAAACTGACAATGTATCAGAACCTGAAAATAACGCCACGAATAGTCAGGAGCTTTCGGACACACAGCAGTCTAAAGAAGATACAACGCCTCTTGATAAGGGCATTGCTTTTGCCAAAGACAAAATCGGTGACGGATATGAAAAATTCAAGGTAAGTCCTAATCGCGATAAATACATCGGCTTTGCGGCTATCGGTATTGTTCTTATAGTTGTTATTGCAGTTTTAATATCTATTATCTTCGGCGGAGGATATAAGAGTACCGCTAATAGTTATTTAAAATTACTAACAGAGGGCGGATACGATAATTTAAAAGATTGTACTCCGGAAATTATTTATGACGCTGTTGTTGAAAACAAATACGACGGCGATGAAGATGAAATGGAAGAGGATTTCGATGAGCCGTTGATAGATGAATTAACATCATTTGTTGACATTGATTATGAAATTTTAGATTCAGAAAAATTTGACTCTGATCAGTTAGACGGTCTGGAAGACAGCCTTAGAGATGAATATGGAGAATATGTTGACGAAAAAATAAAAGTTTCAAAGGCATATGAGGTAAAGGCGAAAATATCCGCAGAAAGAAACGGCGACAAAGAAACAGAACGTATATATTTTATCGTAGCCAAGGTAAACGGCGACTGGGGAATTACTGACTTTGACCCGAATACTAAATCAAGTATTGATGATTACGATTAAAAATCAATAGATAATCAGTAGATAATCAATAGATATTGTATGCTTACAAAACAGGCACTCTAAATATAGAGCGTCTGTTTTTTTGCTTGCGTTTTTTAAATATTTATAGTATAATAATGAGAATATAAAACACAATTTTTATCTTAAGGAAAGGAAATTAACAAATGGCTGACGTATATAAAATCAAGATATTCAATAAAGAATACAGCATTCAGACAGAGGAATCGGAAGAATACACAAAAAAGCTGGCTGAAACACTAAACAAAAAGCTTTCCGAAATAGTTCAGGGCATATCCAATATGACCCCATTAGACGGCGCGGTTTTAGTAGCACTTGACTGTCTGGACAGATCTCTAAAAACCGATATTGACATTGATAAAATAAGAGGTCAGATAAAAGAGTATGTTGACGATGCTGCAATATCAGCTGAAAAACTGAAAAAGGCTGACGAAGAAATTTCAAAGCTTACTGCAAAAATCGCAACGCTTGAGGACAAGCTCGAAGATGCAAACAGACTGCTTGCACGTCAGGGTGCTTCCCGACAGGGAATAAAACAGAAATCCAATCCCGATTATGAAAGGTACACAAAAAACGTAAACGAACCCAAGGGCGACAAAACGACCTTTGTTCCTACAAAGAACGGACAAACATCATTCTTTAACAAAGATAAATAACAGCTGATAAAATTAAACTCTCTGTTTGAAACCGGCTGAATTTCTGCAAAAGGTATGGTAATAAAAATGGTAGAGATACTTGCTCCCTGCGGCAGTTATGAATCGCTTATCGCCGCTGTACGAGTCGGCGCCGACGCAGTTTATGTCGGGTCGAAGACCTTTTCCGCAAGGCAAAACGCTAAAAACTTCGACAGAGATGAATTAAAATCCGCTGTGTTTGAATGTCACAAACGGGGAATTAAAATTTATCAGGCTGTGAACACGGTAGTTTTGGATTCGCAACTGGTAGATATAGCAAATGAACTGGAGTTTGCGTGCGAGATCGGAATAGACGGTCTGATTACTCAGGATCTATGTCTTATAAATCTTATAAATAAAGTATGTCCGCAGATGCCCGTCCATGTCTCGACGCAAATGACGCTGCACACAAAAAACGGCGTGCTTTTTGCCAATGAACTTGGGTTTTCCAGAGTTGTTGTATCAAGAGAGGTTACAAAAGAGGTGTTAACCGAGCTTTGCAGTCTGAATACCGAAATAGAGGCATTTGTCCACGGGGCTTTATGTATGTCAGTTTCGGGACAATGTTATCTCAGCGCAATGATAGGCTCACGAAGTGCAAACAGGGGTCTCTGCGCAGGAGCGTGCAGACTTCCTTTCTCCGCAGATGATAACAAAAACGGCTATGCTCTTTCGCTCAAGGATATGTCGTATATCACATATTTGCAGGAGCTTAGAGATATGGGTGTTTCTTCTTTTAAAATAGAGGGAAGAATGAAACGCCCTGAGTATACGGCGGCTAGCGTTTTTGAGTGCAAAAGGGCTTTAGAGGGTAAGCCTTATGATATGAGGCTTTTAAAATCCGTTTTTTCGCGCAGCGGGTTTACTGACGGATATTATACAAGCAAGCTTGGAAAAGATATGTTCGGCATAAGACAAAAGGAAGACGTTATATCCGCAAACGATGTTCTTCCCCGTCTACGCAGTTTATACAAGAATGAGCCTAAAAGGTATAAAATAGATTTCAGTATTGACATTCGTTTTGGCAGTCAAATAATCCTTGCCGCAGAATCAGACGGCTGCAGGGCAGTAATAAAAGGCGGGTTTCCTCAAAGGGCTGTCAAGCGTTCAGTAGACGCTGAATACGTCTCAGGACAGCTTTCAAAGCTTGGCGGCAGTCAGTATGAGATGGGCAGATTAATTTGCAATATTGAAAACGACGTTATGGTCCCTGCATCAGAGCTTAATAAGCTTAGAAGAGACGCCGTCTGCGCTATCGACAAAGCTATATCTGAAAAGAACACAAGGGTAATACCTTTTGATAAAGAAAAAACAATAAAAATAATATCCAATATAAACAAATTCTCTTTAACTGGTGTAAAAAAGCCTGAAATAAGAATTTCTCTTAGCAAAGTAAACGTACTAAGAGAAATTAATCTAACAGATATTGAGCTTGTCACAATACCTTTGTGCGAAGCAGTAGATTCAGCAAACGAATATGTATGTATAAAAGACAAAATGTGCATATCTCTTCCAAGATATATGCATAATGAGCAGAAAGTCATCAACGATATCAAAAGCTTAAAGGAGAAAGGTTTTTATAAATTTGAGGCAACAAATCACGCACATCTTAGAATTTTAAATCAGTTAGAGCTTGAGATTCACACAGGATTCGGTCTTAATATAACAAATTCGCTCGCTTTGGAAACCTTGGCTAAACTCAATGTAAAAGACGCTGTTATATCGTATGAGCTAAAAGCAGGTGAGATAAACCGCCTGAAAAGTCCGCTGAATATCGGCATACTATCCTATGGCAGACTTCCGCTTATGCTGTGTGTAAACTGTCCGATAAAGGCTTCTGTCGGCTGCAAAAACTGTACAGGTTATTTAAGCGACCGTACAGGGCGAAGATTTAAGGTCAGGTGTAATAAACGCTGCGGTTACTACGAGCTGTTAAATTCTGATATACTATATCTTGCAGACAAGATGAACGAATTTAAGAATATATCATTTCATACTCTTTGCTTTGACGATGAAACAAGCGACGAGATAAATAGTATAATAAAAGCATATAAGAACAACTCGTTATGCGACGGTGCTTTCACAAGAGGTCTTTATTTCAGAGGGATAATTTAGGTATAATTATTTTTATTAAAGTATCTGTTTGTTTCGTTTACCACCTCTTTTGACAGAGCAATCAGAGTAATCAGATTAGGTATAGCCATAAGCCCGTTAAAGGTATCTGAAATTTCCCATACAAATTCGAGGCTCGAAACTGCTCCTAAATAGACAAATATGCAAAAGATTATTTTATAGATTCTGTTCTTAGCCCGAGGAAACAGATAACAGAATGCGTTTTCACCTATGAATGACCAGCCTATCAGCGTCGCTAACGCAAACAGCACTATCGAAACTGAAACAAAATATCCGCCAAGATCCCCAAAACCGCTTTCAAAAGCCTTTACTACTATTTCAGCTCCCTCGTTCTTAACAAGAGCAGCTCCGCTTACAAGTATTACAAGAGCCGTTATTGTGCAGACTATTATAGTGTCAACAAACACTTCAAATATTCCCCAAAATCCCTGTTCAACGGGTTCTTTGATGTTTGACGACGAGTGTACGCTCACTGTCGAACCTAAGCCTGCCTCATTTGAGAACACTCCCCGGCGTATTCCTATGGAAACTGCTTTTTTTATTCCTGCTCCGGCTATTCCGCCGGCTGCCGACTTAAAACAGAATGCATTTTTGAAAATAGATAAAAACTCGGGTATCAGTCTTTCATGCTTTAAAAATAATATTATAACGGCTCCTGCCAAAAAGAAAACCGTCATAAACGGAACTATAAGTTCGCATACATTCTGCGTGCGTTTAACTCCGCCTAGCATAACTATCAAAATAAACGCGAACAACACTATGCCGCAATACACTCTTGGAATATGAAAGCTCTGAAAAAGAGATGCGGAAATTGAATTTCCCTGAGCCATATTACCCATACCGAATGACGCAAGCACGCAAAACAATGCAAATATTTTTGCAAGCCATCTTGCGTTCATTCCCTTTTCTATGTATGAGTATGCTCCGCCTGTTATTTTGCCGTTTCTGTCCTTTGAACGGTACAGAATTCCCAGAACATTTTCGGCATAAGCCGTTCCCATTCCCAAAAATGCGGAAACCCACATCCAAAAAATCGAGCCGCTGCCGCCGATCGTTAGAGCCGTTGCAACACCCACGATACTTCCGGTACCTATTGTTGCCGCCAGAGCCGTAGAAAGACTGCCAAACTGAGATAGGCTATGCTTATTAGCAGATGTTCTCGTTTGTTTTTTGAAAAGCGACAGCAAAGTTTTATTTGTGATTAATTTTGCTTTCTTAAACTGAATACCCTTTAATCTCAGAGTGTAAAAAATACCGACAAATAAAAACACACTAAGCGTAAAAGGTCCCCATACAAAGGAATTTATTTTCTCATTTAAAGCTTCAATCAGATCCATAATGCTCACTCCTGATTTTAAGGCTGATTTTATATGATTTTATAAAGGTATCATCTGTGTTTTTTCTTACATTACCGTTGAATTAAAATAAAAATAGGAGGAATGCTCTTAACGGAGCATAGTCACACCATGAAAAGATATGTTCCATCTAGAAAGGCTTTAAATTCTATCAGAATTATCATATTTGTTTTAGCTGCAGCCGTTACGGCAATAAGTCATATATTTTTAAAAGACCATAATATTATTATGTGGATTATAATCTGCATATGCTGGGGAACTGCTATTTTATACGGAGTTTTTTTTCTTCCCGTTTACTTTAGAAACACAGTCTATAACATTTCCGAATCAGATTTAAGGAAAAAAACAGGTATGATATTTTTCTCAAATCAGTTTATGAAAATACGGGCTATTCAATATATATCGACAATTATCACTCCGTTTTCAAAGCTGACGGCATTAAACTTCATAATTGTAAACGCGTGGGGCGGAAGAATGATTTTTTGCTTTTTGAACCGTGATGAAGCTTTAGAGATTTCCTCCCATCTTAATGAGTTTGCCAAAAATAAAATGTAGAATACATTTCATCATTAACGATAAAGAAAGGCGGGATAATAAATGCTTGAGAAACATCTTTTTTCATATATATTTAAGTCCAGACAGCACCCCATAAAGATTTTCACATATACGACAAGCGGCTTTTGGCTTTTGCTTATCCCGCTGGCTCGAAAGCTATACAGATTAAGCTTTAACGTCGCTGAGTGGTTCAGAGGCGACTGGCTTGATATAATGATCATCTCTGTAATCTTTGGTTTTGCATTTTTAAGATGGTTCTTTATCACCTTTTCTATAGATAACAATTCTATCAGAACGGGTACCGGATACTTCGGTCTTATCAAATCGGATATTGATTATAATGTAATATGCTCTGTTACGTGCAGTCAAGGTCCGTTTTACCGATTTTTTGGCTGCTATAAGGTTTGCATTGATACCAACGCGAACTTCATACGAAGAGGACACGATGTAACGCTTACCTTAAAAAGATCGGATTTTAAGCATCTTACAAATATATTAAAAGAAAAAAATATCGGAAAGGTAAAATACAGTTATACTCCAAAGAAAGTTCACCTGATTATTTTTTCATTGCTTTTCTCGTCGACTCTTTCCGGCGTTATACTTTTATCTACATTAATGATCCAGGTCTCGAGAATTATAGGTAGACAGCTTGAGCAGAAGTATCTTATAATAGTAAATGAAAGAATACAAAACTTTCTTACAATAAATCTGCCGCCAATCGCCATAGCCGCAGCGTCTGTAATTGTTGTAGGATGGCTGTACTCACTTGCTGTAAACCTTTTAAGACACTGGAACTTTACAACTGTCAGACAAGGCGATTGTATAATCATAAAGTCGGGATTTATTACAAACAGAGAAAGCGTTATAATGCGTGACAAGATATATGCTGTTGATGTACGTCAGAATTTCTTTATGAGAATGTTTCAGATATGTTCGGTTAACATTGACTGCGCAGGCTACGGAAAAGGACGTCGTCAGATTGCTGTTTTACTACCTGTAACAACAAACAGAGAGGTAAACAACTCTCTTAAAATTTTAATGCCGGAACGCATGAACCCTCACAATAAGCTGAAAAGCAGATTCAGAGACTTCATAGGCTTTACCACGCCTCCGTTTTTGCTGGGAATAAGCATTCCTGTTTTAGCATACATTTTATGGCGAATATTCCCTGAATGGCTGGTTATCATAAGATTTGTTGCGTTTATAGCAGAAATCCCGGCATTCTGGCTGTTCGTTGTAAAATTTTCGTCTATTTTTACTACGGGAATAGGGTTTGAAGATGGTTATGCCGTTTTGAACTATTGCAAGCTTTATCAATTTCACAAAGTTACGATCCCTGCCGATCAAATTTCGAGAATTGACTACTATCAGACAATACTTCAAAAATGGGGAAAAAATTGCAGTCTGAGAATTTACACATACTCTGAAACGGTCAAATGCCACAAGATTAAAAATTTTCCTCTCAAACAAGCAAAAACTTTACTGGAAAAGCAAGGCTACCATATGGAGATCAATTAGATCAATTACGATTTTTTAAGAAAAATTCCATAAAAGTCTTGACAAGCACCTTATCATACTGTATAATAAGTTAGTCGCTGTTTAGCAGTAGGCTGTATAGCTCAGTTGGCTAGAGCATTCGGTTCATACCCGGAGTGTCACTGGTTCAAATCCAGTTACAGCCACCATACGGCCCGTTGGTCAAGAGGTTAAGACGCCGCCCTTTCACGGCGGAATCATGGGTTCAATTCCCGTACGGGTCACCAAAAAGCAGTTCGGACATTTATGTTCGGACTGCTTTTTGATTTAGGGAATTGAACCCGAGAGGGCAATTTTCGTTAAGAAAAGTTGCCGGTGGCAAGTTTTTAGAAAATTGGGCGCAGCGACTTTAGGAGCAAGCCTTTAGCCTGCAAAACAGGCGGCAATTCCCGTACGGGTCACCAAAAAAACGGTATCACCTTTTGGTGATACTGTTTTTTTGATGGCGCAGGAGAAATTGAGAGAATGCAATCAAACCTTTACTTTTTTTCTTAGTATATGCATTCTCTGACGAAAACGAAAGCGGAGCGCGGCTTTCGTCTTAATTCACCGTACGGGTCACCAGCAACGTGACGTTGCATCCAAACCGCGTTTTAAATTTGCGAAAGGTTATTTTTTATTTCTCGCGTTTTTCTTTATAAATATAACACTTAAAGATAATCCTTTGGGTGATACTGATTTGTGCTTTAGAAAAATTGAACCCGAGAGGGCAATTTTCTACAAAAACTAAAGCAGAGAATGATTAATCATTCTCTGCTTTCCTGCTTGGATATAGAGTTTTCCTATTCCTCGCTGAATTGATCCTTGCTCACATGACATAACGGACACTCAAAGTCATCAGGAAGGTCCTCCCACTTTGTACCTGGTGCAATTCCGTTATCAGGATCGCCCTTTTCTTCGTCGTAAACGTATCCGCATACCTGACATACATACTTTTTCATAAAAAGTCCTCCTTTGTAAAATTTATAGATAATGTTTTAACATTTATCTTTTAAGCTTATAATACAATCTGTTGAAAAAATGCTAGCTACAATTCTAATCTTAGACGGTTAGCTGCACTTTCTTGCGCAGTAAAATAATAAATCCTTAATATTTAATATATTATACAATAATATTTACACAAATACAACAAAAATTATATAAACAATATAATAATAATGTTATAATAATCTGGTAGGATATATACGGATAATACGAAAATTCCTATTAGGAATTGAATTTGTACCTTCATCCCTAAATTAAAGGTTCAAATTCTAATAAAAAACGGAGGAATATTATTATGAAAAGTAAAAAACTTATTGCTGTCATTTTAGCATCTTTTGTATCAGCAGCGGCAGTTTTGCCGTATACTGCTGTTTCAAACGCTGCTGATGATGGTGCGTTTCGCGATCTTACCTCAGCTGAGCTTGTCAAGGATATGGGATTTGGCTGGAACTTAGGCGATACGCTTGACGTATGCAACGCCGATCGAAACGGAGACGGTAAAATTGACGAGAATTCTAACAAAGTTGACGAAACCTTGTGGGGGAATCCAAAGGCAACACAAGAGCTTTTTAATCAGCTTAAAGCCGACGGAATAAAGTCGGTGAGAATTCCTGTAACATGGCGCGATCACATGGGAGACGCTCCCGACTACAAGGTTGATGAAGAATGGATGGACAGGGTTCAGGAAGTAGTAGACTATGCACGAAATGCTGGTCTGTATGCAATTATCAATATTCATCACGACGGAGGCGGAGATCCTAATTTCGGCGCTTGGGTAATATCTACTGCAAGCACCAACTATGACGCTTTTATTCAAAAGTACAAGGCATTATGGTCACAAATAGCCGAGAGATTTAAAAACTATTCGGATTATCTGATTTTTGAATCAATGAATGAAGTCGGATTTGACAGCATGAACAAAACGGATGCATATGAACTGTTCAACAAAATCAATCAGGAATTTGTAAATCTCATTCGCGCGTCGGGAGGTAATAATAACAAGCGTCACCTTCTTATTGCAGGATACTGGACAGATATACAAAACACCTGTTCGTCATACTTTAAAATGCCAGACGACCCCGAAAACAGATGTATTCTTTCAGTTCATTATTATACTCCCTATCAGTTCTGTATAACAGGTCAACAAGCAACCTGGGGTACGTCAAATGATATAAGCCAAATGGTTACACTAATAGCGAGCCTGAATACCACTTTTGTCAACAAAGGCATACCTGTAATTATAGGCGAGTATGCTGCCAGCGGAAGTGACTTAAAGAGTTGTGTATCATTTATCATGATGCTCAACGGACTTTGTCATGAAGACAATATTGCAACTTTCCTTTGGGATAACGGCGGACAGATTGACAGAAATACATATAAGTGGAGAAATCCCGAAATTTTGACTGCAATCCAACAGGGAAATCTTTATGAGCCGCCTACTACCGAACCCACTACTGAGCCTACTACCGAGCCTACTACCGAGCCGACTACCGAGCCCACTACAGAACCTACCACCGAGCCGACCACTAATTCTTCTGATGTAAATCATTCAAAAACTACTAATTCTACGACTGCACCTTCCAAACAGACTTCTACCTTGCAAAAGAAAACCGCTGTTACAAAAGCTGCCTCAACAAGAAGTGCAAGTGTTGTTAAGAAAGAAAAGCAAGCCGCTAAAAAAGCTATGAAACAGGCTAAAATCAAAAGTCTTAATGTAAAAAGCAATACTAAGCAAAAGATATCGGTTTCTTGGAAAAAGGTTAAAAAGGCTAATGGCTATGAAGTTCAGGTTTCAAAATCACAGAAATTCAAGAAAAAGAATATTATTTTTAAAAGGCTTACTTCAAAGAAAAAACTAACAATCAGTAAAAAAATCAAAAGCAAAAAAGTCTATTATGTAAGAGTAAGAGCCTATGCAACATATAAAGATAAAAACGGTAAGCCTCAAAGTATATACAGCGGTTGGAATAAAAAAATCAGGAAAGTTAAAGTAAAATAAGACTTTTAACTAACCCTTATTATGTTTTAAAAGTAAAACGCCCGAGCAGATTCTCGGGCGTTTTCTTATTGCCTAAAATTATAAAAGCTTTTTACTATTTATACTTTCATGGCTGGGGAATAAATATACCGAACATTACACCGTTTTTGCAATTTTTAACCCATACATTTCCCTTGTGGATATCAGCAATTTTCTTTACTATTGCAAGTCCTACACCGTAATTAGCAGTTCCGTTTTGCGTGCGCGACTTGTCAACCTTATAAAATACATTCCACAAATGCTCAAGCTCTGATTCATCGATTGTTTCGCCGGTGTTGAATACAGTAATCTTGATACCGTTATTCTCCCAGATATAATTAAGTTCGACTGTTCCGCCCTCGTCAGCGTATCTTACGGCGTTATCCACATAGTTTGAAACTGCCTGCTGCAAAAGCATAAAATTTGCGCTGATCTCTTTGTCCTCATAATCATTTGTTATAAAGTTTATCTTTTTCTCCATAAGCTTTATCTCAAAGCTTTGCTTGATTATATCATTAAAATCAGAAATCAGAAATGTATTTTTTTCAATACTGCCTTTTATATTATCCATTTTTGATAAGGTGAGCATTGACTTGACTAAGTTGTCCATTACATCGCACTGGCTGATTATTACATCATAATACTTTTCTGCTTTCTCTTTACCGCTTGCTACACCGTACTTCAAACCTTCTGCGTAACCTTTAACAGCCGCAATCGGAGTCTTAAGCTCATGCGACATATCTCGAATTAACTGCTCTCTGCTAACGACCTCGTCCTTCAGACTGTTTATACTGTCATTCAGCTTGTCAGATATTATGTTTATAGAATCAGCAAGCTCGCCTATCTCACCCTTTTCCTTTATCTGAACCTTTTGGGTGAAATCAAGATTCGCTATACTTTTTGCCGCAGAGTTAATCTTTATAACCGAGCTTGACATTCTTTTAGCTATGATAAATACAAGAACTGTTCCTATGACAAACATAACCAACCCGATAATTATAATGAGCTTGTTCGATATGCGAACATTGTCCTCAATACTTCTGAGAGAACGTGAGAGAATTAAATAGTAATTATCGTTAAGCTTTGACATAAGCACGACCCTGCGGAGTGCATCATCTCTATTTTTAAATACTTCATAATGCTGTTTGTTGTCATTGAGTTCATCAATATTACTGTGAAAAAATTCACTCCACCTTTTTGACAGCTTGTTTTTTTGTTTAACATCAATGTCTAATAATTGATTCCTGAAAAGAACTTTATCAGATTTGTCTACAATTAATATTTTTACATTCCTGCGCTCGTCCATATTTTTGAGGTATTCATCAAAAGCACTTAAATCAGTTTTTTCAAACTCCGGAAATTCCTCTTTTACGCTGCTGCAAATTTCACTCATCTGCTTTTTACTTTCATATAAAAAAAACCTGCTTGCAAAAAATATATCAACAACAACCTGCAAAAAAATAAAACCCACCATCAGTAAACCGTAAATAACAAATAACTTCTTTTTAATTGACATAGATGAAACTCTGCTCTTTTATGAGCAATCCTCCTTAAATTTTTTAATCGCAAGCTAAACTTGCATTAAGATCTATTCCTCTTTGCTGAAACTATATCCTATACCCCTTACTGTTTTTATATAGTCTCCGCATACACCCAGCTTTGCCCTCAAAACTTTTATGTGCGTGTCAATTGTCCTTGTAGTCTGACTGTTGTCATAACCCCAAACCGATAAAAATATCTGCTCTCTGCTTGTCACGATGTTTTCATTTTCAACCAGATACAAAAGCAGCTTATATTCCAAATTAGTAAGTTGAATTTCTTTTTCGCATACAAAAACCTTACAGCTCAGTTGATCAATCTGTAGGTTTTTGTAGTTCAAAACCTGACTTTTCTTTCGTATTTGCTTTTTTAAAAGAACATTAACTCTCGCAACAAAAACCTCATAGCTGAAGGGCTTGATAATATAATCATCTGCTCCGCTTGTCAGCCCGTGTATTTCGTTGCGCTCCGACTCTAAAGCAGTAAGAATTATTATGGGTACATCAGAATATTCCCTTATTTTTTTAAGAACAGTCCAACCGTCATACTTAGGCATCATAACATCCAGCACAATCAGGTCTACTTCTTCCTGTTTAAAAAGGTTTATAGCCTCTTCTCCGTCGCATGCGACTACTGTTTCATACCCCTGATTCTGTAATATATCGCAAATAAGCTCGCGCATTACTTTCTCATCATCAGCAACTAAAATTTTTATATTCATATCTCAGAATCTCCTTACATAAAAACCATAACCTTGTATTACGCAATCAAAGACATATAAATCCTAATATCCTTTAATCAACCTATACCCATTACTGAACGTTATACCGCTGCGTCAGACGTTATATGCAATAATACCATTTAACAAATTTATACGCTGAGGTTTTTTGTTGATTTAATAATCCAAACAATATTGTTTGTTTTAAAAAACAACAGAATTCTCAGACTGCTTACATTTTTCTTAATTTTTATTATACATTTTATATTAATATGTTCTGTGAAAAATCTGTAAAGTATTTAATATGTCTAAACAGGTTATATTTTCTTGCTTATTGCAAAATAACTTATATTTTTTGATATAATGTGCAAAACAATATTAAAGCTAAAAGAATAAGATATTAATAGAATAAATTGTTCAATATTCAGTTTTAGTTGTAACATTTGTCTATACTGATTATAAATATTTGTTAAAAACACCAAAAATATTGATATTCTATTGACAAAACTCATTTGCGATTATAAGATAAAATTAATGTATAAAATTGTTATCTGCCTTTTAAAAATATAATTAAATGAGTTTAGTTATTAGACCAATTCTGCTTTATTTTGCCATTATACTTTACCTGTAAAAAAGGTGTAATTTTAAAGCCGAACTGGTTATTTTAATATTCGATAAAATTATTACAGCTTATCATATATTTAAAGGGATGAAAAAAATGGATAAGTATTTCGGCAAAAGTGTATTCGGAGGCATTGCAGTAGGAAGAATACGTTTGTTTCAAAAGGGACGGCAGGAAATTAAGAATATAAAAGCTGACGATCCAAAAGAAGAAATAGCAAGATTCAACGACGCACGCAGCAAAGCTGTTGAGGCTCTTCAGGAACTATATGAAAAAGCACTTAAAGAGGCAGGCGAACAAAGCGCTGCAATACTTCAGATTCATCAGATTATGCTTAATGATATTGATTTTACTAATTCTGTAGAGGGTATTATTACAAATCAAAATGTAACCGCAGAGTTTGCAGTTGCTATAACAAGAGATTATTTCTATGAGATGTTTTCCTCTATGGAAGATGATTATATGAAAGCCCGAGCCGCCGACGTCAAGGACATATCAGAGCGTGTGATAAGAATTTTATGCAACGACGAAAGCAAACCTACTGACTCAAAAGTGCCGTCTATTATAGTTGCAGAAGATCTTACCCCAAGCGAAACAGTACAGCTTGATAAGGATTTGGTTCTGGCATTTGTCACTTTACACGGCAACTCTAATTCTCATACCGCAATTCTTTCAAGAACAATGAGCATACCTGCCGTTATCTGTCCGGATATTCCTCTTGACCGGTCGATAAACGGAAGAATGGCAGTAGTTGACGGCTTTAACGGTGTGATTTATATTGATCCGGACAGCGAGCTTGTAAGGGAAATGCAGCACAGGCAGGAGAAGGAGCTATACAAAAGAAAACTGCTCTTAGAGCTCAAGGGAAAAGAAACCGTCACCATAGACGGCAAAAGCATTAAGCTTTATGCAAATATAGAAGATATAAAAGCATTAACGTCGGTTACTGAAAACGACGCAAACGGAATCGGTCTTTTCAGAAGTGAGTTTATCTTTCTTGAAAAAAACAGCTTTCCCTCAGAGGAGGAGCAGTTTGAAATTTACAAAACCGCCGCCGAATCTCTTTCGGGCAAAAGGGTTGTAATAAGAACTCTTGATATTGGAGCCGACAAACAAGCAGGCTATTTCAAGCTTGAAGATGAACAAAATCCTGCTATGGGACTTCGCGCTATAAGAATATGCCTTACAAATAAAGAGATTTTCAAAACACAGCTCAGAGCGTTGTACAGAGCAAGCGCTTTCGGACAAATTGCAATTATGTATCCAATGATAACATCTGTAGAAGAAGTTCTAGAAATAAAAAAAATCACTAATGAGGTAAAAAAAGAGCTTGATGAACGAGGTATAGCTTACAACCGTAATATCGAGGAGGGAATTATGATAGAAACTCCCGCAGCAGCTCTTATATCCGATAAGCTTGCCAAAGAGGTTGACTTTTTCAGCATAGGTACAAACGATTTATCTCAATATACAATGGCAATTGACAGGCAAAATTCAAAAACCGACAGGTTCTACAACCCACATCATCTTGCTGTTCTCCGTATGATAAATACGGTCGTTAAAAATGCTCACGCAAACGGCATAAGAGCAGGGATCTGCGGAGAGCTGGGTGCAGATTTGGAGCTGACTGAAACCTTTTTGAAAATCGGCGTTGATGAGCTTTCAGTCACGCCTTCAATGATTTTACCGCTGAGAGATATGATAAGAAAAACAGATACTTCTAAAACGCAACTGCAATACGATTTGCACATTTAATAAAGAGCTACTCTTTTAATTCACACATTTTTATAAATTTCAAAAATCGCTTTACCGCTCTCGCCGGAAAATATTTTCCGGCGAGAGCTAAAAGAATTGTTAAAAAAGTGAGACTTTTTGCGTTTTACAACGCTAGTATAAGTAAGAAAGAAAAATTATCATAACAAAGAAGGTAATGACTATGAAAAAACTAAAAAGATTATTCAGCCTATTAACGACACTGACAATCATGGCAACTATTTGCGTACCAACTTTAAATGTATCTGCATCTGAATTATATTTTCGCGAAGGCGACTTCTGCTACGACATTTTAAATGGAAAAGCAATTATTAAGGAGATAACACCACAAATTAAGGAATTAAACATTCCTGAAACAGTTACACATAACGGTATAACATATCCTGTAACGGATTTAAGTGTTGACATAGAGGGTTATTCTAACGATGATTTTGGTGGATTTATAGAAACAATAAATGTCAGTAAAAATATTAAAACAATAATGTTTACTTATGCAGATGAATACCTTAGTACTGATCATTACTATTTTACTTTAAAAACTATAAATATTCCTTCCGGATCAAAGCTTAATTTTCTTAGCTTTAACCTAGATTGTCAGAACTTAGAAAATATAAATATTGCTCCTGATTCTAAATTAAAACATTTATATCTTGAAAATTGCCCTAAATTAAGAAAATTAACTCTGCCTAAAACTCTTAAATATTGTAGTTTTGGAGATGTGCCTAATTTAAGATTAACAATTACAAAGGATAATAAGTATTTAAAAGTAAAGAACAATCAGATACTTTCAAAAGACGGGAAAAAATTATATGATGTCGTTGGCTGGAATTCTGATGTTAAGGTTAGTAAAACCGTAAAAGTTATTTGTAGTGATTTTGGTAACGGTTGTATAACAAAACTTACTTTGGGGAAAAAAGTATCTAAACTTGAAAGATACTCATTAGCAGGATATTCTTTTGCGAGCAAAAGAAAAATAAAAATAATATTAAAAAATAAAAAGAAGGCGCCTAAAATCGAAGACAGAACATTTGATAATGCAAAGAATATAAAGTTTTATGTGCAAAATAAGAAAGTAGCAAAAGACTTAAAGAAAAAACTAAAGGGCAGTGGAATTAAAAAAGCAAAAATCCTGATAGGTAAAAAAGTTATTTACAAAAATATAAATGGGTAGAAGCAAATCAGGCACATATCTGTGCCTGATTTCTATATACAACCAATAGTGAGCTTTACAAAAAATATGGTTTTTTAATATTTTTAGTGAGACTTTTTGCGTTTTTAAACGCTTATATATTACGTGCATATTTGATTTTCTGACAAGAGGTGAATATCTGTGAATATCGGTGCGGAATGTTACTATAGATTCCTCAATGGAGATAATTCGGGTCTTGAGGAACTGGTAAAGATGTTTAATGACAATTTGATACTGTTTATAAACGGATATGTAAAAAATCTGGCAATTGCGGAGGATCTTGCAGCCGACACCTTTGCTGAGCTGATAGTAAAGAGAAGTCCGTATATTGAAAAATACTCATTTAAAACATGGCTTTTCAGAATAGCAAGAAACAATGCTATTGATTATATCCGCAAATATAAAAGACATTCACATATAGCTCTGTCAGACAGCGACGCCGCCGAAGAAGGCGCTTTAGAGAGTTCTGTTGTGAGAAGTGAACAGCAGGAAGAGCTGCGCGCTTGTCTAAAGAAAATAAAAAAGGACTACAGCGACGTTTTATATCTGATTTACTTTGAAGAAATGTCATACCAAGAGGCGGGGCTTGTTCTGAAAAAGAACAACAAACAAATCAAAAACTTGGTATTCAGAGCAAAGCAGGCTCTTAGAGAAACCATGATAAAGGAGGGATTTAATTATGAGGAGCTATAAAGAACAAACCGAGAAAATTCTTAAGCTTGTTGAGCAAAAGAAAAAGGTTCGGGAAAAGAGAAACAACATACTTGTAACCTGCTCGTTGCTTGCGGCGTGTGTAGCAATAGCTTTATTTAGCACATCGTTATTTTCCGACTTAAATCAAATGCCAACCCTCTCGGTCAACGACCAGACTGTTACATCTAATAAAACGTCTGTTTCTTATAAAACTACCGATAAAACAAAGACCTCAAAAAAGAACACCGGCAAACCAACGACAACCGTACAGACAAAAACCACTAAAAAAGCAGCCAAGTCAACTACCGGCAAGCCTGACGAAATCATTATTGTTCCTGATAAGTCAAACGAAAACAAACCGTCCGCGCCGGATAAATACTTCTCATACAAAAATTTAGACGAAAACAGCAATGATGTCATAATCTACAAGGGAAAATCGTATATTAAAACCTGCTCGCTTGAAGAGAGCGATAATTCAAGAACTAAACTTCTGAATGTTTTTCTGGGTAAAACAACAGGAAAGATCGATAATAAAGCTACTGAGGATGTTACATCAAACGTAAACGGAAAGGTTTATACTGTAAACGGTTATTCAGAAAGTTTCAGACTGGGAATGGTCACAAAGGACAAATCAACAGAAAAAAGATATATTTATATTTTCGACGATATAAACAGTCTCAAAACATCTGTGGTATCCAGCGGCTCAGAGCTTTTTAACGATATATTGCATATTGATAAAAATTTAAGCTTTATAAATTTTTACAGCGGTACAAATCTGGATATAGCTTTGTTTAATCAAAGCAACATCTTAACAAGAATATCTGAGAAAAATCAGAAATTATTTCTTGACAGTTTAAATAACGCATCTCTCATTAGCGGCGATGAATCTGTATTTGATAATAATGACAAGAAAGTTGTTTTGTTTCTAAATATGTCAGACGAAACAACTGTAGAGATTTATCTTACAAAGAACGGGTATATATTCTGTGACGGACTCTATTTTAAAACTGACAGCAATGTATATGCAGAGGTTTACTATTCGCTTACAGAGTAACAGCTTCGACATAAAAAATCGTTTAAGTATTTTCGTAAAAACTTACATTCTAATATATAACTAAAATATATAGCTAAAAAACTAAAGCCATACAAGCCTTGTCGGCAAGTATGGCTTTTATTATATTGCTTACTGTTGTTACATCTTAATTTAAAAATATCTATATCATTAAGCAATATATTATCCAGTCTGTTTTTGTTTATGCAGGTAAATCGCTTATCTTTTTAATAACAAGTGATGCATTAACACCGTCTCCTAATGTTACTCCTACTGAAACCAGCGAAGAAACAGCCATATCAACAACGTCTCCGGCGTTAAGAGTTACTATGACGCTTCCGCTGAACAAATCGCTTACACCAACAGCCAGAACTCTTGAAGTTTCTGTCTCCGGAATATTAACACCATTTACACGTACCGCAAATGTCAAAGTTGCTCCAGCTGCTACAGATGCCAATTGCGAGTAGGTTATTTCATATATTCCACCTTGTTCTACAGTTAAGCTATTGTCAGCTGCGGTTACATCCAGAGTAGGCATTGCTGTTGAAAGAGGAACTTGTGTAGGTGTTCCTACTGCAAGAGTAAGTGCTCCCGTAGTATCATCATAAAGTCCTCCGAATGCTGCCAATCCTGCTGCCGGACCTGTAGGACCAGAAGGACCAGTCGGGCCAGTCGGGCCAGTCGGGCCAGAAGGACCTGTTGGACCAGAAGGACCTGTAACTCCGGTAGCGCCTGTTGCTCCGGTTGCACCTGTTGCTCCGGTAGCGCCAGTTGGACCTATTGGTCCTGTTGCACCAGTTGGTCCTGTTGGACCAGTAGCGCCTGTTGCTCCTGCTGCACCGTCTAAGCCTGCAGCTCCTGTCGCACCGGTCGGTCCTGTTGGTCCTGTTACACCAGTAGCACCTGTTGCTCCTGCTGCACCGTCTAAGCCTGCGGCTCCGGTAGCACCTGTCGGACCTATTGGTCCTGTCGCACCTGTTGGACCAGTTGCACCGGTTGGTCCGGTTACTCCTGCAGCTCCTGCTATTCCCGTCGCACCGGTCGGTCCTGTCGGACCTGTAGGACCTGTAGGACCAGTAGCTCCTGTTACTCCGGTTGCGCCTGTAGGTCCTGCAATCATTGACGGACAGCATACGGACGAACAGCAAGGATTGCAAAACTTGATGTTTGTGCTGTCTGAGCAATCACCTGAACCTCTATAAATATTCATATAAAGCTTTCCCCCTAAAATTATTTTTTGATATTTTTTAATCGCTGATCAAAATACCTTTTATTTGCAAGATAATTTTTATCGTCAGGTTTAATTTTTCCTGCTTTTTCATTATAATTACAAGCTTCCTGATATTTTCCTATCTTATCATAACACACGCAAAGCTGCATATAAGGAATATATCCATAGCAGTCAACTGATGAAAAACCGCCGCTTTGAATAGGATACTTCATCTTAGATGCAAGCTCATACCAAAATATTGCTTCGTTATATTTTTTATTCTTCATTTTTATAAATCCTATTTCACAGCAGATTTCTGCCCGGGGACTGTCATAAATAAAGCTGTTAAAAAGACTCTGCAACGCTTTGTTTTCATCACCCAGCCTTAAATAGCACCTGGATATGTCCAGACACGCGCTTATGCTGTTTTCAATCCACTTATCATCAGCATTAAAAAATTCTTCAAATACTTTTACTGCCTCCGAATATTTTTCGTGATAGTATAATTCCCGAGCATAATAGAATTTTTGTCTGGTCTCAAGTTTTTTACCTTCTTTCAAAAGCTTTTCAAAGATCCTTATATTTCGATCGGGATCGTTCACCTTAAGCTTTTTATGAAAAACTGCAACGTCACAGTACTTTATATTTCCGCTGGGTGTTATTACCTCATGAATTTCACCCTTCCACAAAAAATGACGCGACCTTTTCATAAGTCTTTCTCTGTAATATGAAAATGTCGGATTATCATTATCGTCAAAAGCAACATGATACTTCATCATTACTATATCTGTCGATAGGTCAAGTGATGATTTCAGCTCCAAAAGCTTTTGCCGATTTTCATAGTCGATAATATCGTCAGCGTCCAGCCACATTATATAATCCATTTTCGCTTTTGAAAACGAAAAATTTCTTGCAGCCGCAAAATCGTCAATCCATTCAAAATCGTATATTTTATCAGTGTACATTGCAGCAATTTCTTTTGTTTTGTCCTCAGACCCTGTGTCAACAACTATGATCTCGTCTGCAATATCCTTGACACAAGATAAACATCTTCCCAGAACGCTTTCTTCGTTTTTTACAATCATACATAAGCTTATCGTCGGCATCGGCAGACCTCCTATAGTAACTACAACAGCCCCTGAATTAATAATATGATTATTTGAATAATTTTGTTACCAAAATATGTTTGCCTTTGTTTTCTTTCTAAATTTATATAAATTTCTGATAACATAGCATTTACTGTAAATAATAATAAAAAGAATGTAAAATCGTTTTAACTGACAAGTTAAAGCCATTTCAATAATAGAGGAGGATCATTATGACTTCAATATGGAACGAAAATATCAGCTTTCCGCAGTTTCCGCGGCTTGAGGGCAAAAAAAAGACCGACGTTTTGATAATCGGCGGAGGTCTGGCAGGAATTTTATGCGCATACCTTCTGAAACAAAAGGGCGTTGACTATATCCTTGCCGAGGGAGGAAAAATCTGCTCTGGAACAACCGCAAACACTACCGCAAAAATAACCTCTCAGCACGGGCTTATATATTACAAATTGCTCAAAAAGCTAGGCGCAGAGAAAACGTCAATGTATCTTTACGCAAATCAGTCTGCTTTAAAAGAATATCAAAAGCTGTGCTCAAAAATTGACTGCGATTATGAAATCAAGGATAACTACGTCTATTCGCTTGACGATATATCGCTTCTTGAAAAAGAGTTTTACGCTCTTTCAAAGATAGGGTTTAAGGCGCATCTTGTTAAAAATGTATCTTTGCCGTTTAAAACGGCAGGCGCAGTAAAATTTTCTGATCAGGCGCAATTTAACCCTTTGAAATTCACATCAGAAATATGTAAAGGTCTTAATATACTGGAAAACACCTTTGTTCGTGAAATAAGAAATAACAAAGCGCTCACAGACAGAGGGGAAATTCAGGCAAACAAAATAATTACCGCTACGCATTTTCCTTTTATGAACAAGCACGGCAGTTACTTTTTAAAGCTTTATCAGCACCGTTCATATGTTATCGCCTTAGAAAACGCTCCTGAGCTAAAGGGTATGTATGTTGACGAAAACAAAAAGGGATTATCATTCAGAAATTACGGAAAGTATCTTCTTTTAGGAGGCGGCTCGCACCGCACAGGAAAAAAGGGCGGAAACTGGTCTGAACTTAGGCATTTTGCCTCAAGAAACTATCCAAACGCTGTAGAAAAATTTCACTGGGCGGCGCAGGATTGTATGAGCCTAGACGGTATTCCGTATATAGGGCATTATTCAAAGCGGCTGAACGACATCTATGTTGCTACGGGCTTTAACAAATGGGGAATGACATCTTCAATGGTATCGGCTATGCTTTTGAGCGATATGGTAATGGGTAAAAAACCAGAATGGGCGAATGTTTTTAACCCATCGAGAAGTATATTAACACCTCAGCTTGCGGTAAATGCATTTGAGGCAACCGTAAACCTGCTTACCCCTACTGCAAAACGCTGTCCTCATCTCGGCTGCGCGTTAAAATGGAACAGCGCAGAACACTCGTGGGACTGCCCTTGCCACGGCTCGCGTTTTACCAGCGACGGCATATTGCTTGAAAACCCTTCTACGGGAAATCTCAAATAACACCCGCAATAAAAAAGCCATACTGACTTAAACGGTCGGTATGGCTTATGTATATTTAATTATGTAATTTACTACAGATTGATTTTTTCAACAGCCTTTTCCAAGGTCTTCATATTCTCAACATTTGCAAATTCGACTTCTGTGAGAGTTTTTCTTACCAGCCCTGTCAAAACCTTATTTGGTCCGAGTTCAATAAATGTATCAAAACCAGCGTTCTTCATTTTTTCCAACTCGCTTGTAAACTTGACAGGCGAAACAATATGCTTAGCCAAAAGCTCCGGCATATTTGAAAAGTCAGTCAGCTTATCTCCTAAAACATTACTGTAAAAATCAACCGTCGGCGCATTAAATTCTATATTTTTAATTGCCTCTTGAAATTCATCTGCGGCAGGCTGCATAAGCCTTGAGTGAAAAGCTGCCGCTACATTAAGTTTAACTGCTCTTGCCTTTTTCTCGGTAAATACCTCTATAGCCTTTTCAATAGCGTCAGTATCTCCTGCTATCACCGTCTGAACAGATGAATTGTAATTTACAGGAACAACATAACCGTCTATTGATCCGCAAATCTCTTCGACCTCGCTTGCTGACAAGCCGATTATTGCACACATAGCACCGTCTGAACTTTCTGCCGCTTTCTGCATTGCCTCTGCCCTTGCTTTTATTACTTTAAAGCCGTCTTCCACACTCAGCATACCCGAACAAACCATCGCCGCATATTCGCCTAGCGAATGTCCTGCAACCGCCCCGCACTCTATTCCCTTTGCCTTAACAGCCTCAAGTGCGCAAAGCGACGCTGCCATTATGGCAGGCTGCGAAACTGCTGTTTTGTTCAGCTCAGTATCAGGACCCTCAAAAACTATTCCCGCAAGGTCATAGCCCAAAACATCTTCGGCAATGGAGAATATCTTCTTTGAACCTTCAAAATTATCATATAAATCCTTTGCCATTCCTACATACTGCGAACCTTGTCCCGAAAACATAAATACATTTTTAGACATATAACTACCCCTTATCTTAATATAATAGCAATCAAACAATTGTTATTAACAAATAAATGTTGACCTTTTTTCATAAAAATAGTATAATATATAACATCAACCAGAACTCCGCCCTTGAAACGTCGGCTGCTTTTTATGAAAAGCCCCGGCAAATACCTGCGTTTAGCTGTTATGGGCGTTGCTTATAATGATTATCAATGAGGTATTGATTTTTTTAAGCATTGTACAGTCAAGATTATATCATTTATTTATAAATTTTTCAATATGAAAGAGAGAGGAATTTTTGTATGACCGGTGTAAACATCATTGGCGTAGGTAAGTACGTTCCCGACTTAATAGTTACAAACGATATGCTGTCTGAAATTGTGGACACCAACGATGAGTGGATAACTACAAGAACAGGAATAAAATCCAGACACATCACAAACGGCGAACCTACTTATCATCTGGGCGCAATGGCTGCAAAAGAGGCCGTACAAGACGCAGACATTGATCCAAAAGACATCGGAATTATAATTGTTACTACTATTACAAATGATTTTTCAACTCCGTCTGTTTCCTGTCTTATTCAGAGAGAAATCGGAGCTATAGGTTCATTAGCGATTGATATAAATTGCGCTTGCTCAGGATTTGTATACGCCTTTGATATGGCTAAAAGATATTTAGAGACTGATAAAGACATTAAGTATGCTTTGGTCGTATCAGCCGAGGAGCTTTCAAAAATCACCGATTATACCGACCGTTCAACCTGCATACTGTTCGGAGACGGGGCGGCGGCGGTAGTTCTGGAACTCAACGATAACAAGATGTTCTCAAGCTATCTCGGCGCTGACGGAACAGGCGCTGAATTTCTTCTTGTAAGAAGCTATCAGTCAGAAACTCCGTTTACCACTAACCACGATAGATTTGACGATAAAATGCCTGACGGAAATAGTCATTATCTGTTTCAAAACGGCAAAGAGGTCTACAAATTTGCCACAAAAACGCTCCCATCAGCGGTTATTAATTCTTGTGAAAAAATCGGCATAACCCCTGCCGATCTAGACCTTATAATTCCGCATCAGGCAAATATCAGAATAATAGAAACCGCCGCAAAGAACCTCGGGCTTTCTATGGACAAGTTCTATTTGAATCTCGAAAACCACGGCAACACCTCAAGCGCGTCTGTTCCCATGGCATTGTATGACGCTGTTAAAGACGGCAATCTGAAAAAAGGCAATAAGGCTTGTATCGTAGGCTTTGGTGCGGGACTTACCTACGGCGGAGTTGTGTTTGAATTTTAATTTTAGTCTTTAATAATAAACAGAAATGAGGAAATTCGATGAATACTAAAATAACTGAGCTTTTAGGTATAAAATACCCTATAATTCAGGGCGGTATGGCTTGGATAGCAGAATCAACTCTCGCGTCTGCCGTATCAAATGCGGGAGGACTTGGTCTTATAGCAGGCGGCTCTGCCCCTATTGACTATCTAAGAGAACAGATAAGAAAAACCAAAGCGACTGTAAACGGCAAGCCGTTCGGAGTAAATATTATGCTTATGTCTCCTAACGCCGAGGATCTGGCTAGGCTGGTCGTTGAGGAGGAAGTTCCTATCGTCACGACCGGTGCAGGAAATCCCGGTAAGTTTATGGATTCTTGGAAAGAGGCAGGAATAAAGGTCATACCGGTTATTCCGTCGGTTGCGCTCGCAAAGAGAATGGAAAGAGCAGGCGCAGACGCCGTCGTTGCCGAGGGTACTGAATCGGGCGGACATATCGGCGAGAACACAACAATGTGCCTTGTTCCGCAGGTGGCTGACGCTCTTGATATTCCGGTTATCGCAGCAGGTGGAATTGCAGACGGCAGGGGAATCGCCGCGTCTATTATGCTGGGAGCAGAGGGCGTTCAAGTCGGAACACGCTTTCTTGCCGCAGAGGAATGTCAGATTCACCCGACGTATAAAGAGCTTGTTGTAAAAGCAAAGGATACAGACAGCATTGTTACAGGGCGGTCAACGGGACACCCTTGCAGAAATGTGAAAACAAAGTTTGCTAAAAGGCTTGTTTCAGGTGAAAAAGACGGAAGTCTTACGCCTGACGAATTTGAAGAAATCACTCTAGGCTCGCTGAGAAAAGCTGTTCAGGACGGAAACCTTGAGGAAGGCTCGTTCTTATGCGGTGCGATTGCAGGTATGATCACAGAGGTCAAGCCTTGCAGGGATATTATAGAGGAGATGTTCTCACAGGCTGAGAGTCTGCTTAACAAATAACAAAATCATCTTAAAACAGCTACAGATAAATAACGGAGGAAAAGTGTATGGCAACAGCAATAGTTACGGGCGCGTCTCAGGGAATAGGCGCTTGTATAATAAAAAGACTTGCAAAAGACGGCTTTGACTGTATAATCAACTGCTATCCCAGCGACGGAGACAAAGCAAACGCAGAGACTGTAAGGTCAGAATGTGAAAGCTTTGGCGTTAAGGCAACTGTTTATCCTTGCGATGTTTCAAAGTACGATGACTGTGAAAAAATGGTCAAGGATATAAAGGCGGAGTTTGGTTCGATCGACGTATTGGTCAACAACGCAGGTATTACCAAAGACGGACTTCTTGCCCGTATGAGCGAGCAGCAATATGACGCTGTTATTGCAGTGAATCAAAAAAGCGTATTTAATATGATGAAACACGTCGGTTCTGTGATGATGCGCCAAAGAAACGGTAAAATAGTAAACCTAGCATCTGTTGCCGGTCTTTACGGAAATCCCGGACAGTTTAACTATTCCGCATCTAAAGCAGCTATTATAGGTATGACAAAAACCGCCGCTAAAGAGCTTGGCTCCAGAGGTATAAACGTAAATGCAGTTGCTCCCGGATTTATAAAAACACCTATGACTGACGCTTTGACAGAGGAACAGAGAAACGCTATGCTTTCGGTAATAGCAATGAAAAGATGCGGTACTGTTGAAGAGATCGCAGGTGTTGTATCCTTCCTAGTTTCAGAGGACGCAAGCTATGTCACGGGACAGGTTATCGAAATAAGCGGCGGACTTTCAATGTAATCATATTTTAAAGATAATTCTTAGACTGTGTGACATTCACATTTAGATTGCACAGACTGCAAAGAAAGGATATATAATCTATGAGACGAGTAGTTATCACAGGAATGGGAACAAAAAACCCGCTTGGTTTAAGCGTCGAGGAATTCTGGAATAATATCAAAGCAAACAAATTGGGATTTTCTTTTGTAGACCAGTTTGACGAGCCTGAGTTTCCTGTTAAGGTCGTCGGGGCAGTAAAAAACTTTGATCCACTTGACTATTTTGAGAAAAAAGAGACAAGAAAGCTGTGCAGATTCACGCAATTTGCCGTTGCCTCGTCAAAAGACGCTTTAAACGACGCAGGAACCGATTTTAAAGACTTAGATCCTTTTAGAGTGGGAGTCATAATTGGCGCGGGCATCGGAGGTCTTGAGGAAACGGAAACCCAGCATAAAAGATTTTTAGAAAAGGGTTCTGACCGAATTTCTGTATTTTATGTGCCAATGATGATAAGCAATATGGCGGCAGGAGAAGTAGCAATGCGTACAGGCTTTAAGGGAGATAACTTCTGTACAACAACAGCCTGCGCTTCATCAACTCACGCTATCGGAGAGGCTTTCAGAAAGATTAAGGACGGCTATCTTGACGCTTGCATATGCGGCGGTACAGAGGCTTGCATAACGCATTTTTCTCTGTCGGGCTTTAATAATATGAAGGCGCTGTCAAAAGCAACCGAGCTTGACAAAGCCTCCACTCCTTTTGACGCTGAAAGACAAGGCTTTGTTCTGAGCGAGGGCTGCGGAATTCTAGTTCTTGAAGAGCTTGAACACGCAAAA
Source organism: uncultured Clostridia bacterium (assembly GCA_947631265.1). Classification (GTDB taxonomy): domain Bacteria; phylum Bacillota; class Clostridia; order Oscillospirales; family Ruminococcaceae; genus UMGS1601. The sequence goes on along the minus strand of CANRKQ010000001.1, from coordinate 32,834 downwards.
GCAAGAGGAGCAAAAATATACGCCGAAATCGCAGGCTACGGCGCGACCGGAGACGCTTATCATATGACAAGTCCCGACCCCGAGGGAGAGGGCGCTGCAAGAGCTATGGTAAACAGTTTTACAGAGGCAGGCTTACAAGCATCTGATATAAACTATATCAACGCTCACGGAACATCTACAGGTCTTAATGATAAATATGAAACAAAGGCCATCAAAAAGGCTTTCGGCGAAAGTGCTGATAATGTCGTGATAAACTCAACAAAGTCGATGATAGGACATCTGCTCGGCGCGGCTGGCGCTGTTGAGGCAATTATCACAGCGTTATCTGTCCGCGACAACTTTGTTCACAGAACAATGGGATATAAAACTCCCGACCCGGAATGTGATTTGAATTACTCTGTCGACGGAAACAAGGAAATGACTGTTAACGCCGCTCTTTCAAACTCGCTTGGCTTTGGCGGACACAACGCTACAATTTGTATAAAGAAATATAAAGAGTAGCAGCCTGATTTATAAGATAAAAGGTCAGAAAATTATGCACAAATTGGAGGACTATATAATTATGAGCAAGGAAATGGGAAACGGTTTGGACTTAAACGATATTAAAGCAATTTCAGATATTGCAAAGATAATCAAAGATAACGACTTAGGTAAAATAAAAATCAAGAATGCCGATCTGGAGATCTGTGTTGAGGCTAAGGCTTGCACAGCTGCATCGGTCGTAAATTCAACTGCCTCTTCGGTTGCAGTACCTGATTCAGATGTTTCTGCTGAACCAAAGGAAACGGCTGAAAGCGGAAACATATGCAAATCACCCATTGTAGGAACCTTCTATGCAGCCTCTGCTCCCGACAAAGAGCCTTTTGTGTCAGTAGGCAGTCAGGTTCACAAGGGTGACGTTATTTACATCATAGAATCTATGAAGGTCATGAGCGAAGTAAACAGCGAATTTGACGGCAAGGTAAAAGAAATATGCGTTAATAACGGCGACGCTGTTGAGTTCGGTCAGCCGATAATGATAATAGAATAACAAGACTATCAAACGCAGCAAAAACTACGTTTGCTGAAAGGATAAATTATGGCAGTAGTACTAAATAAAGAACAGATAAAAGAAATCATTCCTCACAGAGAACCGTTTTTACTTATTGACGAGGTAAACGAGCTAGAGGTAGGAAAAAAAGTTAAAGCCACAAAATATATCAAAAAAGACGATTTCTGGTTTAAGGGACATTTCCCTGAATACCCTGTTACACCCGGCGTTTTAATGGTTGAGATGCTGGCGCAGGCAGGAGCTGTCGCACTTTTATCTCTTCCTGAAAACAAGGGCAAAATCGGTCTTTTCGGAGGGATCAACAACTGCAAGTTCCGTCAGCAGGTTGTTCCGGGCGACACCCTAACGCTTGAGGTTGAAATTATCAAGGTAAGAGGTCCTTTAGGAGTCGGAAAAGGACTTGCTACAGTAAACGGCAAGAAAGCTGTTTCCTGTGAAATTACTTTTGCAATAAAATAAAACTGGAGACTTTATATGATTAAAAAGGTTCTTATTGCGAACAGGGGCGAAATAGCTGTTCGTATAATTCGTGCTTGCAGAGAGTTGGGGATAGCAACTGTTGCTGTCTATTCAACAGCCGACGCAAACGCACTCCACGCAAAGATTGCCGACGAGGCGGTATGTATAGGTCCGGCATCAAGCGCAGAAAGCTATCTGAATATGCGTTCTATAATATCCGCTTGCGAAATAACCGGCGCTGATGCAATTCACCCGGGCTTTGGTTTTTTATCTGAAAACGCTCATTTTGCAAGAACTTGCGAAAAATGCGGTATTACCTTTATCGGTCCGAAACCGGAATCTATAGAAATGCTGGGTGACAAGGCTAAGGCTAAAGAAACAATGAAAAACGCAGGCGTTCCTGTGATCTCAGGCTCTGACGGGGCTGTTAAGGATATAGAATCCGCAAAGCGCCTTGCTGATGAAATAGGATATCCGGTTATGGTCAAGGCATCTGCCGGCGGCGGAGGAAGAGGTATACGCATAGTAAAAGACCGATCCGAGCTTGAGGCTCAGATAACCGCCGCAAAAACCGAGGCAATGGCTTGTTTCGGTAACGACGATATATATATTGAAAAGTTTATTGAAAATCCAAAGCATATAGAAATACAAATTCTTGCTGATGATTACGGAAATGTGATACACCTCGGCGAGAGGGATTGTTCTATGCAAAGACGCAACCAAAAGGTTTTAGAGGAGACTCCGTCTCCTGTAATGACAAAAGAACTTCGGGAAAAAATGGGGGCGTCGGCTGTCGCTGCGGCTAAGGTCTGCGGCTACAGAAACGCAGGAACGATTGAATTTTTAGTTGACAGGAACTTAAACTATTATTTTATGGAAATGAATACGCGTATTCAGGTTGAACATCCTATTACCGAGTCTGTTACGGGAATCGACTTGGTTAAACAACAGCTGCTTATCGCCTCGGGAAAAGAGCTTGAAATCAAGCAGGAGGATATACACTTGACAGGCCATGCAATAGAGTGTAGAATAAATGCAGAAAATCCTGAGCAGAATTTCCGTCCCTCACCGGGAGTAATCAATTCGTTACATATTCCCGGTGGACTTGGAATAAGGGTTGACAGCGCAGTCTATCAGGGATATGAAATTCCGCCATACTATGATTCTATGATAGCAAAATTGATCTGTTTCGGACCTGACCGAGAAAGTGCTATTGCAAAAATGAAGTGGGCGCTTTCGGAATTTATCGTTGACGGAGTATCTACAAATATCGACTTTCAGCTTAGACTTATCCGCAGAAAGGAATTTTTAGACGGAAAATACGATAACGGCTTTTTAGGAAGAGTTGATATTTTAAAGGATTGATTTTCAGACTTGCATAACTTGGTTATGCGTTGAAATAAACCGAGGAGGGAAAAATCTTTTATGCTTGAAGATTTGTTTTCAGTTGTAAAAACAAGATTTAACGGTACTGAATCAAACGCCTCAAATTCAAAAAAAGACGTAAAAAAAACAGATATCCCAAAGGATTTGCTTTTTAAATGTCCAAGGTGCTCTAATGTGACTTTTATGGACGATTTTGTAGGAAACGCAAAGGTTTGTCCTCAATGCAACTATCATTCAAGAATTTCGGCAAAAGAACGCTTGGATATCACAATTGATAAGAACAGCCTGGTTGAATTTGACAAGGATATGGTTTCTAAAAATCCTATCGGCTTTCAGGATTACGAGCAAAAGCAGGAAAGTATTCGTGAAAAGACAGATCTAAAAGACGCTATAGTAACAGGTGAGGCTACCATTCGCGGAGACAGAATTGTCATAGCGGTTATGGATTCAAGGTATATGATGGCGTCTATGGGAAGTGTTGTGGGTGAAAAGCTTACCCGGGCGTTTGAGTTTGCAACAGAAAACAGACTTCCTATAATCGTATTCACTGCATCAGGCGGAGCAAGAATGCAGGAGGGAACAGTTTCTCTCATGCAGATGGCAAAAACAAGCGGTGCTGTTGCGCGTCACAACAAAGCCGGACTTTTGTATATCACCGTTATGACCGATCCTACCACCGGAGGAGTAACAGCGTCTTTCGCATCTTTGGGCGATATAATCATCGCCGAGCCAAAGGTTCTTATCGGGTTTGCAGGACGAAGAGTAATAGAGGGAACAATAAAGCAAAGGCTGCCTGACGATTTCCAATCGGCAGAATTTCTTATGGAAAAAGGCTTTGTCGATATGATCGTAGACAGAAAAAAAATAAGAAGAACACTTTCTCACTTATTAAAGCTTCACCAGAGCAAAGGGGGCGGCGCTGATGAATAACCTGCCGGCGAGCGAACGTCTTGACATTGTGCGGAATAAATTTCGCCCTACTGTGCGTGATTATATTCCCATGCTATTTGACGATTTCTTTGAAATGCACGGCGACAGATACTACGGCGACGACGGTGCAATAATCGGAGGAATAGCATACTTTGACGAGATACCTGTTACAGTTATAGCGCAGGTAAAAGGACGTAATATAGAGGAAAACAAAGCCTCAAACTTTTCTATGCCCCACCCTGAGGGTTACAGAAAGGCTTTAAGGCTTGCCCATCAGGCGGAGAAATTTCACCGACCTCTCATATGTCTCATTGACACTCCCGGAGCATTCTGCGGAGTTGAGGCGGAGGAGAGAGGTCAGGGCGAGGCTATTGCCAGAAATCTTATGGAATTTATGACCTTGAAAACTCCTGTAATTTCAATAGTTTTAGGCGAGGGCGGCAGCGGAGGCGCTTTGGCTCTGGGTGTATGCGATGAATTGGCTATGCTTTCAAACGCACTGTATTCTGTTATCTCACCGCGGGGATTCGCCTCGTTATTGTGGAAAGACGCATCTCGCGAGCGTGAGGCTTGCGACATTATGAAGATTACCGCTGAGGATTTAACTGCTTTGAATATATGCGATTATATCATCGAAGAGCCTGAAGGCGGAGCTCATAATAATCCCGACCTTGCTGCGGAAAATATATGCAGCTATTTGCGTGACGCTTTTAAAAGAAATTTGCATAAACCTATTGACGAATTGCTCAATGATAGGTATACTAAGTTTAGGAAAATCGGAGAGTTTGAGGAAAATCAGGAATAAACATTTTAAATTTCAGGTTATATCGGGAATTCTGAATATAAAAGATTAAATCCCGAAATAATAGACATATCTTTAAAAAGGAGGTTGTTTTTCTTATGGTATTTGATAAGGTAAAGGATATTATCGTTGATCAGCTTGATGTTGACGAAGACAAAATTACAATGGACGCTTCTATTACAGAAGATTTAGGTGCAGACTCTCTTGACGTTGTTGACTTAATTATGTCTCTTGAAGAAGAGTTTGACATCAAAATCCCAGATGATGAAGTAGAAAATGTAAAAACAGTCGGCGATATTGTTAAGTTTATTGAAGAAATAGATAATTAGTTTCATAAAAAGCCCCGGACAAAAGTTCGGGGCTTTTTATTAAACACATAATCAAAATAAAAATTAAAATATACTTACAATTAAAATAAATTATGTTTATTCGGCGGATTTACAACGCTCTTTGATTTAGTTCAAAACCTAAATATATCCAAAGCAAATTATCCTAAAAAGTAATTTATTTGACTTTTAACTCTTTAACAAAAACAAAAAATCAAATCTTTATACAATCCAAACCACGATAGCCATCTGTTCTTCACTTTAATCAAAGAGCTTGTTTTTGATCAGGTAACTTTAATGAATAACATTACCAAAGCCAGAGCAATACATTGAAAAAAGTTCTAAATCCGCCAAATAAAGCACTTCAGCAAAGAAGTAACAAAATTCATAAAGTGCGGCTGATTTAATTATTTTCTAGATACAGTCAACACTTTTTACCAGAATTTACATACATTATATAACATTATTAGCACTTATGTCAAGATTGTACAATAATTTATTTTTATTTTTGTTAAAAAGTAACAATCTATACCGAAAATTTTTAGAGTTTTTGTAAAAATACAACAACTAATGTCTATAATTGTAGACGATATTATTTTTGCTGCTTACAGTTTATGGAATATCATATAAGCATCTTCTAGCTACAAAAAAGTTGAAAAGTAAATAATCTTACATTCCAGCGAATTTTTTCTTGTACTATTTTTTAAAAAATCTAAAAAACTAAAGACAAAAGCATCTTTTTGTGTTATAATATATTTAATATATTAAAACTAGTTTTAGAAAGGGTAATACTCATGATAAATGAAAAATCCTGTGGGGCAATCGTTTATCGAAAATATCATGGGAACACCGAAATTCTGCTGATAAAACATATCAACAGCGGTCATTGGTCTTTTCCTAAGGGTCACGTCGAGGCAGGCGAAACCGAGGTTGAAACCGCACATCGTGAAATTCTTGAGGAAACTAGCGTTGATACCATAATCGATCCGACGTTCAGGGAAACAGTTTCTTATTCTCCAAAAAAGGATACTCATAAAATAGTGGTGTATTTTATTGCTAAAGCTAAAAATACAAACTTCATTCCTCAGGAGGAGGAGATCGCTGATATCCGTTGGATAGAAATTGACCGTGCGTGTTCGGTACTCTCTTATGATAATGATAAAGCAATTGTTAATAAAGCTAAAAGCTTTTTAGGCTGAACAAAACAACTCAAGCTAAATGCTTGGGTTATTTTTTTCCTGTTCAGCGTTGTGATTTTCAAGCTCCTTTTGGTAACACGAAAGTATCTGCGTTTCAAACTCTGTTCTCAGTTCACTGTTTATCGGGTGAACAACATCTCTGAACGTACCCTTTTCATCGCGTCTGCTGGGCATTGCTACAAAAAGTCTGTTTTCTCCTTGTATGACCTTAATGTCATGCACAGCGAACACGTCGTCAAGAGTAATGCTTACAACTCCTCTCAGCTTACCTGAGTCCAACAATTTTCTGATTTTAATGTCTGTTATTTTCATATGTCCTAAACCTTTCCTGTGCAAATTTTACGGCTTTATGCAGAATTTAATAGAAAAATATATAAAATTGTGATTTGCACACCTTTATTTAAAAATATTTTTGACCAAAGCTATATTTTTATTCAAAAAGACTTTATTTTTATGCAAAAATGTTATATAATATTATCAAGAATATATGTTCATCATGAAAGGACACCTCTTAATGCATAACCAAACCAGTAAAACATATTCAAATATATTAAACGGAAAAAAGCATATACACTTTATCGGCATCGGAGGCAGCGGTATGTATCCGCTTGCGCAAATTCTCCACAGCAAAGGTTACTACCTTACCGGCTCTGATAATAATGAAACCGATACTCTTGACGCGGTCAGAAAACTGGGCATACCGGTATTTATGGGACAGCGCGCAGAAAATATCAAAGGCGCTGATTTAATTGTCCACACAGCGGCTATAATGCCAGATAATGAAGAGCTTATCGCGTCGCATAAAAGCGGTGTTCCTGTATTGGAGAGAAGTGAGCTTTTGGGCATTGTTACAGAGTGGTATAGCAATGCTATCTGCATTTCAGGAACTCACGGAAAAACAACAACAAGCTCTATGCTGACGCAGATTTTCATAGAAGAGGGAGTAGACATCTCCTGTGTAATAGGCGGTAAGCTGCCGTCTATCGGCGGGAGCGGAAGATCCGGAAAAAGTGATATTATGGTTTGCGAGGCGTGTGAGTTTGTCGATACCTTTTTAAAGCTTTCGCCGGACGTCGCTGTTATTCTAAACGTAGACGCCGACCACTTAGACTATTTCGGAACACTTGAAAATATAAAAAAATCGTTCCGCAAATTTGCCTCAAATGCGACAAAGGCTCTGATAATTAACGGCGATGATAAAAACACCCTCGATTCAATTAAAGGGATTGACAAGGATATAATAACCTTCGGCTTTGACAGAAAAAATGATTACTCTGCCGAGATCACTCAGATAAAAGGTCTTGAAACAAGGTTTGACGTTTATTTTAAAGGGAACAAAGAATGTTCTCTTGCAATACACGTTCCGGGCGTTCACAATGTTTTAAATTCACTTGCCGCAATCGCCGCGGCAAGGTATTCGGGAGTATCCTATGACGGAATTGCAATGGGACTTCAGACCTTCCGGGGCGCGATACGGCGTTTTCAGAAAATAGCCGAGGTAAACGGAATAACTGTTGTTGACGACTACGCTCATCATCCTGCTGAAATTGCGGTTACGCTGAAAGCCGCAAAAGCTCTTGACTTTAAAAATGTGTGGGCGGTGTTTCAGCCTTTCACATATTCAAGAACCTCTATGCTTTTAGATGACTTTGTCGATGCCCTTAAAATAGCAGACCACACCGTACTGACCGATATAATGGGAAGTCGTGAAAAAAATATTATCGGTATTTATTCAAGGGATTTGGGCGAGAAAATTCCGGGTTGCGTATGGTTTGATTCAGATAAGGAAATTCAAGACGCGCAGACAGCAGAGCAAAAGGATAAAAACTTCGATCAGGTTGTTGACTACATCTGTGAAAATGCAAAAGAGGGAGATTTGGTTATCACTCTCGGCTGCGGAGATGTTTACAAAGCTGCAAAAAAATTAGTGCAGAGATTAAGCAGCAAATGATATGTTTTTTATATTGTCATAAATTTGTGTGAATTTAATTAAGCAACTGAAAGTTAAGCGGCTAACGAAAGGAAGATGTCATATGAAAACGCTCAGCGAAAGAGATAAGCTTGTCTACAAATATATTAAAGAGCGTATCGAAGACGGTTATGCACCTACTGTCAGAGAAATTTGCGCTGAATTTGGTTTTAAGTCCTCATCAACAGGTTTCCGCTGTATAGAAACGCTTAAAGATGCCGGACTTCTTGAAAAAGGAACAAATCAAAACCGCGCTATAAAACTTACAGGAAAAAAAGGTATAAGCGTTCCGCTTGTTGGTACAGTTACGGCAGGAACTCCTATTACTGCTATTGAAGACATAACCGACTATATAAGCTTTCAGCCAGACAAAAACTACTCAAATCAGCTATTTGCGCTAAAGGTGCGCGGAGAAAGTATGATAAATGCCGCTATTTTAGACGGAGATATTGTTATCATTGAGCAGGTTCCTGTAGCGGAAAACGGAGAAATTGTGGTTGCCCTTGTCAACAACGAAGACGCAACTGTTAAAAGGTTTTACAAAGAAAACGGTCACTTCAGGCTTCAGCCCGAAAACGACGCAATGGAACCCATTATTGTTGATGAAGTAAAGATTTTAGGACGTGTCGTCGCAGTTGTCAGATATTATGATTAAAAAATTAAACGTAGTAAACTCCCCGGAAGGCGTTCTTCTGGGGAGTTTTTAAAAATAAAAAGAGCCGAACCTATTACGAGTCCGCTCTCTTATTTTAGATAAATTACTTAATTAGTTTAGCAAGCTGTGATTTTTTTCTTGCAGCCTTGTTCTTGTGCATAATGCCTTTTGCAGCAGCCTGATCGACTTTCTTGATTGCATAGGTAACTGTCTCCTTAGCGTTTGCGTCACCGTTAGCAACAGCAGCCTGAGCCTTTTTCAAAACAGTTTTTAGCTCTGATTTAATTGCCTTATTTCTGGCAGTTTTAGTGTTAATAACCTTAACTCTCTTCTTTGCTGATTTAATATTCGGCATTTTCACACCTCCTCTAAAAGCTAGAATACTTGTAATATTTTGCACTTATCTGCACAAGCTAATTGCATGACTGAGAGGAAAATGCAATTGCTTTATAAAACAAGTCTCAAGTGATATAATAACATATTAAAAATAAAATTGCAAGTATTTTTCGGAATTTTTTTCACAATCAGTATTAAACAGACTTAAACACCAACTAAAGCTAAAATATGTGTAATTGCACAACAAACAACCTCTCTGAAAAGGAAGGAGTAATTTTATGGGAATTCGTACCGATCTTGCGCTTGAAGCCGCACAGCAGCTTTCAAGAACAACGCCCCTTGAGGGAATTGTGAAAAATGAATATCAAAAGGCAGACTTAAAAATATCGGAAATTACAGTAGAAACCGATGCTGCCGCCGAAAATCTTGGAAAACCCAAAGGTAAATATGTAACGATACAAAGCGAACTTCCTCTTGAAAACCACCCAGATAATTTTAACGAACGTGTAGACATTCTTGCAGAGGAGATAAACAAGCTATGTCAGAGCAAAGAAAATATTCTTGTAATTGGTCTTGGAAATAAGAGCATCACACCCGACAGTCTTGGTCCAGACGTTGCAGATCAGACCTTTGCAACGCGCCACATAAAACAGCTTGCACAAGACGTTGACACTTCAGACCTATCAACCGTTTCCGTAATAAAGACAGGTGTTTTGGGCGATACAGGAATAGAATCAGGCGAAACTGTTCGCGCTGTTTGCGAGCTTATAAAACCGTCTGCGGTTATTGTTATTGACGCTCTTGCCTGTTCAGAGGTGGAAAACCTGGGTACGACCATACAGCTCTGCGATACTGGAATATCTCCCGGGAGCGGAGTGGAAAACACAAGAAAAGAGCTGTCAGAAAAAACTCTGGGTACTAAAGTCATTGCAATAGGAGTTCCCACCGTTGTAGATATGCAAACAATATCAGAGTACGTTTTTGAAACTCCCTCGCCAAAAAAAGAAATGAATAATATGATGGTCACTCCGCGTTCTATAGACAGGCTTATAATGAGAGTTTCGAGACTTATTGCAATGGGCATAAACCGTGCATTTCAGCCTAGTCTGTCAATTGAAGATATTACCTCTCTTGTTGAATAACCGATAAATTAATGCACAAAAAGGCGGGGAAGTTTCCCCGCCTTTTCTTTACATTATTCTAGAAATAAATTATTCTTCTGCTGTATTATCTTTTCTTATAAGAGCCTTGTTTACAATTACAGCTATTATTGCGCCAACAATAGGAGCTACTATAAAGATCCAAAGGTCTTTTAATGCGTCTGTTCCGCCGAACAAAGCGGGTCCAAAGCTCCTTGCAGGATTTACCGAAGTTCCTGTGATATTAATTCCTAAGATATGAACAAAGAACAATGCAATGCCAATGAAAATGCCGGCATTAGGAGCAGTCTTTTTATTCTCAGTTACTGCAATTACAACAAGAATAAATATAAAAGTAAGAATTACCTCAGCAACAAACATACCAAACCAGTTAAACGCATCTCCTCCGTTAGCTCCGACAGATGTTACACCTGCCTCAAAGCCCTGCTTTGTAGTGCTCCATAAAAGAACAATACCCAGAGTTCCAACAATTGCGCCGATAAACTGTGCAATTATATAACCAATAAAATCTGTTAAGGTCATTTTTCCGTCAAGGAACATAGCAACAGATACTGCCGGATTAATATGACAACCTGACACCTTTCCGATAGTGTATGCCATTACTATAATGGTTACTCCGAATGCTGCGGCTGTGGCAACCAAATTCACTCCGGAAAATGCTGCTGTTCCGCATCCGAAAAAAACTAAAACTGCTGTTCCTATCAACTCGGCAACGTATTTTTTGATGTTCATAAACTTTTCCTCCATCTTGATAAATTTTTAAATAAGTAAGTTATAAACTCTGCCATAAAGCTTTTATAAATAACTGACAAAAGTATATAACACTTACTAATAAACATTGTATCATATGCTTAATGAAAAGTCTATAAAAAATTTGCCAATTTTAAAAAAACTATCCACTTTATACAATTATTATTCCAAAAATTTATGAAATGTCACAAATACTTGTTTACAACAGATTGAGATACATAATATAAAAACTGCCGAAAAAATTTCGACAGTCTTTATCCAGTATCAATATTTTCACTTAATCTCCAGAGTTATCCTCCGGTTCAGCGACCTCGTTTTGCTCTGCCTCTTTTGCCTCTTGCTCTTGAACATTCAAATCCTCTTGGCTTGGCTGTTCAACCTCAGCTATCTCAGCCGAATCATCATGCTCGGCACGGGTAAATGTAACAACGTGAGTGTCCTCCTTTAGTTTCATAAGCCTTACTCCTGTTGCGTATCTACCCATTAATCTTATGTCGTTTGCCCTAATCCTTATAACTACTCCGTCGCTGGAAATCATAATAATATCATCATCATCATCTACAACCTTAATTCCGCACACATATCCCTTTTTATCGGAAACCTTATAATTGAGCATTCCGTAGCCGCCTCGATTTTGAATTCTGTAAGAATCTAAGCTTGTACGCCTGCCAAGCCCCTTGTCCGAAACAGTTAGAACAGTTGCCCCTTCGCGAATTTTTGCCATAGATACAACATAATCTCCTTGACGAAGTTTTATAGCTCGTACCCCATGTGCAGTTCTTGACATTGGACGCATTTGACCTTCATTGATTCTGATACACTTACCCTCGTGTGTTGCCACCATAACCTCATCTGAACCATCTGTCATTCTCACGCCCATAATCTCGTCACCGTCGTCAATTCCAATGGCAATAAGACCGTTCTTTCTGACGTTTCTGTATTGAGAAAGTGCAGTTCTCTTTATTCTGCCGTTCTTGGTGACCATTATGATGTACTTGCCCTCGTCAAAATCCTTGGTTTTTATCATCTGGGCAATGTACTCACCCTCTGAAAGAGTCAGTAGATTTACTATATTTATACCTCTCGATGCCTTTGACCCCTCGGGAATTTCATAGCATTTAAGCTTGTACATTATACCCTTATTTGTAATAAACAAAACGTGGTCGTGGGTAGAGCAGATAAACATTTCCGAGACAACATCGTCTTCTCGTTGTTTCATTCCCGAAACACCGCGCCCTCCGCGGTGCTGCGCCTTGTATACAGATACAGGCATTCTCTTTATATATCCGTTGTGTGTAAGCGTAACAACATTATCCTCAACAGGTATAAGATCCTCTATATCAACCTCTCCGCTGACATTTTCAATCAGCGTTCTTCTTTCGTCGCCGTATTTGTTTTTGATCTCATTTACTTCGTCGAGTATTATATGAAGAACTCTGTTATGGTCTGAAAGTATATCCTCTAAGTCTGCTATCTTCTCTTTTAAAGCATTGAACTCGTCAACTATCTTCTGTCTTTCCAATCCTGTCAGCTGTCCTAAGCGCATTTTAACGATTTCATCAGCTTGTATTTCGGTCAGACCCTTTGTATGCTCCGTAAGCTCGGTATCTCCCAAAATTATAGCCATATCCTCGTTTTTAAAGCGTTCTAAGAGCCTTTGTTTGCCCTCCTGAATTGTCTTTGAAGAGCGAAGAATATTGATAACCTCGTCGATATTATCTATTGCAAGGCAATATCCCTGAAGAATGTGCGCTCTGTCCTTTGCTTTTCTCAAATCATATCGGGTTCTCTTTTCGATTACCTCAACCTGAAAGTCGAGATAATGCTCAAGCATCTCTTTTAAAGTAAGTATTTTTGGAACTCCGTCAACAAGGGCAAGCATTATTGCGCCTACCGTATCCTGGAGCTGAGTGTACGAAAACAGCTTGTTTAAAACCACTTGAGGAATTGCGTCTTTTTTAAGCTCAACGACAATTCTCATTCCGTTTCTGTCTGATTCGTCGCGCAGATCGTGTATACCGTCAATTCTCTTGTCCTTAACAAGATTTGCGATGCTTTCTAAAAGCCTTGATTTATTCACCATATAAGGAATCTCATGTACCAGTATACAGTTTCTTCCCTTAATTTCTTCTATAGAAGTTTTAGCCCTTAGAATAATTTTACCCCGTCCTGTAGCATAAGCGGCACGAATTCCCGCCCTGCCCATAATTATTCCGCCTGTCGGGAAATCAGGACCTTTAATACAATCCATAAGCTCGTCAAGAGTGCAATCGGGGTTTTCAACAAGAAGACTTAAAGCGTCAACAACCTCGTTTAAATTGTGAGGAGGAATGTTTGTCGCCATACCTACAGCAATACCTGTCGAGCCGTTTACCAAAAGCTGAGGAAAACGGCTTGGCAAAACCTCAGGCTCTTTAAGTCTGTCGTCGTAATTGGGCATAAACGGTACTGTTTCCTTGTTAATGTCCGTAAGCATATGAACAGAAATCTTTGACATTTTTGCCTCGGTATAACGATAAGCGGCAGGGGGGTCTCCGTCTACCGAGCCAAAGTTTCCGTGACCGTCTACCAAAGGATAACGAAGTGAAAAGCTTTGAGCCATACGCACAAGCGCGTCATAGACAGATGCGTCGCCATGAGGGTGGTATCTTCCCAAAACCGAGCCTACCGTATCCGCACATTTTCTGTACGCCTTGTCGGGAGTTATACCGTTTTCATGTAAAGTATACAATATTCTTCTGTGAACCGGCTTTAACCCGTCACGAACATCAGGTAACGCACGGGAAACAATAACTGCCATAGAATATTGTATAAACGAGCTTTTCATTTCCGTTTCTATATCTTTGACAATTAATTTATTATCCGTATTTCCGCCGTCAGCTAAAGACTTTTCTTGAATTTCGCTTTCTGACACAATATCACACTCATTTCATAATAAGGTATTTAATTCTCATTTTATCAATTTTATGACTGATCTGATTCTTTTTCAAAATCATCACCAAGCTTTTGTTCAAATACTAACGAAAGCTCCTTAATTTCAGATTCTGTCATACATCTTTTCGGCAGAACATATATTGATTCTTTTTTTAAAAAGATCACAAACATATTCTCTTTTTCCAAAACAGAAAGCCCTGTATCGCTAAAGCTTACAACTCTGGGCGGAATTTTTTCAGGCTCTTCGCCGTCTTTAATCGCTTGGTCTATCTCCTCCTGCGGAATTACAGTTTCAATTGAAAATTTATTTTCATACAGCTTGAAAATATACCTGTCGTCCTCCAGCGGTTTTAATGATTCCATAAGCGTTTTTCTTATTTTGACCGGATTATACCAGACGATAAATATTACCGCTATACATACTACAAAGCAAAGCCATGATGCAAAATTGTCCGGAGCTTTGATGATTTGATAGATAAACATAATTGCTAAAATTCCAAAAGCGACAGTTTTCAAAATGCTCGACTTAACTACAAATCTTTTTTGAAAGGTGATAAAAGCCTCTTCCTCCTCGGTATTTTTTATATTGTACGCCAAAGTTAACTTTGGATTCACCTCTTCAAACGATTCGTTGATTTGTTCAACCGTTTGCGATTTAAGTTCTTCCAGCTGTGAATTTACAGAAGAAGTATCTTTTTTAATTTCCTTGCTCATATTTATAACTATGCTCGGTAATGAGCAATCCTCCTATATTAATGTTTCTTGATTTAAAGTCTGATTTATAAATAAGTTTTAAATCTAACCTGATCATATGTCTAAATTTTCTGCATACTTTGCATTTTTCTCGATAAAGTCCTTTCTGGGAGCAACCTTATCACCCATTAAAATGGTAAATATCTCGTCTGCTCTCTGAGCGTCTTCAAGAGTTATTTTAATCATCGTTCTTCTTTCGGGATCCATAGTTGTTTCCCAAAGCTGTTCCGGGTCCATTTCTCCCAGACCTTTATATCTCTGAACCTCGACCTTTAGACCGTTTTCACCAGAAAGCTCTTTAATATATTCATCTCTTTCCTCATCAGAAAAAGCGTATCTAACCTGTTTTCCTCTGTAAACCTTAAACAGCGGAGGCTGCGCTATATATACATGACCCTGTATGACCAGCTCTTTCATAAACCTGAAAAAGAAAGTCAGAAGAAGTGTTCTGATATGACTTCCGTCAACATCGGCATCGGCCATAATTATTATCTTTCCGTAGCGTAGTCTTGTTATATCAAAATCCTCGCCGATGCTTGTACCCAGAGCCGTTACTACAGGCATAAGCTTTTCGTTTCCGTATACTTTGTCTATCCTTGCTTTTTCAACATTGAGCATTTTTCCCCAAAGAGGTAAAATCGCCTGAAATCTTCTGTCTCTTCCCTCTTTTGCAGAGCCGCCTGCAGAATCTCCCTCGACAATATATATCTCAGTTCCTTCTGCACCCTTTTCAGAGCAGTCGGCTAGCTTTCCCGGAAGCTGCGCAGACTCAAGCGCGGATTTTCTTCTTGTTAAATCTCTTGCCTTTTTAGCTGCCTCTCTTGCCCTCTGAGCTGCCATAGATTTTTCAAAAATAGCTTTAGCTACAGCCGGATTTTCCTCAAGATAGTTCATAAGCTTTTCGCTTACTATTTTGTCTACCAAAGGTCTTACCTCGGGATTTCCCAATCTGCCTTTTGTTTGACCCTCAAATTCGCAGTTTGTAAGCTTTACAGAAACAATAGCCGTAATACCCTCTCTTACGTCATCGCCGAGAAGTTTTTCTCCTTCTTTTAAAAGATTAAACTTCTTTCCGTAGTCGTTTATAACTCTGGTAAGCGCGTTTTTAAAGCCTGTTTCGTGAGTTCCGCCGTCAATGGTGTGGATATTGTTCGCAAAGCTCATAACAAATTCGTTATAGCTGTCATTATACTGCAATGCAACCTCGGCATAGCTGTCCCCAGCCGAACCGTTTATATAGATAACATCAGGAATTATTGCGTCAAGACCTCTAACTTTGTGTATATGCGTTACAAACTCCCTTATACCGCCCTGATAATGCAAAGTTTCGGTTTTTATATCATTATCGTCTCTGACGTCAGAAAATACGATTTTTACTCCTGCGTTTAAAAATGCCTGTTCGCGAAGTCTTTTAAGCAAAATTTCATAATCATAAACAGTTTCTGAAAAAATCTCAGGATCAGCCTTAAACATAACCGAGGTTCCTGTTTTGTCAGTTTTGCCTATAATTTTTAGCTCTTCTGTATAATGACCTCTGTCAAATCTCTGAAAATGAACATTTTCGCCGTCATAAACTGTCAGCTCAAGCCATTCAGAAAGAGCGTTTACAACCGAAGCGCCCACTCCGTGAAGTCCGCCTGCGACCTTATATCCTCCTCCGCCGAACTTACCTCCTGCGTGGAGAATAGTATATACAACAGTTGCGGCAGAAATACCCTCTTTCGGGTGAATTCCCGTAGGTATTCCCCTGCCGTCATCAGACACTCTTATTATTTCTCCGGGTAAAATGTCAACCTTGATCTCACTGCAATAACCCGCCAGAGCCTCGTCTATAGAGTTATCAACAATTTCATAAACCAAGTGATGAAGTCCTCTCGAACCAGTTGAACCAATATACATACCGGGTCTTTTTCTGACTGCCTCAAGTCCTTCAAGCACCTGAATCTGACTTTCATCGTAGCTTGTTCCCTCATCAACCTGAGAAAGCTTTTCATTAGATATTTCTTCGTTCATTTCTGTATCTTTGATTTCGATTTCCTGATTACTCAAAATTATCCTCCTTAAATCTGTATACACTTTTATTTTTATCTTTACATTTTCTTTTTCATAAACCGTTTTTTTAACGTAGCAGTTGAAATCTGAGAAATATAAACTGTTTCGTTAAAGTCCTCGTCCAGACAAACAATAAAACTCTTTGGCATTTCATATGATACATTTACAACTCTGTTCATTTTTTCGGCATTACTCAAATACTCCTTCGTATGCTTTGAGATTGAAGATTTTTCTATATCAAATATTCCAATAAGATTTTTAGTGTTTATTAAAACGTCGTTGCCAAGATGTAAAAACATAAATTTCCTTTCTGCTTTTAGACAGATTTAGTTAATGACTTTTTATGATTCTCCCGCTTTTTATATAAAAGGTTTTACCTTTACCGCCGTTTAATTTTATATCCTCGCAGCAAGTAATAAAAACCTGCATATCTGAAATTCTTGATAATACAAACTCCTGCCGTTTAGAGTCAAGCTCAGACAAAACATCGTCAAGCAAAATACAGGGAGCCTCTTTTGTTTCCTCATACAAAATATACGCCTGAGCTATTTTAAAAACCAGAGCCACCGATCTGCACTGTCCCTGAGAACCAAACTCGCGGCAATTAAGACCGTTTATTTCGGTAATCAAATCATCTCTTTGAACGCCTATCGCAGTAAAGCCTGACTTTATATCCTCTTGCCTTGTTTTCTTCAGTTCTGAAAGATATTCATTTGCCATTTCGCCGTTATAATCACTTCTGTTTTCCAAACTTTCAAAAACCGAAGAATTATAAAATATATTAAGCTTTTCCTTTTCTTTAGAGATCTCATTATATAATTTTTTTGCAAAGATGTTTAATTTTTTTGTATAAGCATATCTTATAACTGAAATATATGAACCAAGCCTTGACATCTGTTCATCCCAAACGTCAAGTTCAGACTCAGCTGATTTTCCCAGACTTATATTCTTTAAAAGAAAGTTACGCTGAGTAAGAATTTCATCATACTGACTTAAAACCCTTCTATACGAAGTTTTAATCTGCGAAATGCAGATATCTAAGAATTTTCTTCTGTATACAGGAAATCCTTTTGCGATAAACAAATCCTCCGGAGTAAATATTACACAGCACAAGTTTCCGAACAAATCAGATAGATTTCTAAGCGAGACTCCATTTAATTTAATGTATTTATCCTTTAAATTAAGCCTTGACATCTTAAATTCAATTTTTTGCTTTCTAAAACTGTTTTCAAATAATACTTCAATATTAAAGCCTTGGCTGTCTAAATTAATCAAATCTTTATCCTTAGAGTTTCTAAAGCTTTTAAGTCCGCTGCAAAGCCATATCGCTTCTATTAAATTTGTTTTACCCTGCGCATTATCTCCGCAGATAATGTTGACATTTTTATCTGTATCAATATCCACAGAAGATAAATTTTTAAACCTATCAATTTTTAAATTAGATATAAACATAAATTTATATAATTTCAATCTCCATATTTAACTCGTCAATTGTAACAGTATCTCCGGCACGAACCTTTTTACCTCTCATAGTGCAAATCTCACCGTTAAATTTTACATATCCGTCTTTAATTATTTCTTTTGCAACTCCGCCTGTTTCAACAACTCCCGCATATTTAAGAAGTGAATCAAGCTTTATAAATTCAGTTTTAATCTCAATTTTTTCTTTTTTCATATTAAATCTCAGCTTTTCATTTATTCACTTTTAAGTCTTACAGGCAATACTAAGAATGTATAATTATTTGAATTAAGAGGAACAATTTTCATTGGAAGATTTCCGCCGTTCATTTGCAGCTTAACTTTATCATCTGAAATTGTTTTCAAAGGATCAAGTAAAAACTTGCAGTTAAAGCCTATTTCAATCATCGGACCTGTTATCTCAACACTCATTTCGTCGCTTATTTTTCCTATTGACGTTGAGCAAGAAAGATTCAACTGCCCGTTGTCAAAAATGCATCTTACCGGACTTTTTACCCTTTCATTTATCAAAAGAGACGCTCTTTCAAGACAGTCAATCAATTCCTTTGTATTTACAATAACCTCCGTATTGCAGGTCTTGGGTATAGATCCTTTATAATTGTGAAATTCTCCTTCAATAAGCCTTGAATAAACCAAATAACCTGATATATCAAAAATAATATGCTTTTTTGATATATAAACGATACAATTTTCATCTTCTTCTTCGTTTAAAAGCTTTATAACCTCTCTCAAAGCGCTTGAAGGAACAACAAATTTAAAATCATTTGACGTATTTATATTTTCCGTACGTGCAGCAAGTCTGTATCCGTCAAGAGATACCATATTGAATACGCCGTTCTGTATTTCAAAAAGCTCTCCTTTTAAAATAGGTTTAGTATCTACAACAGCAACTGCAAATATCGTTTGTCTTATCATATCCTTTAAAATTCCCTGAGATATCGCAAACTTATCTTCACTATCTGTTTCAGGCAATTCGGGATATTCTTCTGCAGACATAGCGCTTACAGTATATTCGGTTGCACCGCCTGATATTTTAACCTGCATATTAGAACTAATTTCAATAAGAATTTCCTCAGTAGGCATTCTTTTAATAATATCAGAAAGAAGTCTTGAATTAACGATAAATTCTCCCATATCTTCTGATTTTACTGAAATTTCTGTTCTTATTCCAATTTCTAAATCATATCCGGTAAGTTCTAATATGTTATTTTGAAGTTTCATTTTTATTCCTTCCAATGCAGGAATAGCAGATTTATCAGATGCTGCTTTTGATACGTTTATAACAGCCTCGTACAATATTTGTTTGTTACATATTAATTTCATAAAAAATTCTCCTTAAAAAAATAAATAATAAAAATAAATAATATAGTAGTAGTAGTAGAGAGTGTTAAAAAGTATAAAAACTAGCTTAAACGCTGTCTGCTACTGAATTTGTTTATAAACAAGATTTCAATAAAAAATAGTAAATTTAACATCTACCAAATATTATTAACATTTTTAAACTGCTTTTAACAGTTAAAATTTAAAAAGTAACGAAATATATTTTAAAAAGTATAAATTTTTCTGAATTTAAAAATTTTGAGTTTAAAATTAATTTTTTACGGTGTTAGAACAATTGAATAATTTATAATTAACTTCTGTAAACACCTGAAATGTGAAAAAATAAAAAAATTTATTTGTTGAAAAATATGTTGAAATGAATAAAAATATAATATATTTTTTTATTATATTTCTTTTAAATTTTTTATTATATCATTGACAGTTTCTTTTAAATCAGAATTTGAGTCAAGCATTTTCTTTACATCTTTGTAGTTAATAGTCATAGTGGAATGGTCACGCTTTAATTCGTCGCCTATTTCGGTGTAGCTTAATCCTTTTACTTCTCTTATAACGTAAATTGATATTTTTCTTGCTAAGGATATAGGCGCGTTTCTGCTGGGAGAGCGAATATCGTCAGGAGTTACGTTAAATGCTGCTGAAACATCAGCTAAAATTCTGTCAACGGTAATGTCAGCAGGCTGATTTTCAATTAGATTTTCTCTTATTACCTTTTGTGCCATCGCTATAGAAGGCTTTTCATTTGAAAACATAGTAAGAGCAGTTATCTTATTTACCGCACCTTCAAGCTGTCTTATGTTTGTTTTTATCTTTTCTGCAATTAATCTCGAAACTGAATCAGGTATTTCTATATTTAAAAGCTCGGCTTTTCTCTTTATGATTGCCATTCTGGTTTCAAAATCAGGAGGCTGAATGTCTGCTTGAACACCCCTTACAAATCTGCTTTTGATTCTGTCCTCTAACTTTGAAATTTTGGTCGGAGATATGTCTGACGTAAGTACAATTTGTTTTCCGTGATTGTAAAGCTCGTTAAAGGTATGGAAAAATTCCTCCTGAGTTTGTTCTTTTTTAGAAAGAAATTGAATATCATCCATTAAAAGAAAATCTACGTTTCTGTACTTTTGGTGAAAAGATTCGGTATCTCTGTTTGTGATTGATGTTATAAGCTCGTTAGCGAATGTTTCACAGGTCACATACATAACATTTTTTTCAGGATTTTTTTTCTTTACCTCGTGCTCAATAGCTTTGAGCAGGTGAGTCTTTCCCAGACCGGAATCGCCGTATATAAATAACGGATTGAATACGGCTTTGTTGCCTATCCCTGATTCCCCGTTAATACCCGCAACAGCCGTACAGAAAGCATATGCAAGTTCGTTGGACTTGCCTTTGATAAAATTGTCAAAGGTAAGATCGTAAAGTCCGTCGTTAAGAGAACGCTCTAAATGCTTTTCATTTTCGATAACATAATTGAATTGCTGGCTGTCGTCTATCGTTTCAGATTTATTTGATATGCATACTTCAACTTCAATGCCCAAAACCTCAAAAAATGATTTTTTTATAAGATCGTAATAGAAATCCATAACGGTTTGTTTAGCAAATTCACTCTGCGCATATATATATGCAGTTTTATTTTCAAGTCTGTCAGCCTCAAGAGGCTTGATCCATTTATCAAAACCTATCTGGCTGACATTAGGATCAGCAAGACAGTATTTTTTTACATCTTCAAAAACTTCCGAAAAAGAATCCACTTTTAATAAACCTCCTTTATTTTATTGTTTCAAGGACATAAAAACCCATTAAAAATATTAAATTAATTATAGCACATTTTTTATAAAAAAACAAGCAAATTCTTCAGAAATTTTTTTATATTATGTATATATTATAATAGTATATATTATCCAAAGCAAAAGATTGTCGTCTAAGCGTATAAAAAGCCGGAATGTAAACTTTAATATTTATAAAAATTATTAATAAATGACTGTAAAAATTGATGTTAAAATTATAACAAATACTATATGTTGTGGTTTATGACTTTTTATAATAATTAATTGTAAAAATATCTTAAACTGCTTGACAAGACGCTAATGTTTATACTATAATATTAATTCGGAAAGCTTTGTTCTAAGAGCTGATATAAAATATTTCAACAGAGTTGTTATATATATTAATAACTCGAGGGAGGAGGAAAAGCTGATGAAAAGAACTTTTCAACCGAAAAAGAGACATGCTAAAAAAGAGCACGGATTTAGAAAAAGAATGTCTACAAGAAACGGACGTAAAATTCTATCCCGCAGGAGACAAAAGGGCAGAAAAAAATTAAGCTACTAATTCTTTGACCACTAATACTGCTAATTTGAATTAGACTGGTATTGAAAGTGGTCTTTTGTTTTTTATTAAAAAATGTTTATCTGAGGTCATATATGCTGTTTACTGAAATTATCAAGACAAATAAGGATTTTACAAAAGCCTATAAAAAGGGAAGATTTTCAGCAAATAATCTGATTGCAGTATATTTTATACCGAACAGACGTCCTTATAACAGAATTGGTATAACGACCTCAAAGAAAATAGGCAACGCTGTTCGGAGAAACAGAGCAAGAAGAATAATAAGAGCGGCTTACAGAAATACAGAAAAGCATTTTCCAATAGGGTTTGATATCATATTTGTTGCAAGAACTGACATCATATCTGTAAAATCGACAGACATAGAAAGGTTTATTAAACAAAGGGTATTGAGAGAAATGAATAAGCCGTTTAAGTCTAACAAAAGAAAAACTCAGTAAAAAGCGGCGCATATTTAAAAATAAGGGATAAGTCAGGATCAATTATGAAAAAGATCTCAAATTTTTTGATATTAATATATCAGAAGTGTATATCTCCGATCAAACCGGCTTGCTGTAAGTATTATCCTACTTGTTCGGAATACGCGAGGCGTGCATTAAAAAAACACGGCTTGGTAAAAGGACTGATTTTAGCCGTATGGCGTCTTTTAAGGTGCAATCCGTGGAGTAAGGGCGGAGTAGATAATGTTCCTGAAAGCTTTTGTATTTACTCACTAAAAAACGGAAAATAAAAACAAAGGAGACAAACCTATGTGGAATATTCCATTAATTACACCATTACTTGGATATCTGATGAAGCTATGCTATATAATATTCAATAACTATGGTTTAGCGCTGATTATTTTCACTCTTATAATTAAACTTATAACTGTACCGTTTCAGATTAAACAGCAGAAAAATGTAGCAAGAATGGCTAAATTCCAGCCTCAGCTGAAAAAACTACAAAATAAATACGCCAATAATAAAGAAAAGTATCAGGAAGAGTTGATGAAACTTTATTCTGAAGAGGGCGTAAACCCAATGGGAAGCTGCCTGCCGATGATAATTACTATGGTAATTCTGTTTTCCATTATCGGGGTGGTGTATGCTCCGTTAAAATATGTTTCTAATATTGACGGAAATTCGTTCAGTCTTACAAGCACTGCAAGCGAAAATATAACCGACGCTGAAAACCTTGTTACCGATACTATAATTATTGCACATAAGATAGATGAAACAGGTAAAACCTACAGTGAGCTTACAGAAAGTGAAAAGAATAATATTTTCAAAGAGAAGGTTTTAGAAGACGGAGAAAAGATTAACAACGTCAAAGTAAAGAGCTCTGCTGATGATTATAAAAAGTCACTTGAAAACGTTGAAAGGGTTTTTTCTGAATATTTTCCTGATAGTAAGGAATTTACAGAATTTTTATTAGATAACAAAAAGCTGTCAAGTCAGCTTTATACACGTCCGCAGCTTTTGATGTTTAAAATATCAGACAACGGTTACGGACAGATGTTTGACGTTGTTGATGAGGATATCAGCAAGGAACTGAAAAGAATAGACTATACTTTCTTTGGAATCCCTCTGAGCGAAATGCCTAGTTGGACCTCTCTTTATCTGTTGATCCCGGTAAGCTCATTTTTATTCCAGCTAATCCTGACGTTTATTTCGCAGCGTTATCAGAAAAAGAATAATCCTACAGCCAATACCACAGGACGCGGTATGAATCTTATGTTGTACATTATGCCGTTATTCTCTTTTTATATTGCATTCAGATTTCCTGTAGGTTTAGGTCTATACTGGACGCTTACTTCTTTCTATTCTCTTATTCAGACGATTATTCTCAATAAGATATATACTCCTGAAAAGGTCGAGAAAATGGCAAAGAAGGACGCTAAGAAAAAGAAGAAAAAAGGGTTTTATCAGAGAGCTCTTGAAATGCAGCAGAACCAAAACGGTACGGCTAACGTTCAGAGACCTGCAAAAGCCGATACTGAAGATGAAGACAGAAAGATGACAAAGTCAGAAAGAAAGCAAGCCGAATTGAAAAGACTTCAGGAGGCAAGAAAAAGAATGGCTGAAAAGTATGGCGATGAATATATTGAAGATTAAATTATGTTTATATAATTGAAAGAAGGAGAAAAATATTATGACTAAAACATTTACAGCGAAAACCATAGAAGAGGCAAAGTCTCTTGCTGAAACCGAGTTCGGAGTTTCACAGGAGCAAATTCAGTTTGTGGTGTTGGAAGAGCCAAAGAAATCTCTGTTCGGAAAGGTTAAGGGATTAGCTAAGGTAGAGGCTACTTTTGAAGAAACTAAACCTCAGCTTGCTGCAAGCTATATTAAAAATGTATTTTCTAAAATGGGTTACGAGGTTTCTATTGATATCAATGAAGACGAAAACGGTGCGGTTTTAGACATATCTGGGGATAATGTGGAAAAAATAATAGGCAAAAAAGGCGAGGTTTTAGATTCTCTTCAGTATCTTTCATCTTTGGTATGCAACAGAATAGACAGAGATTATTATAGAATTTCATTGGACTGCAACGGTTTCAGAGAAAGGAGAAAGGCTCAGCTTGAGCGTCTTGCCAGAAGGATAGGAAACAATGTGAAGAAAAACGGAAGAACAACTTCTTTGGAGCCAATGAATCCTTATGAAAGAAGAATTATTCACTCGGTAATTACCGATATAGAGGGAGTGACCTCCCGTTCAAAGGGTGAGGAGCCTTACAGAAGAGTAATTGTCAGATCTACAGAAAAGAGGAAATATGACAATAAGAGAAGAAACAGACGTTCAAACAACAATAAAAAAGGCTATGATATAGTAAGCTCGTTTGAAAAGGAATACAAAAAACCAAAGCCTGAGGACGAAATGGGATCAAGCGGACTTTACACAAAAATTGATTTGTAATTAACTTTTGGGGGCGGATCTCTCTTTGCAGGTCTGTCCCCTATTTTAAGCTTTGAAACGACAGGCGGCATTTTTTGTAAGTATGCTGTCTGAGCATAGTTTGTTTTAGCGGAGGAACTATAATGAGTACGATTTGTGCAATATCAACTCCTGATGCGGTAGGAGGGATATCAGTTATAAGAATAAGCGGAAACAACGCTGTAAAAATTGCAGAAAAGATCTTCTTTCCCTTATCAGGCAAGCCGGTTTCTCAGATGGGCGGACATACCTGTGCATACGGAAAAATAATTTTCGACGGAAAAACCATCGACGACGCAGTACTGACGGTTTTTCTTGCTCCCAAAAGCTATACGGGAGAAAATGTTGCAGAGATATCCTGCCACGGAGGAATATTTGTCACAAAAGAGGTTTTAAGAGCCTGTTTAGCAAGCGGAGCTGAGCTTGCAGATCCGGGAGAATTTACAAAGCGGGCATTTTTAAACGGAAAGCTTTCTCTTACTCAGGCAGAGGCAGTAATGGACGTTATTTCAGCGGAGGGTAAACAGGCGTTAAACAGCGCAAACCTTGCCAGAGAAGGTATGATGTTCAAAAAGATAAAAGGCGCTGCAGATGAGCTGGTCAGAATCCTTTCTGAACTTGCCGCGTGGGTCGATTACCCTGAGGAGGATCTGCCTTCGGTCGAAAATGATGTATTAACACAATCTCTTAACAACGTTCTAACGCAGTTGGATAAGATTCTTCGCGATTATGATAACGGCTTGATTTTCCGTGAGGGTATTGATACGGCGATTGTCGGAAAAGCAAATGTCGGAAAATCATCTTTGATGAATATGCTGCTGGGTTTTGACCGTTCAATTGTAACTGATATAGCCGGCACTACACGAGATGTCATTGAGGAATCGGCTAGGCTCGGTGACATAATTCTGAAATTGTCTGACACAGCGGGAATTAGAAAAACTGACGATATAGTTGAAAGTATGGGTGTTGATTTGGCTAAGAAAAAACTTGAGAATGCAAGGCTTATCATAGCGGTTTTTGACGCAAGCGAGAACTTAAATAGCGAGGATCGTAATCTTTTGGAAGAAATCAGGGATAAGCAATGCATAATCGTTTTGAACAAAACCGACCTACAGTCAAAGCTTTCGGCTGAAGATTTTGCACTCTATAATAAGCCTGTTGTTTATGTTTCTGCAAAGGAGCAGTTGGGTAAAGAGGATTTGGAGAATGCGGTTTTATCTCTGTTTAAGCTTGATAGCTTAAACTCCGACACAACCGTTTTTGCAAACGAGAGACAGAAGAATTGTGTTGAAAAAGCCAAAAATAACTTAGAGCTTGCGATCAATGCTCTGAGTTTTGGCGAAACGCTTGACGCAGTAACTGTAACTGTATCAAAAGCGTGCGATTATTTACTGGAGCTTACAGGAGAAAAAGTCACAGAAACTGTTGTAGAGCAGGTTTTCCATAATTTCTGTGTGGGAAAATAACAGAATACAGAGGTAGCTTATGTTTATTGAAAATTATGATATAATAGTTGTCGGCGCCGGTCATGCCGGGTGTGAGGCTGCGCTTGCCTCGGCACGTCTGGGAGCAAAAACCGCACTTTTTACGCTTACTCTTGACGCGTTGGCAAATATGCCGTGCAATCCGTCAATTGGAGGAACAGCTAAGGGGCATCTGGTGCGCGAAATTGACGCTCTCGGCGGAGAAATGGGAAAGGCAGCTGACGCAACTTTTTTGCAGAGCCGTATATTAAACCGCGGTCGCGGACCTGCTGTCCACAGTCTGAGAGTTCAGGCGGACAGAACACGCTATCATGAGTATATGAAAAAGACTGTGGAAAGCTGTGAAAACCTCGATTTAAAACAGGGAGAGGTCGTTAAAATTCTATCTGAAAACGGAAAGGTTACCGGAATTAAAACAAGAATAGGCAGCGAATTTTCAGCTAGGGCTGTTATAATCTGTTCGGGAACATATCTCAAAGGCAGGGTTTTTGTTGGAGAAAGCTCATACGAAAGCGGTCCTGACGCTGTATCGCCCGCTAATTTTCTGTCAGACAGCTTAAAGAAAGCAGGAATTACACTCAGAAGGTTTAAGACGGGTACTCCGGCGCGTGTTCACCGCCGTTCGATAAATTTTGACAAGCTACAGAAACAAAACGGCGATGACGAAATTGTTCCGTTTTCTTTTGATAATCACGATAAGCTTGAAAATAAGGTATCCTGTTATATTGCGTATACTAATGAAAAGACGCACAAGGTAATTCTTGACAATATAAAGCGTTCGGCAATGTACGGCGGTCAGATCGAGGGCATAGGACCTAGGTATTGTCCCTCGATTGAGGATAAAATAATGAGATTTTCCGACAAACCCCGTCATCAGCTTTTTATTGAGCCTATGGGATTAAATACCGACGAATATTATTTGCAGGGTATGTCAACGTCGCTTCCCGAAGACGTTCAGATTGAATTTTTAAGAACAATCGAGGGTCTTGAAAATGTGGAAATTATGCGAAACGCCTATGCTATCGAATATGACTGCTGCGATCCGACTGAACTTCTCCCTACTCTTGAGTTTAAACAGATTTCGGGTCTTTTTGGTGCCGGACAGTTTAACGGTACGTCGGGGTACGAGGAGGCAGCTGCGCAGGGGCTTATTGCTGGAATAAACGCATTCAGAAAAATTTCGGGTGAAGACGGGATCGTTCTCGACCGTGCAAGCTCTTATATCGGTACTCTTATAGACGATCTTGTGACAAAAGGCTGTATGGATCCCTACCGAATGTTGACGTCAAGAAGTGAATACCGTCTTTTGCTGCGGCAGGATAACGCGGATCAGAGGCTTACTCCGATAGGCTATGAGGTCGGCTTGATAAGCAAAGAGCGCTATGACCGGCTCTTAGAAAAGGTTTCGCAGATAGAGACGGAAGTTAAACGTCTTTGGAGTGTAAATATTTCTCCCAAAGAAGCAAACGAATACTTAGAAATGTGCGGTACAGAGCCCTTGCAGACAGGAGCAAAGCTCGCTCAGATAATAAGACGTCCTCAATGCTCGTATGACGGTACTGATTTTCTGGATAAGAATCGCCCTGCCCTATCAAAAGAGGTTCGCGAGCAGGTGGATTTGTCGATAAAATATGAGGGGTATATTAAAATTCAGATGGAACAGGTCGAACAGATGAGAAAGCTGGAGAAAAAGTCTTTGCCGCGC
This sequence comes from uncultured Clostridia bacterium, assembly GCA_947631265.1. Lineage (GTDB taxonomy): Bacteria > Bacillota > Clostridia > Oscillospirales > Ruminococcaceae > UMGS1601. The sequence continues at coordinate 4,810 of CANRKQ010000001.1, read as the reverse complement.
GATGTCGATTACTCGCAAATTCGGGGGCTTAGACTTGAGGCAATCGAAAAGTTAAATAAAATAAAGCCGCTGAGTGTCGGTCAGGCAAGCCGTATTTCAGGGGTAAATCCTGCCGATGTTTCAGTACTTCTGGTGTGGCTTGAACAAAACCGAAAAAATTATAAATAAGCGAAAACCAGAAATACTGTCAGAAAGGACCTTAATAGCAATGATATTAGAAAAATCTAAGTTGGAACAGCTTTTTAGCAGCGTACAACTGTCTGTGAATGACGAACAATATCAAAAACTGGAAAAGTATTCTGAAATGCTGATAGAATGGAACGAAAAAGTTAATCTTACTGCGATATTATCTCCCGATGACATTTCTATAAAGCATTTTTTAGACAGCGTTCTTCCCTTTTCTCTTTTTAAAATAAGTGTAGGAGCAAGGATCATAGATGTTGGCACAGGGGCGGGGTTTCCCTCCTGCCCTTTGAAGATTTTCAGAAACGACCTACAAATCACATTGCTTGACAGCTTAAACAAGCGTATAAATTTTTTAAAAGCCCTATCAGACGAGCTAGGTCTGAATGCCGAGTGTATTCACGGAAGAGCAGAAGATGTTGCTCATAATGAGAACTATAGGGAGAGCTTTAATATAGCAACTGCAAGGGCGGTTGCATATCTTCCCGCATTGTGCGAGTATTGTCTGCCTTTTGTAAAAGTCGGAGGATATTTTTTAGCATTGAAAGGCAAAAACAGCGATGAAGAAATCAATGCTGCAAAGAACGCAATTAACGTCTTAGGCGGAAAAATTGACAGGATCATAGATTATACTCTTCCAAACGGAGATAGCCGAACGTTAGTTGCAGTTAAAAAAATATCGCAAACAGCGAGAAAATATCCCAGAAATAAAGGTCAGATGACAAAAAAGCCGTTATAATTTACTTGATTTGGTAAATTACAGACGGCTTTTGTCGTATGTTAACGATGAAAACCTCTGGAAATAACGCATACTTAATGCTACAATATTGTTGTGTAGAAAAGAGATAAGCGGAGCGTAAAAGATTCGCTTTGGGAGGATATAAAAATGGTTAACTTTGCGACAAAACAAAGAGAAAAAGAAATCAATAAGGTTCTTGAAATAGGCGTTTCTCTGATAAAGCCCAACCCCAGTCAGCCGAGAAAACGATTTTACTCGGACGAGCTTACCAAGCTGGCGAAAAGCATTTCTCAGGAGGGAATTTTGCAGCCGCTGATTATCAGAATAAACGACGGTGAATATCAGCTTGTTTCGGGCGAGCGCAGGCTCAGGGCAGCAAAAATCGCAGGTTTGAAGACTGTTCCGTGCATTATTGTCAATATGACTGAGAGAAATTCGGCACTTATGGCGCTGGTTGAGAACATTCAGAGAGAAGACTTATCTTTTTTTGAGGAGGCAAGCGCTATTCAGTCGTTGATAACTGTTTACGGAATGACGCAGGAGGACGCGGCAATACGTTTGGGGATAGCACAGTCTACTGTGGCAAACAAGCTGAGGCTTTTAAAAATTCCCGGCGACGAACAGCAGGTAATTATGGATATGGGGCTAAGCGAAAGGCATGCCCGCGCGTTGCTAAGGCTCAAATCAAAGAGCGACAGAGTAGACGTACTTGAGCGAATACACAAGTACAAGCTTAATGTTGAGATGACCGAGGCATATATTTCAAAGCTTTTAGAGGGAAGGCAGAAAAAAGAGTCTTATAAAAAACGCTCTCCCGTTTTAAAGGACGTAAGACTTTTTGTGAACACTATAAATAAGGCGATCGAGGTTATGCGGCTTTCGGGCGTTGAGGCAAATTCTCGCAAAACTCAGACAGAAAATGAAATTACATACACAATTACTATTCCGATAAACGAGAACAACTCCTTTAATTTTTAATTAAAATGTTCCACGTGAAACAAGCTGTTTTTATACTTAATGTTTCACGTGAAACATTTTAAAATTACACCTTGCAAAAATATACAAACATTGTTATAATAGTTAAGTCGAGATATTTCGGCTTAACTTTTTTCTTTATGAGAACTATTGATTAAGGAAAGGATAAATAATGGGGAAGATAATTGCTGTTTCCAATCAGAAGGGCGGCGTGGGCAAGTCAACTACAGCGGTGAACTTGGCCGCCGCGCTTGGATTAAAGGGTAAGAAGGTTCTTGTTATAGATTTTGACCCTCAAGGGAATACTACAACCAGCTTTGGAATTGAAAAAAAACGCATAAGAAATACGGTTTATGAGGCGGTCATAGGTAATTGCCGTATGATAGAGGCTATTGTTGCAACGAATTTCAGAGGTGTGTCTGTCGTCCCCGCAACGCAGACGCTTTCCGGAGCGGCTGTTGAGTTTTTGGATCTGGACAGGCGTTCGCTAAGACTTAAAATGCAGATATTAACCGTAAAAGACGATTATGATTATATTTTTATCGATTGCCCTCCTACTCTGGATTTGATTACAATTAACGCTCTTGCGGCTTGTGACAGCGTTATTATTCCGATACAGTGTGAGTTTTTGTCGCTTGAGGGTCTTGTTGAGTTGACAGAGGCTATCAAGAGGGTTCAAAAAAGCCTTAATTCAAATATAATTATCGACGGAATACTTTTTACTATGTATGTGAAAAGGTATAATCTCACGGCGCAGGTTGTCGACGAGGTTAAAAAGCACTTCCCTAAGATGGTATATAAAACGGTTATTCCCAGAAACATTTCAATTTCGGAGGCGCCGAGCTTTGGTCAGCCGGTGATGTATTACAACCCGAAGTGCAAAGGCGCAAAGGCTTATGAGGAGTTCGCTGATGAGTTTTTGAAAAGGCAGAAAAAAAGGAAAAAAGAATGAGTAAGACTATTTACAATTCTATGGGTATCAATTTGTTAGGGAAAGAGAAAAAAGATTGTTTAAAATTAAAGGCAGCAGATAAGGAGGAAATATGGCTAAAAAAAGGCTTGGAAAGGGTATGGACGCTCTATTTTTTGAGGGTGATGATGAGATAGCAGCGTCGTCTTCAGCAGCAAATACCCTGAGAATTTCGGAGATTGAGCCGAATAAATCACAGCCGAGAACAGAGTTTGATGATTCGGCAATATTAAGTCTTGCTGATTCTATTCGTCAGCACGGGGTCTTACAGCCGATTCTCGTAAGACCAATTCCCACAGGCGGTTATCAGATAGTGGCAGGCGAGCGAAGATGGAGAGCCGCAAGAATGGCAGGGTTGAGCGAGGTCCCTGTATTGATAAAGGAACTGAGTGACTTTGATACAATGCAGGTCGCATTGATAGAGAATTTGCAGCGTGAAGATTTGAATCCGATTGAGGAGGCTTTAGGTTACGAAAAGCTGATGAGCAAATTCAGTATGACTCAGGAGCAGGTAGCTAAGGCTATTGGAAAGTCACGTCCTGCTATTGCGAATTCCCTGCGGTTACTGAAACTAGATGATGAAACGCAAACAATGTTAAAAAAAGGCGACTTGACAGCAGGTCACGCAAAGGCATTGGCTGGCGTTGATGATTTAAGACTAAGACAGGAGCTTGCTAAGAAAACAGCATTAAACAGACTTTCGGTAAGACAGCTTGAAAAAATTATTGCTATGGGTGAGAAAAAGTCAAGAAGGTCAAAAGCGTCAATTCGCGTTGAAAACACCTATGCAACAGAGCTAGAGGCGGCATTGCAGTCAGCGTTTGGGCAGAAAACAGAGGTCTCGGCTAAGGCTGACGGCAGCTATACTATTAAAATAAAGATAAAAAACAAAGACGAGCTTGATGAGTTTGTTAAAAACTGCTCAGCTAATCTTGAAAAGTAAATCAGAATCAAGGAGAATATTTTTATGTTAGACATTAAATTCTTAAGAGAGAATCCAGAAATTGTAAAAGAAAATATAAAAAAGAAGTTTCAGAACGAAAAGATCGCGCTAGTAGACGAGGTTATCGAGTTAGATGAAAAGTACAGAGCTGCAAAAACACGCTGCGACAATCTAAGAAGTCAGAGGAACAAGATAAGCAAGCAAATTGGAGGACTTATGGCAAAGGGTGAAAAGGAAGAAGCAGAGAGGGTAAAAGCGCAGGTAGGAGAGATAAATAACGAGCTGTCTGCTTTGGAGGGCAGCGAGGACGAGCTATCACGTCAGATAAGAGAAAGAATGTTAGTTATTCCCAACATAATTGATGAAAGCGTGCCTATCGGCAAAGACGATAGTGAAAATGTCGAGGTCGAGAGATTTGGCGAGCCTCTCGTCCCTGACTTTGAAGTGCCGTATCACGTTGACATTATGGAAAAGCTAAACGGAATAGATATAGACAGCGCGAGAAAGACCTCAGGAAACGGATTTTATTATCTTTGCGGAGATATTGCGAGACTTCACTCGGCGATACTTTCATATGCAAGGGATTTTATGATAGACAGGGGTTTCACATACTATATTCCTCCATTTATGATAAGGAGCAGCGTTGTTACAGGAGTAATGTCGTTTGCTGAAATGGAGGGTATGATGTATAAGATCGAGGGCGAGGACCTTTATCTTATCGGAACAAGCGAACATTCAATGATAGGAAAGTTTATCGATACTATTCTTAAAGAAGATGAACTTCCTAAGACATTGACAAGCTATTCGCCGTGTTTCAGAAAAGAAGTCGGCGCTCACGGAATTGAGGAAAGAGGAGTGTATCGTATTCACCAGTTTGAAAAGCAGGAGATGATAGTTGTCTGCAAGCCTGAGGAGAGCATGAGCTGGTTTGAAAAGCTCTATCATAATACCGTTGATTTCTTCAGAACGCTTGATATTCCTGTAAGAACTCTGGAGTGCT